>NZ_JAJDNQ010000110.1 GCF_022340605.1 Thiohalocapsa sp.
GATACACCGGCAGTTCCCGCACCGCCATCCTCGCGACTGCCAGTGTCGCCACCGCCACCGCCATCGCCTCCGCCGAGTCCACCACCCCTCCCTCCAATTCTGCTGCAACCTCCAAGTGAGCCGGAACCTCCCTTGGCGACCGTGCACTTGGGGACATTTGCGGGAACGAAAATATATGAAACCGGAGTAGAGGCGGGAACATCATATAGGATCCGCCTGGGTAACCTGAGGGCGGACAACGAAGGGCATCTCACTGGGACTTACTCTCTTGTTAGTCCCGCAGGGACTGCTGGGATATATGCAGGCTATAAGCGGGGCGACACGATCAGGTTTATGGTACGGCCACCGGCAAACGCTTCCTGCGCGCATGCATTTTCAGGTGTGCTGTCAGGAGAAGCGATTACGGGGAGGTTTTCAACCGAAAACAACTGCCACGGGAGCGGGAGATGGACTGTTCGTAAGTGACCCGCCATGCAGATAGCAAGGCGTCGGTAGGCGTCCGGCGAACTACAGGATTGCCCCCTGCCGCGTCGGCGCCTCCGCTCAGGCATAGCGCCCCCACAGCGCCAGAAACCGCTCCGCGGCCTGCTGCCAGGTGGTCTCCGCCGGTAGGCCGAGCGCCTCTGCAACACAGTGCTCGAGCGGATTGCCGGGGGACGTGAGCAGCAGCGGCAGCGCACCGATCAGCCGCTCACGCGGATAGCGCAAGGTGCGGCGGGGCCGGCGCAGCGGCTCCAGCACGCCGAAGTCCCGCAGCGTGACGCCGACGCTGCGCACCAGCGTGCTGCGCTGTCCCTTAGGTGTGCCGGCGCCGCAGTAGCGGCGCCAATCGGTGACGGCGCGCCCCAGGCGATGAGCCTCGAACGCGCGCAATGTCTCGAGCCAGACCTCGAGCACCCGCGCCTGCCATTGCGCCGGCACGGCATCCGAGAGCTCGTCGAAGGCGGGACGAAACTTGTGGCGGTAGGCGAGCCGGTAGAGCGCGAGGAGGTCGCCATCCCCGCCGTCCTCGCCGTCCCGGGCGGCAAGGTCCTCCAGGCGCTCCAGCTTGGTCGGATAGGACGGGTGATAGCGGCCGGCGGCGCCGAGCCGCGCGTCGCCGCAGGCGAGCACCGCCTTGAACAGGTACTTGAAGAAGACCTCGCGGGCGACGGCGTCGAGCTTGCCGCCGCCGTTTGCAGGCGTGTTCAGCCGCCGCCGGTTCAGCAGCAGCAGGGCACCGCGGTTCAGTAGCAACCGGGTGAGCTCGCCGGGCGGCAGCCGTCGAAAGGGCATGTCGGGCGTCGCGTCGAGTACGCGCTCATCGCCGGCGACGACGCGATGGCCCCAGCGCATCTCCGCGTGCATGAGCGAGAGCTCGGCGCGCGGGAGCCGCTCGGCGCGCAGCAGGGCGAAGTCGACCTCGACGCCCACGCGCGGCTCCAGGTCGTGCGCCAGATCGGCCAGCGTCCGCTGCAGCCCGGCGCGGATGGTGGGCGTGGTGCCCTGCACCACGACGAAGTAGTCGTAGTCGTTGAACGGCGCGGGGCCGTCGGCGGTAAGGACGAAACCGCCCTCGCCGCGGCCATAGCCGCCCATGAGCACCAGGGCCACCAGATGCTCCGCCGGCACCGCGGCCGTGACTGCCCTGGCGATGAGCCGCTGATCCGCGGCGATACGCGCCTCCACCGCCGCATCGCCGTCCAGCGTCCAGCGCCGCGACGGCGCGGCGGGCTCGTCGCAGGCGACAGCTCCAGGCTTAGCCATACTGGCGCTTGCCTGCCACCAGGCCGCGCCAGCGGCCCCACTTCTGCGTGAGCCGCAGCGGCAGGCTGTGCAGCACGGCATCCAGCGAGCGCTCGCGCACGGCCCAGACCATATCGCGCAGCACCTCCATGCCGGCGGGCAGCACCGTGTAGCGCAGGAACGAGGTGTTGAGCTCGCCGTCGCGGAAGATCCAGGCCTCCGCCCTGCCCTCGCCGAACTGGCGCCTGTAGGACTGCGCCAGGGTGTAGTTGTGGGAGTGCGTCGCCGCCGCCTCCGGCACGTAGACGATGCGAAGACCCGCCTTGCGCAGCCGGTAGGACCACTCGACGTCCTCGGAGTACTGCACCCGGGTCTCGAACGGGTACTGCACCAGTACCTCTCGGCGCGCCGCGGCGTTGGCCATCGAGAAGAAGTGCACCCAGCTCGCCGCCGCACGGCCATCGCCGAAGGCCCGCTCGGTGTCCTTGCGAAACAGCGAGCGGCAGTCCGGGCGCGCCGTCTGCCGGCCGAACACCGCACCGACGCCCGGCTCCGCCAGCGGCGCGATGAGCCGCGCCAGCCAGTCGTCGCTCTCGGGCGTCGCATCCGAGTTCAGAAACACGATGACGTCCGCCGTCTCGCCGATGGTGGCGACGGCGTGGTTCAGCACGCGGCCCGGGTTGTAGTCCTTCGGGGCGTTCTGCTGGATGCGCTCCGGCGCGTTGTACTCGCGGATCACGTCCAACGTGCCGTCGCTGGAGCTGGAGTCGAAGTTCCAGAGCGTGACGTCGGGGTAGCGCTGGCTCATCACCCTCTCCAGCGTATCCCTGATCACGGCAATGTCGTTGTAGGAGCGCATGGCGATGGCCACGCGCGGTTTGTAGCCACCGCCTTCGCCGTGGTCACTCATCTCGCGCCCCCTGTGCGTCGATTTGGAATCGCGTCGCTCACGCGCGCTGCCAGGCGCGGCGACCAAACAGCCCGAGGAACCCCACCCACAGCCAGCGCAGGTCGCCGAGGAGGCTGCGTTGGCCGGCGTAAAAGGCGTCGCTCATCAGGCGCTCGTCGAAGGGCGCGTCCGCGGGCAGCCTGAGTTGGGTGGGTCCAATGAGGCCGACGGGCGCCCGGTCGCGCACGCGCTGCCAGTCCTCGGTGCGCCCCTCCGCCTGCGGCAGCGTCAACGGTGCCACACCCACCAGACGCAGGTCGCCGCTCGCCACGGCCAACAGCCGCGGCAGCGTCGCCAGCACCGGGATGCGCGTGGCGAAGCGCCAGGTGAAGAAGGCTCGCTCCCGGTCGGCGCTGTTGCCCGCGCCGCCGGGCAGGGCCGGGGCGCGATTGCCGATCAGCATCTCGCGGCGCAGCAGCTTGCGCCCGCCGGTTTCCAGCGCCGCCGCCGCCAGCGCCAGCGGCCACAGCGGCAGCGACAGCAGCAGCAGCAGCAGGGCACCGGCCCGATCCGCCAGGCCCGGCCCCGCGGGTGCCGCACCGCTGCCGCCGAGCCGCCCGAGCAGAAAGGCGTCGGCCACCTTCAGCACCACCCCCGTGTCCACCCGAATCAGCACGTCGTGGGCGACGATGGCGTTGGTCACCTCCACCAGCTCGCCGATGTAGCTGTGCGGCAGGATCACGCTGTCGGCGATGGTGGCGCCGCGGTCCACCACCACGTCGCGGGCGATGACCACCTCCCCCAGCAGTTCCGCGTCGGCGCTGACACGGCTGTTCTCGCCGACATAGGCCTGGCCCTGCTTGAGGCTGCGGGCAGCCACCGCGGCGCGGCGCCCGGCGGTGAGCCCGAGGGCCACCTCGCGCCCGGACGCGGCGAGGCCCGGCAGGCGGCCCGCCACCAGGTCGCGATTGGCGCGGTGATAATCGGGCAGCGATTCCAGCAGGTTCAGCGGCCTGTCGCCCAGATCGACGTTGTGGGCGGCTTGGGCGTCAGTGGCGTCGGTGTCCGGCGCCGACCAGCGCAACAGGTCCAGCAGCGGTCCGGCATCCGGGTGCCCCGAGCGCAGCAGCAACATGGACGCGCGGGGGTCCGCCGCGCTGCCCACCACCACCGAGCCGGGCAGCCCTTGCGCCTGGTCGAGGAAGCTGCGGATCGAGGGTCCGACCAGCAGGTCCGCCCGCAAGGCGAGGAGCGGCTCGTCGTCGCTCAGCGCGATGCGCAGCCAGATTCGGCTCGGCGCCTCGTCGTCCCGACCGTCGCCGCGACTGCCACCTCGGCTCAGGGCAAAGCGGAAGCGCGCGCCCCAGCGCTCGCCGCTGCCGAGGAGGGCCTCGAGCTGATCCGCGTGCTCCGCGAGCACGAAGGTGCACTCGGTGATGCCAGCGTCGATCAGCTCCTCAAGCCGGAACTGCACCAGGGGCTTGTCCGCCAGCGGCAGCAGGCCGACGGCGTACTGCTGGTCCAGGGGCGCCAAGCCCGCACCCGGGCGGTCCACGAACACCAAGGCTCGCATGGCTCAGCTGCTCCTTCCGGCGCGCGGCCGGTGTGCATTGCGGCGGCGCTGCCGCCAGTGATCGCCGGGCCACCGCTGGCCGCGTCTAACCATGACCGACGCCACCTCAGTAGGCCCCGGTGCCCAGCAGCAGCGCCGGCACGGTCTTCAGCAGGATCTTTAGGTCGGTCCAGAACGACTGGGACTCGATGTATTGCACGTCCAGTTCCACCTGCTGCTCGAACGGGATCTCCGAGCGCCCGGAGATCTGCCAGATACAAGTGATGCCCGGGATCACCTCCAGCCGCCGGCGGTCGGACAGCGAATACTGATCCACCTCCGCTGGCACCGGCGGGCGCGGCCCCACCAGCGACATGTCGCCGCGCAGCACGTTCCAGAGCTGCGGCAGCTCGTCGATGCTGGTCTTGCGGATGAAGCGGCCCACCCGGGTCACGCGCGGGTCGTCCTTCATCTTGAAGATGACGCCACCGGCCATCTCGTTGTGAGCCATCAGCTCGGCCTTGCGCGCCTCGGCATTGACGTACATGGAGCGGAACTTCCACATGGTGAACAGCCGACCCCAGCGCCCCACCCGGCTCTGTTGGAACAGGATGGGCCCCGGCGATTCCAGGTGAATCGCCAGCGCGACGCCGGCGAGCACTGGCAGCAGCAGCACCAGCAGCACCGCGGAAGCGGCGATGTCGAACACCCGCTTCAGCAGATAGGACCCCTGCACCACGACGGTCCAGGTGGCGCGCTTGGCGAACATGCGCAGGCGCTGCCGGGCGCCCAGCGCGGCCGGGTTGCCGTAGCGCTTGATCAGCGCCTCCTGGCGGCGCCTGGCATCGATCGTCATGGGGTGGGCTCCGTCGTGGCGGGGACGCGCTCCGGCGGCAGTGCGAAGCGCTCTGGGCTCAGCATCTGCCGCCAGACGCGATACAGGAACAAGGGGTTGCCGATGACATAGCGCCGCCACATGCGCCCCGGCTCCTGCAGCAGCCGATAGACCCACTCCAGGCCGATCTCGCGCATCCACACCGGCGCGCGCGGGATGCGCCCGGAGTAGAAGTCGAACAGCCCACCCACACCCATGCGCACGGGCGGCGCCAGCGCGTCGCGGTGGTGGTGCAGCCAGACGTCCTGCCGCGGCGCACCGAAGGCCACCAACAGCAGGTCCGCGCCGCTGGCGTTGATCTGCTCGATGACCGCGGGCTCCTCGGCGACGTCGAAATAGCCGTCGCGGGTGCCGGCGATGCGGAGCTTCGGATAGCGACGCTGCATGCGCTCGGCGGCCGACGCGGCGATGCCGGGCCGCGCACCCAGCAGAAACAGCGATCGACCCCGCTCCGCGGCGGCCGCGCACAGCAGCGGGAACAGGTCCGTGCCGTTGACGTTCTCCCGCAGCGCGACGCCCTGCATGCGGCAGCCGATGTGGATGCCGATGCCGTCCGGCAGCACGCGCGCGGCGGCGAGCAGCACGGCGCGGTACTCGGCATCATGCCAGGCGATGTTGAGGCAATCCGGGTTGACGAAAGCGAGCTGCCGGGCTGCGCCGTGGCCGCTGGCACCGACCGCCATGAGCCAGTCCACCGCCTCCGCCATGCTGGTGTTGAGGATCGGGATGCCGAAGAAGTTCAGCAGCGGCGGCGTCTCGCGGGCAGCGCCGCCGCCGAGCACGCCGGTAACCATGGAGCGGGCCGCAAGGCCGAGATCACCTTTGACGGACTGGGCATAGACGAAGTCCCGGTCAATGCGGCTCTCGCCCAAGTGGGCGATGCCCACCTGGCGCTTGACGCCGAACGGCGTCACCAGCCCCGGCCGCACCGAAAAGCGCACGGCATCGGCCACCGGCACCGCGGCGGCCTCGGCCGGGCTCAGCGGCCGCGGCCCGACCAAGGCCAGGTCGCCCTTCAGCACGCTGAACCAGACCGCGAGCCCCTTGAGCGGGCCGCTGCCCGCGAAGCGCAGTCGGTGGATGCGTGTGCGGCAGCGCCCGATCAGCTCGTCGAAGTCGAACAGCCGGCCGGTCTGCAGCACGCTCGCAACGCCACGCGCCAGCAGCAGCGGCGAGATCACCAGCAGCAGCGCCGCGGCAAGCCCCATGTCCAGCAGCCGCGGCAGCAGGTCGCCGAGGAAGCGCGCGGCGGGCAGCAGGGTGCGCCGCAAGGGGAGCCGCCGGCGTCCGCGACCGCGCTGCCCGAGCGGGCCGGGAATCTTGACTGCTTGGCGTCCCATGGTGCGTGGTCGTCTGCTCCGTCCCGGCCGCCGTGCACGGATTGGCTTCGGCCTCGCCGACCGGCGAGGCGCCGATTCAAGAATAGGGAATCCGCGCACCAAATTTAAAAGAACAACCCAGGCATGGGCGCATTATTGCGAACCAGTTCACATATGCGAGACGGCAGAGTGCCGCTCATCGGCCCAATGACGCGACGAGCGCCGATGCAGCAGGCAATCGGGCGCGACCGGCGGCGGGACCGGTCGGAGCCGGCTAACTTTGCCCTGTCGCGGCCACGGGCTCGATCAGGTCCGGCGCGTCATTGCGTGGACTGTTGACCCGGCGCGAGACCGGGTCGAGCGCCCACTCCGCGGCCGGAGACGGCTGCAGCAGGGCTTGCAGGGCATCGGTGTCGGGGTTGTCCGGGTCGAGCCAGGCGCGAATGACATCGCGGGCCGCGGCCGGCAGCACCACGGGCATGCGATCGTGGATGGCAGCGACGGCGGCGTTGGCATCCGTGACAACGATGGTGCAGGACTGCACCGGCTCACCGTCCTCGGGCCGCCAGTATTCCCAGAGACCGGCCAGCAGGATCGGCGCGCCATCCTTGCGGTGGATGAAGAAGGGTTGCTTGGACTTGGACTTGCTCCCAGTCGTGTCCGCGGTCTTGTCTGGGGCTTGCCACTCGTAGAAGCCCTCCGCCGGAATCAGGCAGCGGCGGCGCTTGAAGGCGCTGCGGTAGGCGGGCTTGCTCGCGACGGTCTCGGCGCGGGCGTTGATCATGCTGAAGCGGCTGTCCGGCCCCTTGGACCAGCTCGGGATCAGGCCCCAGCGCAGCGCCGTCAGCTCCCGGCCGCCCTCCTTCCCGGCGCGGATCGCCAGCACCGGGCGAGTGGGTGCGACGTTGAAGCTCGGGCGCCAGTCGCCCAGGCCGTCCGTGTCCAGCTCCGCGGCGTAGCGGCTCGCGTAGATTTCGGGGTCTGCGTGTTGGACGAAGCGACCGCACATGGG
>NZ_JAJDNQ010000117.1 GCF_022340605.1 Thiohalocapsa sp.
TGCTGGTTGGTGCTGACTCGGGGCGCGGTGTGTTGCCTTGGCGCCGGTCGCGGCACCGAGAGTGCCGCTCCCACAAGCGCTGCTCCCGAAACGGCTGCTCCAGGCGTGCCGATGTGGGAGCGCCACTGCCTTTTGTGGCGCGATGGCGGCCGGGAGGTTGCCTGCGGCTCGGCGGTTACTTGGGGCGTTGTAGGTTGCCTTGGCGCCGGTCGCGACACCGGGAGTGCCGCTCCCACGAGAGCTGCTCCGCGCGATCCGGCCGCCCCTGCTGCACCGAGATCCCCCAAGCCGCCGCGCGCGGACCATCGCGCTACAATCCGCTCCCCAAGCTGAGCCCGGTGCCCATGCCATGACCCAAGCCGCCGTCACACCCGCTACAACAGCGCTGGATGCACCGGCGACCGCGGTCGATGTCCGCCGCGTCGCCGACGCCGTGCGCCGCCGCGTGCTCGCCTACACGCTGAAGAACAACGGCGGCTACTTGAGCCAGGCGTGCTCCTCGGCGGAGATCCTCGCGACGCTGTACTTGCGGGTGATGCGCCTCGGAGACAGCATCGCACCCCTGGTGCCACGGCCATTCGCCGGCGTGCCCGGACCGGACAACCCGCATGCCTTCACCGGCGCGGCTTACAACGGCCCGCGGGCGCCTGCGCTGGACCGGTTCATCTTCTCGCCGGTGCACTATGCGCTGGTGCTCTACTCCCTGCTCATCGAACTGGGCCGTCTGGGGCCGAACGGCCTGGATGCGTTCAACCAGGACGGCAGCACGGTGGAGCTGATCGGCGCCGAGCACTCGCCCGGGCACGAGGTGACGGCGGGCTCGCTCGGCCAGGCCCTGAGCCAGGCCGGTGGCATGGCGCTGGCACGTCGGCTCCGGGGCGACACGGGGCGAGTCTGGGTGTTCATGTCCGACGGCGAGTTCCAGGAAGGTCAGACCTGGGAGGCCTTCGCGGCCCTGGCGCACCACCGCATCGGCAACCTCGGCGTCTATATCGACGCCAATGCCCAGCAGTGCGACGGTGCAATGACAGACGTGATGACCATCGAGCCGCTGGCGGCGCGGCTGGGCGCCTTCGGTGCCGACGTCCGCGAGGTGGATGGACACGACAGCGATGCGCTGGCGGCCGCCGCGGAGGGCTTCGGCGGTGGTGACCGCCCGCTCGCGGTTATCGCCCGCACCGATCCCTGCCGCGGCATCGAGCTGATGCGCGAGCGGACGCCAAAGCTGCACTACGTCCGCTTCAAGTCCGACGCCGAGCTCCGCGCCTACGAGGCGCTGCTCGCGGACATGACCGCGGAGGCGGCAGCATGATCGAGACCGTCACCCGCCCCCATCGCGAGCACATCGTGCGCTGGGCCGCGCACCGGCCCGAGGTGCTGGTGCTGTCCGCGGACCTGACAGCGTCCTGCGAGGCGGATGCCTTTCGCGATGCCTATCCGGACCGCTTCTACTCCCTCGGCATGGCGGAGCAGAACATGATGGGCTTCGCCGCCGGCCTGGCCCGCGAGGGGTTCTTCCCGTACATCCACACCTTCGCGGTCTTCGTGACGCGCCGACCCTTCGACCAGGTGGCCATGTCCATCGCCTATCCCAATCTGCCCGTGCGGCTGGTGGGCTTCCTGCCCGGGCTCACCACGCCGGGCGGCGTCACGCACCAGGCCATCGATGACGTGGGCCTGATGCGTCTCATCCCGAACATGACGGTGCTGGAGGCCGGGGACGCCACCGAAGTGACCTCGGTGCTGGACGTGGCCCAGGCGGTGGACGGCCCGGTCTACATTCGCCAGCTCCGCGGCGAGGTGCCACGGCTGTTCGCAGAAGCGGAGCCCATGCGGCTCGGCTGCGCGCGGCTGCTGGCGAGCGGCGACGACCTCTGCGTCATCTCCAGCGGCATCTGCACCGAGGAGGCCATGCGCGCCATTGGCGCGTTGCGGGCGCACGGCATCGGTGTGCGGCATCTGCACGTGTCGACGCTGAAGCCGTTCGACGACCAGGCGGTGCTGGAGGCGCTCGCCGGCGTGCGCCTCGGCGTGGTCACCATGGAGAACCACAGCATAATCGGCGGTCTCGGCGCGGCGGTTGCGGAGCTGATGGCCGAGCACGGCATCGGCCGCCGGCTGCTTAGGCTCGGCCTCAAGGACACCTACGCACACGGCGCGAGCCGGCCTTATCTGCTGCGCGATTACGGCCTGGATGCCGCCGCGCTGGTGCGCGCCGCCGCGGACCTCGCGGGAGAGCCGCTCGACATCGGCGACGACGACCTCGCCTCGGTGCGGCTCGGCACCATGACGGCGGCGGAGAAGACCGAAGATTTATGATCGCACCGCCGCGCGTGCCTGCCGAGCGACTTCGGCGGTGTTCTGCGCGGATGGCCCCGACAGCCCAGGAGACGTACGTATGTCAGACCTCCAAATCCTTTGCGAGCACAAAGCCTCCCCCGCCAAGCTGGAGGTGCTCGGCGTGGAGCAATGGCCCGTCTGGAAGAAGGAGCCATCCACCTTTCCCTGGACCTATGACCAGAGCGAGACGTGCTATGTGGTCCGCGGCAAGTTCACGGTCACCCCGGACGGCGGCGCGCCGCAGCAGTTCGGCCGGGGCGACCTGATCACCTTCCCCGCCGGCCTTTCCTGCACCTGGGAGATCACCCAAGCGGTCGAGAAGCACTACGACTTCGGGTGACCGCGGCCGCGAGTCAGCGCGGCACCGCGCTTGCCGCTCTCAGAAGTCAGTTTCCCGGCTCGCTCATGCTGCCATGCCGATAGCCGAACAGGTCCAGACAGACGTGGCGGAAGCCGAGTGCATGCAGCGCCTCGCCAATGGCATCGGCCTGCTCCACCAGCCGCCCGCGCTGGGCCGGCGCCACCTCGATGCGGGCGAGGCTGCCGTGGCAGCGCACGCGCACCGACTCGAACTCCATGCCGTGCAAGAGCCGCTCGGCCTCTTCGATGCGCTGGAGCTCGCGCATCGACACGGGATGGTTGTGACGCAGGCGAGTGAGCAGGCAGGCGTTGCTGGGCTTGCGCCATGTGGATAGACCAAGCTCGCGGGAGATGGCGCGCACGGCGTCTTTGTCGATGCCGTGCTCGATGAAGGGCGTGCTGATGCCGAGCTCGTGCAGGGCCATCAGGCCAGGGCGGCTGGCATCCGCATCGTTGAGGTTGCTGGCATCGACGAGCGTCGCGTAACCCAGCAGCCGCGCCCGCTCCATCAGCAATTCGCACATGTGGCGCTTGCAGCGGTAACAGCGGTCCGGCGGGTTGTCCTGCACACCTTCCGGCATGTCCATCTCGACCAGCTCGTGGTGCACACCCAGCTCTGCGGCAAGGGCCACGGCATCGCCGATCTCCTGGCGAACCATATAGGGCGTCACTGCCGTCAGCGCGACGACATTTGCCGCGCCGAGGGCCGCCCGTGCACAGGCCAGCAGCAATGTGCTGTCGACGCCGCCCGAGAAGGCCACGGCCAGACTGCCGTGCCCTTTGAGCGCTTCGACCAGCCCGTCGTATCTCCGATCCAATCCTCTCCTCCCCCGACTCAAATTGCTCCGGTGTATGGTTGCCGCGCGCCATGGTCATAGCCATTGCGGACACGCGACCGGCCCACAAGTATAGAGACTCCGTGGCCCAGAATCCCGAAGACGCACCACGACAACGGAGCCAACAGCACGGGCGGTTGTATCCGCCGCGTGAGCCGGCGTTCCGATTGGCAGACGCCCGTCAACCCGTCACAATGTCCCGCGTCGGGCTCAGCCCGTAGCGACTATACCAGCCCGCATGCCGCCACCACGTCGGCATGAACAAACAGAGCGCAGCGACCGGCGGTCTGCGCGACGCGCACCCCGCGGCACCTGCCAAAGGAGAACCGAATCCAATGCGTATCAAATCCCTGCTGCTGACTGTTGCATTTCTGGCCTCGCTCCTCGGCGCACCCTGCGCGACCTTCGCCGCCGAGGGTTCATCGATCTCGGATACGGTCTTGAAGATGCCGCTCGCGGATGGCGTCAGCATGGACGACGCGGTGGACTCCATGAAGCTTCGCGCCAATTCGCTCAACTTCAAGCTCGTCGCTCACCTCCCGTTGTACAAGGAGCTCCAGGCAATGGGCGTCGAAAGCAAGCGCATCGAGATCTTTCAGTTCTGCGACGCGCGCATCGCGAAGGAAATGGTGACCTACAACCCGGACTTCTCCGCTTACCTGCCCTGCCGTATCACGCTGATCGAAGACGCCGACGGCAAGCCCTGGCTGGTGACCCTCGACCTCGGCAAGGTCCTCCAGAACGCCAACCTGTCTCCGGAGCTGCAGGAAAAGGCCGAGCAGGTACGGGACAATATCCAGTCCATCATGGAAGCAGGCGCGAATGGAGATCTGTAGCCAACACGGCCCTTTCGCGTTCTTGCGCTAGCGCCTTCAGACCCTACTAGCGTAACCCGACGCTGGGCGTCGGGAAGCCATTGATGGTCGGGTTACGCCATCGCTAACCCGACCTACACCGAATACTTTCACAATCTCGAAGCGCATCCACCGTTTTGCCTGCGGTGGATGCGCTCCGCTTCATCCCGCCTAAGATGTTCACGTTGTTTCCGAACCGTTGCTAACGTACCACCAAGCCCAGGAGCCTGTCGCGGACACCTACGAGGGGCACGTGCGTTTTCCAAAGCAGCATCAATAGCCCGACAACGGCCGCGTAACTGACAAAGACCGCCCCACTGCCCGCAAGCACCGCAAGCACGGTGCTTGCGGGCTCCGCCCGATGCGCCACGGACGCCGCGATCAAGCCGGCCAGCAGCGCCGCGCTCGAACCAATCAATGCCGGAAGTACCGCGTACAGAACGTCTCCCGCCGCTATCCCCAAGCGCGAGCGCCGCGCCAGTCGCAGCATCAAGGTACACATGAACGCCTCGCGCAAACTGATGCCGACGGCAACGGCAGTCAATCCGTACGGTGAGAGACCGATGACAACCACCACGGTCGCGCCCAGGGTCCAGAGGTTGACGCCCACGAGCTCCGCCACCAGCCCCTGTGCATTGATGAGCCCGCGCAGCGTGGAAACCACCACCAGGCATGCGGCGCCGCCGATCATCGCCTGAAGCGGCAGCCCGGCACCGCGCCAGGCTTCCCCATACAGAAGCGCGATCACCTGCGGCCCCACAACCAGCAGCGCCACCAAAAACGGCCACGTCAGCAGCGTGACCCCGCCCACGGCCTCAAAAAAGCGTGTCCGGGATGCAGCCGCGTCATTTTGTATGCGCGAGAAGGAGCCAAGCAGCAGCGGGCCGATGCTCTCCCCGAACTGGTCGGGAGGAATCCGGGCCAGCGAATAGGCGCGGTTGTACAGGCCGAGCGCCGCGGTACCGAGCAGCCCGCCCACCATCATGTTGTCGACCCGGTTGCCGGACACACTGATGAGGCTGTTGATCGCCGCAAACCGGGCATATTTCAGCAGCGTCCATCCGTCCTCGAACCGCGGCCATTGCGGCCGCCACTTCAGCCGCCCCGCGATGCCCGCGGCCTTGATCGCCATGCTGACAAAGGCGGCCAATACCAGGCTGTAGGCACCGGCCCCGACCAACGCCGCGAGCACCGCACTCGCCGCGGACATGCTGAACGCAGAGATATCCAGGCGCGCGACCTCATCGAAGCGCATCTCCCGCCGCAACACCGCCAACCCCAGCGAGGTGTAAGGGGTCAGCAGCAATGTTCCGGCCATACAGAGAAAAACCGTCGCAAAGCCCGGCGCCCGATAGACTGCCGCGAGCGGGATGACCGCAATCCATGCACAGCCGAAGCAGACCAGCGCAAATCCCGTCAGGAGAAAGAACGCCGCGTTCAGCGCATCCCGTGACAGGCTGCGCGCCTGCAGCACGGCCTGCGGCAAGCCGAATTGAGCAACCAGCAACAACAGGGATGTATACGCCGTTACCGCGATAAACAGCCCGAACTCCGCTGGTCTCAGCAACCGCGCGAGCACGACTCCCAACACGAACTGTCCACCGGTCAGATACAGGCTACCTGCATAGGACCAAATCGCCCCGCGGAATGTCGGCGACAGGCGCTCTCCACTCCGCCTCACTCGCACCTCTGAGGCTTGCTGAATGCCAAAGCGACCTCCGCCGCGGCCTCGTTGCCGCGTTCGCCTCGGTGTCGTCCGAGCCGCTCCCACAACGTCCGCGCCGCCTCGCGCGCGGTTCCCGCCACCAGTGCCCGGGATGCCTGCAAGGGTCCATGACCCGTCCAGACGAGCGCAACGACCACCAACGCCGTCAGGTACACGCCAAACACGAAAGCCGTCATCGCCCCAAGCCGAAAGGCCTCAAACAGCCAAACGTCTCTCGCCCCACCTATCTCGGTGAACAGCAAACCGCCGGCAAGGAAAGCAATGATTGCTGCCAACACTACGGGCGCAAGGATATGGCCGATCTCCGCAAGCGAAAAAGCCACGGCCGTCGACCGCAGAATCCTGGTCATCAGAAACACGGTCACACCCTCCTTTAATGTAATGCCCGCGGCAACCGCCGTCAGACCAAACGGCGACAACCCAAGCACGACGCCGGATGTTACGGCCAGATTCCATGCATGCACCCCAAACAGTTGCTTGACGAGTCCCTGTGCACTGATTAATCCCCGCAGCGTGATCGACACAACGATCAAGGCACCACCCACTGCCATCACCTGGAGCGGCTCCCCCGCCCCGTACCACTCCTTTCCGTAAAGCAGGCCGACAATACCTGGTCCGCACAGCGCCAACACGACCAAGAATGGCGAGGTCAGTGAACTGATCAATACAATGGCTGTACTGGACAGATCCCGCGACTGCTTGCAATCGTCCTGAACCCGCGACAACGAGGAAAACAATATCTGAAACATGCCTTCCCCAAACTGATCGGTGGGGATCCGCGCCAACGAATACGCCCGGTTGTACACGCCCAGGTTCTGCACCCCTAGACGGGAACCGACCAACAGATTATCCACACGGCTGTTCAGCATGCTCATCGCACTGTTGAACATGGCATATCGCGCGTAGCCCCACAGCGGCGCGATGGGCATGAAGGCCGGCTTGGCTGGACGCCAGCGCGTCGCGCCCGCAACCAGGAGAGAAGTCGTGAGCATCGAGGCGATCGCACCTGCGACGAGCGCGAATGGACCGAATCCGGTCGCGGCCAACAGTATCGTACTCGGCACCGTTGCCGCGAATGACCACACGGAGATGCGCGCCGCAACATCGAACATCATTCTGCGACGCAGAATGGCCATTGCCACGCCATTGTACGGGATAATGAGGAATGCAAAGCACATGCCGTAAGCGATGTGGGCGAAGTGCGGTGCATCGAACAATCTACTCAAGGGCGCCGCTACCAGTGCGATGGCTCCGGCGGTCAGAACCGCGCCCACCGTCATCGTCCAGAATGCTGCATTGAACTGTTCCGACGCCAATTCCTTGGTCCGGACCAGTGTTTGCGGCATGCCAATCTGCGCAAACAGAAGCAATACTGACGTAATTGAGGTTACCGCGATGAACTCGCCGAAGTCGGACGGGGACAGGAGACGCGCAAGTACCAGACCCAGCAGAAACTGGGCAATCGTGATGCCACTTCCACCCATGAAGGTCCAGAGCGCACCTGCACGCAGGCGGCGTACGTCCAATCCTGACACGTCAGCACGCCGTCCGACGCGGGTGCGGCGCACGAGCGTGGTGCATGGCCAACGCAGGCCTAACCGGGCGCATAGCCAAATGCCGACATCGTATCGCCGGCAATGTTCGCCACGAGGTCCTTCTCAGCCGCCGTCAGCTTGTCGCCGCGAGCCACGCCGCTCTGGTCGACCGGCCGCGTCGCCCGGGTTCCCCCGGCATGGCGCTCGTCGCCGTGAAAGCGATGATGCTCCAGCACATGCTCGGACCATTCCAAGCCCAAGCTTCCTATCACCGGCCGCATCACCGCCTCCGGTTGCGTGACCAGATCTTCGTACTTGACCGGATGGACTTGCATGCCCTGTTCGCGGTAGTTCTCCATGAGCAGCAGCTTGTGCTTCCATATCGTGGCACCGAGCGAGATAGGATCCAGTCTCTCAACGCCTGCGCAGTCTTCCGGGGAGGTGACAGCCAAGGTGCGCATTGCTTCCATGGTCCCATGCTTCGTCAGCCAGTTCTTTCCATCCGGAAACATCAGGTCACGCATGGATGCGACGACGGCAAACGGGTGACGTACCATCCAAATCAGGTGACTGCGGGGAAAAGCGCCCGCCACGTCGTCAACCCGGGCTGTCACCATGGGCAATTTGTAGACAGTCAGTCTGCGGCTGAGCGCGTTCGCCGCGACGACCGGCCACGGCGGGAGGTCGAAATCCGAATGCACTTCGTCCAGTCCGGTCAGCCGCGGGTGTGCGGTTAGCATGAGAAACATCAACGTGGTGCCGCTGCGCTGCGACCCCAGCACTAGCGCGACCTTCCCGGACAACGCGCGCGTTGGCAATCGCAACCGCGACAGCCTCTGCACACCTGGCTTGGAGCTCAGCCAAAGCAACTCGCGCTGAAATGCGAGATCGTAGCGATTCATCTGGCCTCCGGACAGCTTGGCAGCGCGGTCAGCGCGATTGCCGGTTTGTCGATCATTCAACAGATCACAACGACTGGACACGGGGATCGGCCTCTGCACCGTCCCATGCCGAAAACATTCGTCTCTCGGAATACTGGAGCAGCGCTCATCTTCCCGCTTTGGGCCTGCGGCGAGCCGCTTAGACGTAGCCTCGAAACTCCTCCGCCCGAAGCTTGGCGGAAATCCTTCCGCCGTAATAGCGGCGCCAGCGGTCCGCCCAATCCAGCCCGTAGGTCAGCACACGCCATGCCGCGGCGGGGACGCGCATGGTCGCGCCCTGGCGCCGCTTCCGGAAATACGCAGGAACCAGAAGCGAATCAATGAGGTGAACCCAGTTGCCCAGTTGGACATCGCCGGAAATCTCCGCGCGCCGCCGCGCCATGTTATGGCGGAGCTTCTGGCACAGGCTTGGATCATTTTTCAGCTGCTCCAGGGTGGCCAAGAGATGCTGCAGAGAGTCGACCCGCAGGTAGTCCTCCCCAGCGACACCGTGCCATTCCATGGCGCTGTCGGCGGACACGAGCGGTATGACATCTGCGCGCCAGGCGTTGAACAACTTGCTTGCGGGCTTCCAAATGTCATTCCAGTGCTTGTGGAAGCCGCGGATCGTGACGACGCAATCCAGGTCGTCGTAGCGGGTCCACGCCTGCGACGGGAATCGCGTTTCCCAGCGCAGGTTCAAGCGCTTCAGCCCTGCTAGCCAGACGTCGCTGCGCAACTCTGGATCGAGGTTGAACTCGGTACCGAGGTAGCCGACGGTCTCGACTTTGTCGCCGCGTTGGGGATCCCTGGGCATGAGGCCGGGCTGAGTCCAATGCGGGATATACCGTCTTTTCCAGAACCACGACTGGCGCTCCTGCAACGGATTCTGGACGACATGGATGTCCGCGTTGATGCAACGTCCCCGGTCCCCTTCAGCGCAGACCAGGAGTACGTCCGGGCGAGGACGCAGCGATCCGTCACGCAGTACTCGCGTATGCGTAATGACAATGCCTCGACGCGGAAGTTCTGAGCACCTCTCGACAGGGTAGCCATGTGCCTTGAGCCTGAGATAAGTCAATACAATCCAAGCAGCGACGCCGAGGTGCTTCTCTCCCTCGGCCCAGGACATGTACTCATTTTCGTTGCCGGGCCAGGCGTCGAACATCGTGCTCGGCACGTAAAAGTATATCGGCGGCCAGTCTTTCATGTGACAGATCGGGCAAAGCGAAATCAGGTACGACTGTGAGCGAGCGTCGAAACCGGCGAGAAATACGGAATGCCGGCATTGCCATAAACAATGGTCGAGGCGCGGCGCGGGAGATCGCTCAGCGGCGATGGCGCGGCATCCAACCGAGCAGTCCGGCGCGCGCTGGCAGATCGTGCGGGGGCGCCTGCGGCGCGACGACTACTCGTCCGGAAGCCTGGACTTGAGGTTGTCCATTTTCATGCCGGCTTGTTCGGCCTGCTGGGCATATTCCCTCGCCCGCTTGTAGTCTCCCAACTCGTAGTAGTCGCTTGCGAGATAGTAAAGGATGGGGCCGCGGCCCGCGCCGGCCGCGAGGCCTGCTTCGAGTTGGGCAATGGCGGCGTTGAGGTCGCCGCGCCGGGCGGTCAAGCGGGCGTGCAGGACGTAGGCGTTCGTGTTCTTGGGGTTCAAAGCAGTGACGTCCTGCAACACCTTCATGGCTTCGGCGTACTGCCCGGCTCCGCCGATCGCCTCCGCGTAGCGCAATGACAGCTCCTGCCAAAACGGGTTGCGCGGCGCGGACCGCAAGCGCGCTTGATTGATGGCCGCGGCAGCCGCGCGGAACTCCGCCGCGGCGCTCTCTTTGTTACTGCGGAGCCAGCCGATGTCGTTGGCGCGCGAGATATGGGTAAGACCGGCACAGTATTGCTCGAGGTCGTACCAGTCGGGGCCTAATTGACGCTTCCAGAACGCCACCTGTTGCTCGTCGACAGGAAACTTGTTGCGCCAAACGTGCTTGCGGTTCTCGGGCAGATCCGCCATCTTGGCCTTGCAGTAGGGCGGATAGACATAAAAGTCCTTTTGTGACGGCTCGAAGGTACCGGCGTTGCCGGCACGCACAAAGACCGCCGTGACCAGCAGGAGAAGGCACCGCGAAGCTGCCTTGATGGTGACGGGACGGCCCGAGGGCATCGAGATGCCTGTTTGCATGCGGTGGACCGGCTGGTCGGCGCGTATGCGCAGGCGCGTCTCAGTGATTTTGAACATAGTGCGTCACATCAACAGAATGTCACGAGCGACGGATGCGCTGTTCTGCATTTCGCAGTGCCAATGCCAGACACTGATGCGGAGGAACGCACGACGCGCGGCTCTTGGCGCTATACCGTTCATCACAGCTCGGGGAATTGGCGCAGTGATGGCGCGCTATCGCTGATCCAATCCAGGCACACGCCGCCCCGGCGCCGCGCTGAGCGGTCACCAGCGGGCTCAGGTGCTTTGGAGCCCATCGACACGCTGGAATCCGCGCGGCAGCAATGCGCCACGCCGCCCCCGTTCGCCGCTGTAGCGCATGACGTCCTCGGGTTTCAGCGTCATGGTGCGCTTACCGGAAGACAGCAGTAGGCTCGCGCCTTCTGAGAGCACCATGATGGCGACGACGAATTCCTCTCGCGCATGCATCCTGGCCGCTGGGATGCCGATGATCTTGTTGCCCTTGCCCCGCGCGAGTTGGGGCAGGTTAGTGGCCGGGAATACCAGCAGGTGGCCGCTGCTGGTGGCCGCGACCACCAGGTCGGCAGCGCTCTCGGGGACCGGTGCCGGCGGCAGGACCCGTGCACCCGCGGGGAGTGTCAGCACCGCCTTGCCGCCCTTGGGCTTGGCATACAGGTCGGACAGGGAGCAGATGAAGCCGTAGCCCGCGTCGGAGGCCAGGAGCCAGCGGTCGTCCGGCTCGCCGGCGAGCACGGCCACGAAGCTGGAACCGGGGGGCGGATCGAGCCGGCCGGTCAACGGCTCACCCTGTCCGCGTGCCGACGGCAGCGTGTGCGCGGGTAGAGAGTAGGCGCGGCCGCCTGAATCCAGAAATACCACCTGCTGGTTGCTGCGCAACCGCGCGGCACCGAGGAACCCGTCCCCGGCCTTGTAGCCGACGCCAGTGGGATCGATCTCGTGCCCCTTGGCCTGCCGTACCCAACCCTTGGTGGACAGAATGACCGTGACGGGCTCAGTCGGGCTGAGCTCGGTTTCGTTCAGCGCCTGCGCCGCCTCGCGCGCCACCAGCGGGGAGCGGCGCTCGTCGCCGTAAGTCTCGGCGTCGCGCTCGATTTCCTCGATGATCAGGTCCCGCAGGCGACCGGCATCACCCAGGATGCCTTGCAGGCTGTCGCGCTCGGCTTGCAGTTCCTCCTGCTCGCCGCGGATCTTCATCTCTTCGAGCCGCGCCAACTGCCGCAGGCGGGTGTTGAGCACGTACTCGGCCTGGGCGTCGGTAAGCTCGAAGCGTGCCATCAGCACCGGCTTGGGCTCGTCCTCGGTACGGATGATGCGGATCACTTCGTCGATGTTGAGGAAGGCGATCAGCAAGCCGGCCAACAGGTGCAGGCGCTCCAGCACCTTGTCGAGGCGGTGCTGCAGGCGCCGGCGCACCGTTGCGCGGCGGTAGTCGAGCCATTCGCTCAGGATCTCGCGCAGGTCCATGACCCGCGGGCGCCCATCCATGGCGATCATGTTCAGATTGACCCGGTAGCCGCGCTCGAGGTCCGTGGTGGCGAACAGGTGCGACATCAGCCGCGGCACGTCCACGCGGTTGGAGCGCGGCACGATGACGAACCGGGTCGGGCACTCGTGGTCCGATTCGTCCCGCAGGTCCTCGATCATCGGCAGCTTCTTCGCCTGCATCTGCCCCGCGATCTGCTCCATGATGCGGTTGCCGGAGACCTGGTAAGGCAGAGCGGTGATGACGATCTCGCCCTGCTCCAGCGTGTAGCAGGCGCGCTGCTTGATGCTGCCGAGGCCCGTCGCGTAGATGCGCTTGAGCTCGTCCGGGGGTGTGACGATCTCGCCGGCGGTGGGGAGATCCGGCCCGGGCACGTGGCGCATCAGCGCGTCGATGTCCGCATCGGGATGCCGCAGGAGATGAATGCAGGCGCGCGCCACCTCGCGCAGGTTGTGCGACGGGATATCCGTCGCCATGCCGACGGCGATGCCGGCCGCGCCGTTCAGCAGCAGGTTCGGCAACCGTGCCGGCAGCAGCTTCGGCTCCTCCAGCGTGCCGTCAAAGTTTGGCTGCCAGTCGACGGTGCCCTGCCCCGTCTCCGCCAGCAGCACTTCCGCATAGCGGGCCAGCCGCGCCTCGGTGTAGCGCATGGCGGCGAATGACTTGGGGTCGTCCGCGGAGCCCCAGTTGCCCTGGCCGTCGATGAGGGGGTAGCGGTAGCTGAAGGACTGCGCCATCAGCACCATGGCCTCATAGCAGGCGGTGTCGCCGTGCGGGTGGAACTTGCCCAGCACATCGCCGACGGTGCGGGCGGACTTCTTGAACTTGGCCGTCGCCGCCAGGCCGAGCTCGGACATGGCGTAGAGGATGCGCCGCTGCACTGGCTTGAGCCCGTCCCCGACGTGCGGCAGCGCACGGTCGAGGATGACGTACATGGAATAGTCCAGGTACGCCCGCTCGCTGAACAGGTGCAGCGGGAGGCGCTCCAGCCCCTCCGCGTTGTAGGTGGGCAGATCGGTCATCGGCTAGGGGACGGCGGACCGGGGCTCCTCGACCACTGGGCAGGGGGCGACTGGGAGCGAAGCCACTGGGAGTGAAACGTTAACAGCGGGGCGATGGGCGATCAGTGGGCGCCGGCACCACGCAGCGATGCATCCACCATCATCCAGATGACGTGCAGCACGAGCCAGGTGTAAGCGCCTGCCATGACATCATCCAGCATGATGCCGAGGCTGCCCTTGAAGCGACTTTCAAAGCTGGCGATGGGCCAGGGCTTGACGATGTCGAAGGCGCGGAACAGCAGGAAGCCGGTGATGATCCACATGATGCCGGCGGGGGCGGCCATCATCGCAACCAGGAAGCCCACTACCTCGTCCCAGACAATGGACGGCGGATCATCGGCGCCGATCTGCTCGGCGACCGTACCGACGGCCCAGACGCCGACGGCGAAGAGGCCAACGACCACGAGCGTGTAGAGCGCCGCTGGCAACATCGACAGCACCAGGTACAAGACGACGCCCACCAGGGTGCCGACGGTGCCGGGGGCCATCGGGGACAGCCCCGCGCCGAAGCCGAAGGCGAGCCAGTGCTTGGCATCCGCGGCGTTGAAATTGGGTGGGGTGGTTTCGGCGGGTGAACTCATGCTGAAGCTCCTTATCCGACAACAATGATCGGGATCAAAGAAGTATTCGGTTGGCCGACTATTGTCGCACAGCTCCAGGGTCGGCGCGCTTCGATGGGGCCTGCGAGCCTTGATTCATGCAGGGAAATCACCGATCGAGTGGCGTACTGGCCGCGCATCGCGGCGGGGACGCCGCTCCCACGTGTGGGGCTTTGCGGCCGGAAGCTGCGGTCAGGACGCGACGAAGTGATCATAGCCGCCGCCGGTGGCGTTCCAACCGCTGCCGTCCGCCCGCACCAGCCGCAGCCCCTGCCCGGCCACGATCTCGCCGATGGTGGTGAGCGGACAGCCCGCGGCCGCCGCCAATACCGGCAACTGCCCGAGCGCCGCGGGCGGCAGCGTGAAGCAGAGCTCGTAGTCGTCGCCCGAGGCGAGCGGCAGTGACCAGTCTTCGTCCACGGCGACGGCGGCGGCCACCTGGTCCGCCAGGGGTAGACGCTCCAACTCCACGCGCGCCCCGCAGCCGCTGGCCGCGAGGACATGACCCAGATCCGAGATCAGGCCGTCTGACAGGTCGATGGCCGAGGTCGCGAGGCCGCGCAGCACCTCGCCGAGGGCAACCCGCGGCGACGGCCGGTCCAGCCGCCCGCGCAGGTACTCGTCCAGCGGCTCCCCCTGCGTCAGGTGGCGCAGGGCAAGCCCCGCGTCGCCGAGGGCGCCGCTGACGCAGATGAGATCCCCAGGTCGGGCGCCGGCTCGCCGCAGGACATGGTCCGCCGGCACGAAGCCGTGCGCCTGTACCGTGACGGTGAGCGGGCCGCGAGTGAGGTCGCCGCCTACCAGGCGCACGTCCTCGGCCGCGGCCAGCGCGCCGAAGCCGCGCACGAAGGCGGCGAGCCAAGCCTCGTCGGGCTCCGGCATGGTGAGTGCCAGCGTCGCCCAGGCAGGCTCGGCACCAACCGCGGCGAGGTCGCTCAGGTTCACCGCCAGCGCCTTCCAGCCGAGCGCCTCGGGATCGCAGTCCGGCAGAAAGTGTACGCCAGCGACCAGGGTGTCGATACCCACCGCCAGCTCGCGGCCCGCGGGCACGCGCAGCAGCGCGCAGTCGTCGCCCACGTCCACCAGCACGTCGTCGCGCGCGGTGCCGACACCGGTGAGGTGCCGACGGATGAGATCGAATTCCGACATCGAAGCGTCAGCGATTGATGGCCTTTGGGAGCGGCGGTCGCGGTCTGGGAGCGACACGCTCGGTGCCGCGACCGGCGGCAATTGGATCAGCGGCTGGCCGTCCCCCGCGCTTCCGCCCGAACCCGGCGGGCAAGCTTGTCGAGGACGCCGTTGACGTAGCGATGACCCTCGGCGGCACCGAATTCCTTGGCCAGGTTCACCGCCTCGTTGATGATGACGCCAACCGGCAACTGCGGCGAGTGCAGCAGCTCATAGCTGCCGATGCGCAGGATGTTGCGCTCCACCGGGTCCAGGCTGGTAACGGCACGGTCCAGCAGCGGGCGCAGCGCATCGTCGATCTCGTCGGCATGCTCGCCGACGCCGCGCACCAGCGTGCTGAAGAGCTGGGCGTCGTAGCGGGCGCGCTTGGCCGGCGCCGCCGGCTCCGGGTCAGGCTCGCCGAGCAAATCCGCCGCGACGGCGGCGCCCCAGTCGGGGTCGTCGAGGAAGTGCCGGACGATCTCGGCCGGGTCGCCCGCGCTGAGCTGCCAATCGTACAGCGCGAGCAGTGCATAGCGTCGGGCTTCGCTGCGCGGGCCCGCCATCAGTCGAGCTGCCGCAGCAGGTCGACCATCTCCAGCGCAGACATGGCCGCCTCGGCACCCTTGTTGCCGGCCTTGGTGCCGGCGCGCTCGATGGCCTGCTCGATGCTGTCCACGGTGAGCACGCCGAAGGCGATGGGCACGCCGTGGTTGAGGCTCACCTGGGCGATGCCCTTGACGCATTCACCGGCCACGTACTCGAAATGCGGGGTGCCGCCCCGGATCACGGCGCCGAGCGCGATGATGGCGTCGTAGCCGCCCTTGGCGGCGATGCGCTCCAGGGCCACCGGCATCTCGAAGGCGCCCGGCACCCGCACGATGGCGAGGTTGGCCGCATCTGCACCGTGGCGCAGGAGGGTATCGATGGCGCCCTTCTCCAGGCTCTCGACGATGTAGCTGTTCCAGCGCGACACCACCAGACAGAAGCGTCCCTGGTCGGCGCGCATGGCCCCTTCGATGGTCTTGATCATCTATGGTCACCGGATTGGTTGCAGAGCGCTCTTGTCGGCCCCTGCTTGGTTGTTCCAGCCGCGGCATCCCAGCGCGCTGTGATGGCGAGGGGGACGCCGCTCCCACGGCCGTTGCCCGACGCTCGATCGCGGCGCGGACGCCGCTCCCACGACCCTCGCCCGACGCTCGATCGCGGCGGGGACGCCGCTCCCACGGCCCTCGCCCGACGCTCGATCGCGGCGCGGACGCCGCTCCCACGACCCTCGCCCGACCCTCGATCGCGGCGGGGACGCCGCTCCCACGGCGCTTTAGCTGCCGACGTATTCCACCACTTCCAGGTCGAAGCCGGAGATGCCGTGCATGGCCTTCGGCGCGCTCATGACGCGCATCTTGCGCACACCCAGGTCGGCGAGGATCTGCGCGCCGATGCCGTAGGTGCGAAGCTCGTTGCGGTCGCGCTTGATGGGCGGTGCCTGGCTCTCGCGGTCCAGGTCGCACAGCTCGCGCACCTTGGTCAGCAGGTCCTCGGGGTGATCGCGATTGCGGAGCACGACGATAACGCCCTCGCCCGCCGCCGAGATCTGCTGCATCACGTCCTTGAGCGGCCAGCCGCAGGCGGGATGATAGGCGCCGAACAGGTCGCACAGCGTATTCTGGAGATGCACCCGTACCAGCACCGGACGCTCCGGCGATATGTCGCCCAGAACCAGGGCCAGGTGCACCTCGTTCTCGATGGTGTCGCGGTAGGCGCTGACGCGGAAGTTGCCGAACTCCGTCGGCAGGTCGCAGCGCTCCTCGCGCATCACCGCCCGCTCGTTGGCGACGCGGTAGTGAATGAGGTCCGCGATGGTGCCGATCTTGAGGCCGTGCTCGGCGGCGAAGGCCTCCAGGTCCGGCCGCCGGGCCATGGTGCCGTCCTCATTCATCACCTCCACGATGACCGCGGCCGGCTCGAAGCCCGCCAGCCGAGCCAGGTCACAGCCCGCCTCGGTGTGCCCCGCGCGCACCAGCACGCCGCCCGGCTGCGCCATGATCGGGAACACGTGGCCGGGCTGCACCAGGTCCGTGGACTTGGCATTGGGCGCCACCGCGGCACGCACGGTCTGCGCGCGGTCCGCCGCCGAAATGCCGGTGGTGACGCCGCGGGCGGCCTCGATGGAGACGGTGAAGGCCGTCGAATGCGGTGCGTTGTTGGCATTGACCATCAACGGCAGATGCAGACGCTCGCAGCGCGCCTTGGTGAGCGTCAGACAGATCAGCCCGCGGCCATACCTGGCCATGAAGTTGATGGCCTCGGGCGACACGCAGTCCGCGGCGAGCACGATGTCGCCCTCGTTCTCGCGATCCTCGTCATCCATGATGACGACCATCCGCCCGGCGCGGAGATCATTGATGATCTCTTCGGTGGAATTCAGCGACATGGCGGTGTGACGACAAGGGGGGCAAAGCAGCGAAAATAGCCAGACAGGCTATCACAGCAGCCAATTCCGGTCATCCATCAGGATGTGGTGTTGAACGACCTGCCCGGTGCCTGCCCGCACGCCCGGACGCACCGCCCAGGTCGGACCACCGCGGCAAAAACAGTCGCCCGTCAGTTCGCGAACCCGTGACGGCGCAGGAAGTCGAGCGTCAGGGGCTCGGACGCCGCGTCCGCAGCCCGGTCACCTAACAGCAGGCGCTCAAGATAGCGGGCGACGAGGTCGACCTCGAGGTTGACCCGCGTGCCGGCGCGGTAGTCGCCGATGATGGTCTCGGCGATGGTGTGCGGCACGATGTTCAGCTCGAACACGCAGCCCACGACCCGGTTCACCGTCAGGCTGGTACCGTCGACGCAGATCGATCCCTTATGCGCGATGTAGCGCGCCAGATCCGCCGGCGCGTGGATCTGCAGCCGCCAGGAGCGCGCGTCCTCGCGCGTTTCCAGCACCTGCCCAACGCCGTCCACGTGGCCGCTGACGAGGTGGCCGCCCAGCGGCGTGGACAGCGTTAGCGCCTTCTCCAGGTTCACGCGTGCGCCGGCGCCAAGTTCGCCCAGCGTGGTGTTGGCGAGCGTCTCCCGGGAGACATCCGCGGCGAAGCGCCCGTTGTCCAACTCCACGGCGGTCAGACAAACGCCGTTGACGGCGATGCTGTCGCCCAGCGTCACGTTGCCCATGTCCAGCTTGCCGGCATGCACCGTGAGGCGCATGTCGCCGCCCACGGGCGCGATGCGCTCGATACTGCCGACTGCCTGGATCAAGCCTGTGAACATGGCGTGCTCGTTCAGATAGATTCGGAAAGCTTAACGGACGCGGCGCCCGCCGCCCCGTCGTCAATCCATATCCAGATAATCAGCCCCGGGCGGCCGCTTGAAGCGGAACATCGAGTACTGGAGCCGCGGGTTGCGGTCCACGTTTGTGAACACGAACCGCGTGAGCTGGCCGAAGCGATCCTCCATCAACATCGTGTCCAACTCGCCGTCCATGAAGGCGATCTGGAGCTTCGCGACCTCGGTGTCCTGGGTCTTCGGGATCAGCTCCGCCCAGGTGCGATTGTCGCCCCGGTCGATGTCACGGATACGGAAATACTTCTCCGGCGGCTCGCGGCTCGCCAACAACTGCGCCGGCGTGCCGTCCAGGACCTTCTTCTGGCTGGTCTGGGTAACCTGGTTCAGCTCCACGTCGTGCACGTAGATGCGCTTGCCGTCGGCGACGATGCGCTGCGGGCTCGGCTTGTCATATTCCCACAGGAAGCGGTTCGGCCGCAGCAAGTAGAAGGTACCACTCGCCTCCAGCGCGGGTCCGCCGTCGGCAGGGATTGTAATCTGGCGGAAATCCGCCTGCAGGGCGTTGAGGCCGCGCAGGTAATCGCCGACTTCCTTCACGCCATCGGTGGAGGCGATGGCCGGCGTGGTGACCATCGCCATGAGCACCAGCGCGAGGCCCAGCCCATGGCCGAGCCAGCAGCGCGGGTGAACCAACTCAAAATTCAACAAGTTCAGCCCTCCACGGGCGCAGGCGCCAGTACTTCGCGGTTGCCGTTCGTTTCCGCCGGACCGACGATGCCGATGCGCTCCATCTCTTCCACCATCCGGGCCGCCCGGTTGTAGCCGATTTTGAGCTTGCGCTGCACGCCCGAGATGGATGCCCGGCGGCTCTCCACGACATATTGCACGGCCTCGTCGAAGAGCGGGTCTAAATCTTCGACATCGCCGCCGCCTTTTGGCTCCGGGTCGATGCCGGGCAAGTGCTCGCCGGGCTCTTGCAGGATGGTGTCGATGTAGTCGGGCTCGCCCTGCTGCTTGAGGAAGTCCACGACGCGATGCACCTCGTGGTCGTCCACAAAGGCGCCGTGCACACGCTGCGGGATGCTGCCGCCCGGTGGCAGGTACAGCATGTCGCCATGCCCGAGCAGATGCTCGGCGCCCATCTGGTCCAGCACCGTGCGCGAGTCCACGCGCGCCGAGACCTTGAACGCCATGCGCGTCGGGATGTTGGCCTTGATGAGGCCGGTGAGCACATCCACCGAGGGTCGCTGTGTGGCCAGCAGCAGGTGGATGCCGGAGGCGCGGGCCTTCTGCGCCAGCCGGGCGATGAGCTCCTCGACCTTCTTGCCCACCACCATCATCATGTCCGCGAGCTCGTCGATGATGACGACGATATAGGGCAGCTTGCCGAGAGTCGGAATCTCAGGCGTGCCATCCTCGCCGAAGACCACATCGGCGTCGTCGGCGAGCCGGTACAGCGGGTCCGGGATCGGCTCACCGGCATCGATGGCGTCCTGGACCTTGCGGTTGTAGCCGGCGATGTTGCGCACGCCGAGCGAGGCCATGAGCTTGTAGCGGTGCTCCATCTCGCCGACGCACCAGCGCAGCGCGTTGGCGGCCTCCTTCATGTCCGTGACCACGGGCGTGAGCAGGTGCGGAATGCCCTCGTACACCGAGAGCTCCAGCATCTTCGGGTCCACCATGATGAGCCGCACGTCCTCGGCGCTAGACTTGTACACCAGGCTCAGGATCGTGGCGTTGATGGCCACGGACTTGCCCGAGCCGGTGGTGCCGGCGATGAGCGCATGCGGCATGCGGGCCAGGTCCGCCACGACTGGTGAACCGGCGATATCGGTGCCCATGCCGATGGTGAGTGGCGACTTGGCGTCGTGGTAGGCCGGTGAGCCCAGGATCTCACTGAGATAGACCATTTCGCGCTGGTCGTTGGGCACCTCGAGCCCGATCACGGACTTGCCCGGAATCACCTCCACGACGCGCACGCTCACCTTGGACAGCGCCCGTGCGATGTCCTTGGCCAGCCCGGTGATCTTACTCACCTTGACGCCCGGCGCCAGCTCCAGCTCGAACAGCGCCACCACCGGCCCGGGATGCACCGCCACCACCTCGGCGACGACGCCGAATTCCGCGAGCCGTGCCTCCAGCTCCCGCGACATGTTCTCCAACTGCTCCGGACTCACCGCCCGGTTGCTCTTGCGGGGCTGCTCCAGCAGCTCCAGCGGCGGGCGGTCGCCGGGTTCGCCCGCGAGCCGCGGCAAGGGCAGTTGGCGCTTGTCGGCGGTCGGTTTGGCGCGCTTGCGTGCCGCGCGTGCCGGCTCCGCCGCAGGCGCAACGGGCGGGGGGAATGCCTGGGCGGCCCGGCGGTTGCCGGCAGCGGAGAAGCGCGACACGTCGGTGAGGCTGTCCGGGTCGGTGTCGATGACATCGGCGCCGCCTTCGAAGTCATCGCGCGCCGCGAGCGAGCGCGGCGGGTACAAATCGACATTGGGATCGGTACTGCGATCGGCACGGGGACCGGTTCTGGGGTCAGCATGGCGGCCGGCACCGGCCGCCGGAGCATCGTCGAAGTCGTCGTCGAAGTCATCGTCGAATTGGCGATCCTCACCGCGTTCGCCCAAGCCTGGCAGGTGCAGCCCGCCCAGCGCGCGCAGGCCCAACGCGGGCGCCCGGAACACGGCCAGCGTCAGTGCGCCCAGGCCGTCGACCACCTCCAGCGGACTGATGCCGGTGGCGAGCATGAAGCCCACCAGGAACAGCGCGCCCATGGCCAGGCCCGCCCCGACCGGCCCGAAGGCGAGCCGCGCGTAGTCGGTCACGAACTGGCCCAAGCCGCCGCCGATGCCGTTGGGCAGGTCCTCGAGCAGGTGCGCGCCGTACATGTTGGCCAGCGCCGCGCCCGCGGTGAGCAGGAACACGAAGCCCACCCAACGCAAGGCGAGCCAGTAGAGCTTGGTCTCCGGCTCCGGCGCGCGCTGGCGGAAGACGAGGTAGGCGCTCCAGGCCACCATCAGCGGCAGCAGGTAGGCGAAGACGCCGAACAGAAACAAGGCAAAGTCCGCGAACCAGGCACCGATACGGCCGCCGGCGTTGGCCACGCGCTCGCTCTGGCCGACGAAAGACCAGCCGGGATCAGCCGGCGAGTAGCTTGCCAGTGCCACCACCAGGTACAGCGCCGCGAAGATCAGCGCCCACATGGCGCCCTCGCGCCACGCCCGGTCCAGATAGTCGCCAAGTGTCAGTTGCCCAGCGCGGGTTGCCTGGCTCACAAAACCCACCTCGTAGTCAAAATCGTTAGCTTGATTATATCCTTATCGCCGCTTTTTCGCGTGCTTTCGATGAGATTGGCACAACTGCGCCGGTTTGAAATCGGCATCGGGACCGGGATCGATTTCGATCCGGAAGCGTCTGCTGCCGGTGGCAGCAGCAACCTGCCACAAGCGTGCTAGCCAAGCACCAAAGCCACCGCGGCTACAACCACCAGGCCTCGAAGACTTCGCCACCGGCCTGCCGCCGCGGGCGCGGCCGCCAGATGGCCAGCGGGCGCGCCAGAGCGCCGATCAGCGCCTGACTGTATGCAAGCGCCACCAGCAACGAGACCGACAGGGCCGCCGCGACCACCAGCAGCGCCGCCACCTGTTGGTCCGGACTTCCGCCGTCACGCAGCACCGACATGGACCAGGCGCCGAGCCCCTTGGCCCCCGCATGGAGCCGGAGCATGGCGTCTACAAGCCCCTGCGCCTGGACGCGTCCGTCCGGCATGCTGTACTCCAGCGCGGCACGCCAGCTGAGCCCGCGGTAGTCGTCTCCGCCGGCCAGCAGCAACACCGCGATGGACTCGCCCCACAGCAGCAGGGTGCTGAACCAAACGGCCCAGCGGCGCGCCAGCGCAAACAGGTAGGTGCGCTTGACGGCGTCCGCCAACAGCCCCGGCAGGCGCGGCATCAGCAGCGCCAATATCACCACGTCCAACAACAACACGGACCATCCGCGCAGGTCCAGCGACAGGGCGGCAGTCATAAGCAGCAGCGTCAGCAGCAGCGCCTTGACGATCTCGGCCGTCACCACCAGTGGCGCGATGCGCATGAGCCGGTCGAGCCAGCCGTCGTCGACGAGATATTGGCTGCGGAACGCGTGCCGCCGGCAGAGGGCCCACTCCGCTCCCGACAGGGTCACCGACAGGCCCAGCACCAGCAGAAACGCCAGCGCACCGAGGTCTCCCGCGTGCTGCGCACTCAACTGCCACAGCAGCAGAACCAACCAAACCGCGAGCATCGAGGTCAATCGCGGCAGCATCTGAAACTTCATCGAACCCGCCCCATCGGCCGCTCATCGCGTAAGCCGGCGGCGTCCCCCATGCCGGCCCCTACCCGCCGGCCAGTGTAGCCAGTCCGCTGAATCAGGTCTGTGCTGCCGGTCCGATCCGGGACCTCGGGCTCAAGCATCGTACACACCAACGCCGCGGCGGTCTCGCCGGCGACTTCGTGGCCCGCGGCGTTCCAGTGGCCGAAGCCGGGGCGGCCGCCCAAGAAGCCATGCAGCAATGCACCATCGCGCTCCGCCCGCTCGGCCATCACCGCCGGCAGGTTGATCACCGGCAGATCAATCCGCTCCGCCGCCGCCAGCAACCGCCGCACCGGGTAGCCGAGGTCGGCCACGCCAATGGCCGCCGCGAAGCGGGCGCTGGCGGCGGCATTCGGGTGCACCTGCGCGCCGGTGCCGATGAGCATCAGGACCGGCCGCGCGCCGGCCGTGCGCGTCTCGTCGGCGAAGGCGGCGAGCATCGCCTCGGTGGCCTGCCAGGCCCGTCGCCACGCTGCCGTGTCGGGCGCGGCGTAGATTGCGTTGTCGACACCGGGCTCCTGCGGCGCGCGGGCGCCGCGCCCCGAGGGCGAGGGCGTCCGCGCGCGCAACCGCATCGCATCGCGGGCCTGCACCAGCAGTTGCGCGATGCGTGAATGCTCCAGCACCCACTGGCGGGCGCGGCCGAAGGCGGACGTAGCCGCCCGGTAGGCACGGCCGCGACGAAAGCCGTCGTCCAGCACTAATCCGCTCGCCGACCCTGCCGCCGGGACCAGGTACGGACGCAGCGGCTCGGCATCGAGGGCAGGCTCGTTCTCGGTGAGATCGTTGCCGATGAAGAAGGCCAGGATCACCACGTCGGGCGCGAAGCGGCAGGCCTGCGTACGCCATGCCAGCAGCGACTGTGCCGTGCTGTAGCCGCTGACGGCGAAGCTGAGCACCTCCACGTGCGCCGGCAGCGCGCAGCCGTCCCCGTTCAGCCAACGCGCCATGACGCGCCACCAGGTATCCCCCAGGGGCACCTGAACCGCTTCGGTAAAGGAGTCGCCGAGCACGGCGACACGCACCGTGCCGGGCGGCTTGGCCAGGGCATGGTCGCGGTCGCGAAAGCCGAGACCATTGGTCACCACCAGCGCCGCGCCCTCGAAGCGCTGCCATGCGGCGATATCCGCCGGGGGCCGCCAGCCGAGCTCCGCGTCCGGCCGCTTGGCCAGTGCCCAGTAGTAGGACTGATCCAACGCCCGCAGCAGCAACTCGCCGAGCAGCAGAGCCAGCGCGAGCCCCCCCAGCAGCAGGCCCAGGGCGACGCTCCAGCGGCGCTTGGGGCGCGGCCGGACGTCGCGTTCGCGCGACCCGCCGCCGCCCCCGGATGGCCCGCGCATGCGCGCCGGAAGCGTCGGCGATTGCGGAACCGATCTGACCACGCGTGGCACCGCCGTACAAACCTGGCACTGCCGGAAGACTTTGCGGAGTATAGCGACCTCGACTTGTCCCCAAGGCATCGCTTGGAACGCCGCTTTACCCCCTTGTCGGCCACGGGTACGATTCTAGATTTTGACTATTGGCCCAGTTGCGCCGTCGGCTTCCAGCCGCCGACGCCGCATCTCTGGAGACAGACAGACCATGAGCGATACCAAACATTGCCGCCTGCTGATCCTCGGCTCCGGCCCCGCCGGCTACGCCGCCGCCGTGTACGCGGCCCGCGCCAACCTGCACCCGGTGCTGGTCACCGGGCTGGAACAGGGCGGCCAACTCATGACCACCACCGACGTGGACAACTGGCCCGGCGACCCGGACGGCGTCCTGGGTCCGGACCTGATGGAACGCATGCGCAAGCACGCCGAGCGCTTCGACACCGAGCTCATCATGGACCAGATCAGCGCCGTCGATCTGGGTAAGCGCCCCTTCGAGCTCAAGGGCGACAGCGGCATTTACACCTGTGATGCGCTGATCATCGCCACCGGCGCCAGCGCCCAGTACCTGGGGCTGCCGTCGGAGCAGGCGTTCAAGGGCCGCGGCGTGTCCGCCTGCGCTACCTGCGACGGCTTCTTCTACCGCGGGCAGAAGGTCGCCGTCGTCGGCGGCGGCAATACCGCCGTCGAGGAGGCGCTCTACCTGTCCAACATCGCCGCCGAGGTGACCCTGGTGCACCGCCGCGACGCCTTGCGGGCAGAGAAGATCCTGCAACAAAAGCTCTTCGACAAGGCCGAGAACGGCAACGTGCGCATCGCCTGGAGCCACGTGCTCGACGAGGTGCTCGGCGACGCCAGCGGCGTCACCGGCATCCGCATCAAGAACGTCAAGGATGACACCACCGAGGACCTGGAGGTGCATGGCGTCTTCATCGCCATCGGCCACCAGCCCAACACGCAGATCTTCGAGGGCCAGCTCGACATGGCCAACGGCTATATCAAGGTCAAGAGCGGCAGCGACGGCGACGCCACCGCCACCTCGGTGCCGGGCGTGTTCGCGGCCGGCGACGTGATGGACCACGTCTACCGCCAGGCCATCACCTCTGCCGGTACTGGCTGCATGGCGGCGCTGGATGCCGAAAAGTACCTCGACGACGTGGCGCAGAAGGCCTGACGTGGGAGCGCCGTCCCCGGTGCCATGGGGCACCGGCGTGCACGTCACCGTGGGAGCGCCGTTTCCGACGCGGTTCGGCGCCGGCGTGCACGTCGCGGCGGGGACGCCGCTCCCACGGCGCGGTTCGGCGCCGGCGTGCACGTCGCGGCGGGGACGCCGATCCCACGGCGCGATCCGGTGCTGGCGTGCACGTCGCGGCGGGGACGCCGATCCCACGAGGGGCTTTCCGAGCCGCCTCGCCGCCCATACCCTTGCGGTGTCGTCGGGCTGCTCCATCTGGCCGGGAACCGATGTATCGACTCACCACCCTCGCATCCATCGACGAGATCCCCGCCGCGGACTGGAACGCCCTGGCCGGAGGCGATCTGCCGCACCTGCGCCACGAGTTCCTCGCCGCCATGGAGCACCACGGCTGCGTCGGCGAGCGCTTCGGCTGGCTGCCGCGCCACCTGGTGCTGCGTGACGAGCACAACCGGCCGCTGGCGGCGGCGCCCTGTTACCTCAAATTCAACTCCTACGGCGAGTTCGTCTTCGACTGGGCCTGGGCCGACGCCTACCAGCGCGCGGGCGAGCGCTACTATCCGAAGCTCGTCGTCGCCTCGCCGTACACGCCGGCCACGGGGCTGCGCATCCTGACCGGCGACAACGCCGAGCGCCCGGCGCTGGCGGCGGCGATGATCCAGGGCTCCGTGCAGATGGCCGAGCGCCTCGGCGTGTCCGGCCTGCACTGGCTCTTCACCAGCGAGGCGGAGACCGACTGGCTCCGCGCCCAGGGGCTGTTGCCACGGCTCGGCTGCCAGTTCCACTGGCGGAACCACGGTTATGACAGCTTCGATGCCTTTCTCGGCGAGCTCTCGGCGGAAAAGCGCAAGAAGGTCAAGCGCGAGCGCCGCCGCGTGGCAGAGTCCGGCATCCGCATTCGTCGCGCGCGCGGCGATGCGGTCACGGCCGAGGAGTGGCGCATCTTCCATCGCCTGTACGAAGACACTTTCGACAAGCGCGGCGGCCTGCCGACGCTGAGCCTGCCGTTCTTTCAGGAGATCGGCCGCACCATGGGCGAGAACCTGCTGCTGGTGCTCGCCGAAGAACCCGCGCACGGCGGCGCCCGCATCGTCGCCGCCGCTTTCTGCCTGCAGGGCAGCCGCAGTCTCTATGGCCGGCACTGGGGCTGCTTCACAGAGTTTCACAGTCTCCACTTCGAGGCTTGCTACTATCAGGGGCTGGAACATTGCATCGCGCAGGGGCTCGAACGCTTCGAGCCCGGCGCCCAAGGCGAGCACAAGGTGGCCCGGGGCTTCCTGCCGACGCGCACCTGGTCGGCGCACTGGATCAGCGACGCACGCTTCCGCCGCCCCATCAGCACCTTTCTTACGCAGGAGATCGAGGCCGTGGAGGACTACATCGCCGAGATGAACACCCATAGCCCCTACAAGGCCACGGGCCCCCAACAGCGCACCGGCGCCACGGCGCCGGCCAAACCTTGACCCGCCCGCGCCGGCATCTGCCCTATCTGCTGGCGCCCGACGATCCGAGCGCCGCATTCCCTGACGTGCGCGAGGCGCTCGCCGAGCCCGACGGCCTGCTCGCCATCGGCGGCGACCTCAGCATCGCGCGCCTGGTGAACGCCTACCGCCACGGCATCTTCCCCTGGTTCAGCGCCGGCGACCCGATCCTCTGGTGGTCGCCGGACCCGCGCACGGTGCTGCGCCCGCGTGGCCTGCGCGTCTCCCGCAGCCTGCGCAAGGTGCTGCGCCGGCGGCGCTTGGGCGTGACCATGGACCGCGACTTTCCCGGCGTCATCAAGGCCTGCGCGGGGCCGCGTGTCGACGGCGGCGGCACCTGGCTGGTGCCGGAGATGATCTCCGCGTACCGTGCGCTGCACGTGCGCGGCATCGCGCATTCCGTCGAGGTCTGGCAGGATGGTGCGCTCGCCGGCGGGCTCTATGGTGTCGCCATCGGCGGGATCTTCTTCGGCGAGTCCATGTTCACCCGTGTCGACAACGCATCCAAGGTGGCATTGGTGCATCTTTGCAGCTTCCTCGACGACCACGGCTTTGCGCTCATCGATTGCCAGGTGCTCACCTCGCACCTGCTCAGCATGGGCGCCGAGCAGATCCCACGGGAGCGCTTCGTGGCGCTGGTGGAGCAGTTCCGGGACGCGCCGACACCGCGCGGCTCCTGGGACGACGGCGACCCGACCTACCCGCACCCGCCAGCGACGACAGACACGGAGGCCCGTGATGCGTGACGACCGCCCCGCCCGCGGCGACCTGCAGCTCTATCTCACCGGCGAGCACGAGTGCTCCTACATCGACGGCCTGCGCGCGCGCACCCTGTTCGTCGATCCCCTTGCCCACATCGACGCCGCCCGCGCCGAGTGGCTGCAGCAGATCGGCTTTCGCCGCAGCGGCCAGCACTTCTACCGGCCCGCCTGCCGCGGCTGCCAGCGCTGCGTGCCGGTGCGCGTGCCGGTGGACACCTTCACGCCCAACCGCTCCCAGCGCCGCAACGCCGCCCGCAACGACCGCGAGCTCACGGTCACCGCGCGCCCAGCAGCGCTGATACCCGAGCACTACCACCTCTACGAGCGCTATTTGCTGCACCGCCACGGCGACGGCGACATGGCCGACGACGTCTCGGTGGAGACCTACGCTCGCTTCCTGCTCGCCCCCTGGGGCGGGCGCACGCGGTTTTTCGAACTGCGCCGCGACGGCAGGCTCATCGGCGTCGCCGTGACCGACTTGTTCAGCGACGGTCTCTCCGCCGTCTACACCTACTTCGATCCCGACGAGTCCCACCGCGCCCCCGGCACCTACGCCGTGCTGAGCCAGATCCGCGAGGCCCGCCGCCTCGGCCTCGACTACGTCTACCTCGGCTACTGGATCGGCGAGAGCCGCAAGATGGCCTACAAAGACGTCTTCCGCCCCATCGAGGCATGGAACGGGCGCGAGTGGCGGCGCTTCGGCAAGGATGAAGAAATCCGCTGCTAGCGCTTCGCCGCGGAACGTCCGAGACCGGGGTCCCTCGTTGTCGTTGTCGAAATCGGAGTTGTAATCCGGTATCCGCCCGGTCGAGATCACGTTTACGACATCGTCAACGATCGCGACAACGTCAACGATCACGACAACGTCAACGATCACGACAACGACAACGAGCTGAGACGGTGTCGGGACTTGCCCGTCGGGCCGACGAAGCAGACCCGACAATTGCGCGATGACGACGTGCGCCATCTCGGGCTTCGTTCCTCAGCCGGCCCTACGACTACCGGCAACTTCCGCACCGATCGCGGCCTGGTAATCTAGCCGGATGCCGGCAAGCAGGCACATCGCCACCCGGCAGGCAATGGACACGGGAGCAGCGGGCATGCGTGGGAGTGGCGTCCGCACCGCGATCGGCTGAGCCGGCGTCAATCGCGCCGGGGACGGCGCTCCCACGGTGCCCGCGCTGGTATGTTGTGGGAGCGGCGTCCGCGCCGCGAGCGACCAGCTCAGGCACGGTGTGCCGAGCGCGGCGACCGCCGCGCGGGCCGAATGGAAGTCGGCGTCCCCAGGGAAATTCGCGTTGACGGCGGCGGCAAGGTCTGCCTGTGGTACCATGGGCGGCTTACGAGGCGCTGCCCGCGGCGGCCGTGGCGCCGATTCCGGCCCCTGATCAGGCCAATCCCAGATTGGACCACGGCGACGCAACTGCGGCGCCGGAACCGAAGTACTGACCCGAATCCATGGCAAAAGAAGACGTCATCACGATGGAAGGCACGGTCATGGAGACCCTGCCCAATACGATGTTCCGCGTGGAGTTGGAGAACGGCCACGTCGTGATCGCGCATATCTCCGGCAAGATGCGCAAGCACTATATCCGCATCCTCACCGGCGACAAGGTGACGGTGGAGCTGACGCCCTACGACTTGAGTAAGGGGCGGATCACCTACCGCGCGCGCTGAGCCGGCCGGCGTCGGCTGTCGTTGCGCCGGGGGCTGTGTGCTCCCGTCTCCCCTCAAGGTCCTACCTGAGGTGTTCTCCCTGACTGAGGCCCCCCGCACAGGCCGCACCGATGGCGGCATGCCTCGGCCAGGACGGACAAGTCCCGAGACCGCAAGAGAACTAGGCGTACGTCGGGTTAGCGCAGCGCAACCCGACGATGGGCATCCGTAAGCTGTTGTTTGTCGGGATGGGCTATCGCTACTAGTGTTCTTGCGATAAGCAGCACCGATCGCCGGCAGCCCCGGGCAGACTGGCCGGCCGTCGTCGCGCCGCGGACGGCGCTTCCACATGGACGCGCGGCCCGATGATCCATACCGCAAGGTGTACCCGGAAACCTTCCTTGGCTTCTCGGCCCTCGGCCCTTCTTCTAAGCTGCCGCCTTCTCGGTGTCGAAGCTGAAGACCAGCTCGTCGTTGTCGTTCAACTTGACGGTCACGGTGCCGCCGTCGGCGAGCTCGCCGAACAGCAGCTCGTTGGCGAGGGGCTTCTTGATGTGGTTCTGGATGACCCGCGCCATGGGCCGCGCGCCCATCTTCGGGTCGTAGCCTTTCTCGGCGATCCACGCCTTGGCGTCGGGCTCCACCAGCAGCGCGACCTTCTTCTCGGCCAATTGCTGCTCCAGCTCGAAGATGAACTTCTCGACGACGCTGGCGATGGTGGTCTGATCCAGGGCACCGAACTGCACCACGGCATCCAATCGATTCCGGAACTCGGGCGTGAAGAACTTCTTCAGCGCTTCTATGCCGTCGGTGGAGTGATCCTGCTCCGTGAAGCCGATGGAGCGGCGGCTGGTTTCCTCGGCGCCGGCGTTGGTGGTCATCACCAGCACGACGTTGCGGAAGTCCGCCTTGCGGCCGTTGTTGTCGGTGAGCGTGCCGTGGTCCATGACCTGCAGCAGCAGGTTGAACACGTCCGGATGCGCCTTCTCAATCTCGTCGAGCAGCAGCACGGAGTGCGGGTGCTTGGTGATCTCCTCGGTCAGCAGGCCGCCCTGGTCGAAGCCAACGTAGCCGGGCGGCGCGCCGATCAGGCGCGAGACCGTGTGCCGCTCCATGTACTCGGACATGTCGAAGCGGATCAGCTCCATGCTCAGGATGCGCGCGAGCTGCCGGGTGACCTCGGTCTTGCCGACGCCGGTAGGGCCGGTGAACAGGAAGGAGCCGATGGGCTTCTCCTCGTTGCCGAGTCCGGAACGGTTCATGCGGATGGCCGCCGTCAGCGCGTCTATGGCCTCGCCCTGGCCGTAGACCACCATCTTGAGGTCGCGGTCCAGGTTCCTGAGCGACTCGGTGTCGGACATAGAGACCTTCTTCGGCGGGATGCGCGCGATCTTGGCGACGATGGCCTCCACGTCGCCCACGTCGATGCGCTTCTTGCGCTTGGCGATGGGCTTGAGCTGCACGTTGGCGCCGGCCTCGTCGATGACGTCGATGGCCTTATCCGGCAGGTGACGGTCGTTGATGTACTTGGCCGACAGCTCCGCCGCCGCGCGCAGGGCCGGATTGGTGTAGCTGACCTGGTGGTGATCCTCGAAGCGCTTTTTCAGCCCCTTCAGGATCTCGATGGTCTCTTCCACCGACGGCTCGTTGACGTCGATCTTCTGGAAGCGGCGGGTCAGCGCCCGGTCCTTCTCGAAGATGCCCCGGAACTCCTGGTAGGTGGTCGAGCCGATGCAGCGCAGCTCGCCCGAGGCCAGCACCGGCTTGATGAGGTTGGACGCGTCCATGACACCACCGGAAGCGGCACCGGCGCCGATGATGGTGTGGATCTCGTCGATGAACAGAATCGCGTTGGGACGGCGCTTGAGCTCCGCGAGCACCGCCTTGAGGCGCTTCTCGAAGTCGCCGCGGTACTTGGTGCCGGCCACCAGAGAGCCCAAGTCCAGCGCATAGATGACGGCATCAGACAGCACGTCCGGCACCTCGCCGTCGACGATTTTCTTTGCCAGGCCTTCGGCGATGGCGGTCTTGCCGACGCCGGCCTCGCCGACCAGTAGCGGATTGTTCTTGCGCCGGCGGCAGAGGATCTGCGCGGTGCGCTCCACCTCGCCCGCGCGACCGATGAGCGGGTCGATGCGGCCCTGGCGCGCCAGTTCGTTGAGGTTGCTGGCGAAGTTCTCCAGCGCGGTGGAGGATTCCTTTTCCTCGCCGCGCGGTTCGTCGGACTCGCCGTGCGCGTCGTCGTCCTGCTCCTCGCCCGGCACCTTGGAGATGCCGTGGGAGATGTAGTTGACCACGTCGAGCCGGGAGACGTCCTGCTGGTTCAGCAGGTAGACGGCCTGGCTGTCCTGCTCGCTGAACAGGGCCACCAGCACGTTGGCGCCGGTGACCTCCTTCTTGCCGGCGGACTGCACGTGGAATACGGCGCGCTGCAGCACCCGTTGAAAGCCGAGCGTCGGCTGCGTTTCGCGGGCGTCGCCCTCGGCGATGAGCGGCGTCGTCTCGTCGATGAACGTGGCGATGTCGCGGCGCAGCTTCTCGCCGTCGGCACCGCAGGCGCGAAGCACCTTCGCCGCCGTCGGGTTATCCAGCAGGCACAGCAGCAGGTGCTCGACCGTCATGTACTCGTGCCGCTTCTCGCGCGCTTCCTTGAAAGCGTGGTTCAGGGTGAATTCGAGCTCTTTACTCAGCATGTGCAGGACCCTGGATGGTTAGTAGCAGGAAGGCCCGACGATGCAGCTTGCAGCAGGCACGGCGGGGATCGAATGCTTCGGCACGCCCGATGGCACGTCCGGCGGAGCGGCGCGCGGACGGCAGGGCCGGCGGCAGGATGCCGGCACTGGCGCAAATCGCGGCCGGGGCGCTCATGCCTCCTCCATGGTGCAGAGCAGCGGGTGATGGTTCTCGCGGCTGAAGTCGTTAACCTGGTTGACCTTGGTCTCGGCGATGTCGCGGGTATAGACACCGCACACGCCGACGCCTCGGGTATGCACGTGCAGCATCACTTGCGTGGCCTTCTCGCGGCTCATGCGGAAGAACGTCTCCAGCACGTGCACGACGAACTCCATCGGCGTGTAGTCGTCGTTGACCAGCAGGACCTTGAACAAGGGCGGGCGCTTGAGCGCCGGCTTGGACTCCTGGACGACGAGACCCGAGTCCTGGTCTTCGTTTGGATTCCACTCGCTCATGGCTCGAATCGGCACAGGTCGGACGGTTGCGCTCAGGCGTTCACCGAGGGTTATTGGGGATCACTACGGATCGGGCTTGTTCCGTACGCACTGCGGACGACGGGGCCGCGCTACGCGAGCCCATGACGTCGGCGGCTGCCCGTCCCGAATAGTTGTAAGGGCTTGGAGATGAAAAATACAGCCCCGAACGAGCCGCGTCTACGGGGTGGCCTCTGACACGGGTGCACGTCTGCGGAGCGCTCCGACGCATCCGGCGCCACCCCGCGGATACCGCCGCAGATGCGGGCGATCGCGTCGATTGACCATGGGAATCAGGCGACTATACTTCGGCGGTATGGTGACTCGTCGCACGGCGCACGCCGCGGACTTGCACCCGGTCGCAGACGGTGCCCCTCGGGGTCTCGGCGGCCGACAACAACGATTGACTGCCACCCACAAGAGTACCGCGCAACAGCGGTCAACCCTGGAGGAGTACCCGCGATGATGACAGGTATCGTGAAGTGGTTTAACAACGCCAAGGGATACGGCTTCGTGAAACCAGACAACCGCGACGAAGACGTGTTCGTCCATTTCTCGTCCATCGAGATGGACGGCTACAAGACCCTGAAGGAGGGCCAGAAGGTCGAATTCGAGGTCAGCCAGGGTCCCAAAGGACTGCACGCCGCAAGGGTGCAGCGCGCCTTTTGATCCTGCTGATCACTGACACCTGACGCCGGCCGGGCTGCCGGCGCCCGACATGTTATCGGGCCGAACCCCGCGTGCGGGGGCCGGCCCTTTCTTTTGTCTGCCGTCCCCGTGGGAGCGCCGTCCCCGGCGCGATGGGGCTTCCGCCGCGGCAAATCGCGGCGCGGACGCCCCTCCCACGGAGTGACGAGCAGCCACGTTACATCTTGGCAACCACCGCCTGCCCGAACTCGGAGCAGCTCAGCTTGGTGGCTCCGTCCATCAGGCGCTCCAGGTCGTACGTGACGGTCTTGGCGGAGATCGCGCCCTCGATGCCCTTGGTCACCAGGTCCGCCGCCTCGGTCCAGCCCAGGTGCCGGAGCAGCATCTCGCCGGAGAGCAGCAGCGAGCTCGGATTCACCTGGTCTTTGCCGGCATACTTGGGCGCGGTGCCGTGGGTAGCCTCGAACATGGCCACGGTGTCGGACAGGTTGGCACCCGGCGCCATGCCGATGCCGCCCACCTGCGCCGCCAGCGCGTCGGAGATGTAGTCGCCGTTCAGGTTCAGCGTGGCAATGACGTCGTATTCACGCGGCCGCAGCAGGATCTGTTGCAGGAAGGCGTCCGCGATCACGTCCTTGACGGTGATTTCGGTGCCGGTCTTCGGGTTCTTGAAGCTGCACCAGGGGCCGCTGCCGATGTCCTCGGCGCCGAATTCCTCTTTCGCCAACTCGTAGCCCCACTCCTTGAAGGCGCCCTCGGTGAATTTCATGATGTTGCCCTTGTGCACCAGGGTCACCGTGGGCCGGTCGTTGTCGATGGCGTACTGGACGGCCTTGCGCACCAGGCGCTTGGTGCCCTCGCTGGAGACGGGCTTGATGCCGATGCCGGAGGTCTCGGGGAAGCGGATCTTGGTGACGCCCATCTCGTTGCGCAGGAAGTCGATGAGCTTCTGCGCCTCCGGCGTGCCGCTCTGCCATTCGATGCCGGCGTAGATGTCCTCCGAGTTCTCGCGGAAAATCACCATATCGGTGTCTTCCGGGCGCTTCAGCGGACTCGGCGTGCCGGCGAAGTAGCGCACGGGCCGCAGGCAGACGTACAGGTCGAGCTGTTGGCGCAGGGTCACGTTCAATGAGCGGATGCCGCCGCCCACGGGCGTGGTGAGCGGCCCCTTGATGGAGACGACGAACTCTTTGACGGCATCCAGGGTCTCGTCCGGCAGCCAGACGTCCTCGCCATAGACCCGGGTGGACTTCTCGCCGGCGTAGATCTCCATCCAGGCAATGCTGCGCTCGCCGCCATAGGCCCGGGCGACCGCGGCGTCCACAACGTCTTTCATGACCGGGGTGATATCGACGCCTATGCCGTCGCCCTCGATGTACGGGATGATCGGCCGATTCGGCACAATCAGGCTGTTGTCGTCGGCGACGCCGATCTTGTCGCCGTCGCTGGGGATCTGGATGTGTTGGTAGGCCATGCTGCAGGTCCTATGCGGGGGCGCCACGCCGAGTGGCGCGCGGGTGATGGAAGCCGGGAAGGCGGGCGAAAAGCGAAGACGACAATGTTACCACCCTGCCCCGATCCGGCCGCTGCCGTTGCGACCGCCCACGGCCCGCGCCGGCACACAGCAGGGGCCTCCCCGTGGGAGCGCCGTCCCCGGCGCGATCGGCATCGGCACGCAGCATCGCGGCGCGGACGCCGCTCCCACACAGCAGCAGCCTCCTCGTGGGAGCGCCGTCCCCGGCGCGATTGGCGGCGGCACGGCACACCGCGGCACGGACCCCGCTCCCATACATGCAAGCGACCAATGACCCGGCTGATCCTGTTCAATTGATCGCCAGCCACGACCGTTGCGTATCCGCACCGCGCCTATGGCCGCGATCGGTCGGTGCCGGCGGGCGGCCAGACCGACTTTTCGGCCCGAGTGCAACAGTGCGCGAGACCCGAGACCGTCTCGGGTCGCGGTCGTGGTCGTGGTCGTCCCGGTGTCGATCCGTGTCGCCCTCCAGGGCGACACGCGACAGCACTAGCACTGGTCCAAGCCCGGTCCCGGAATCTTCACCTCGCTGCAGCATTCCCCGCCAGCAGCCGCCGCACCACCACACCGGCCAGCGTCAGCCCGAACAGCGCCGGCATGTAGCTGATGGTGCCGTTGACGGCGCGATCGCGCCCGCGGCCGGTGGGCTCGGGCGGCAGCGGCGGCAGCGATGGCTCGTCGGACCAGACCGCCAGCACGCCGCGCTCATGGCCGGCGCGGCGCAGGAGCCGGCGAACTTCCCGGGCCAGACGGCACTCGCGGGTGTCCATCAGGTCCGACACCCGGATGCGGGTCGGGTCGAGCCGGCCGCCGGCGCCCATGCTCGCCGCCACCGGCACGCCGGCGTCCAGCGCCGCCGCCAGCAGCGCCACCTTGCTGCCGAGGCTGTCGATGGCATCGGCGACGTGGTCGTAGCCGCCCTCGCCCACCAGCGCCGGCATGTCGCCCGGCGCCAGGAAGTCGGTGTGGATCTGCACGGCGCAGCGCGGGTTGATGTCGGCGATGCGCGCGGTGATGACGTCGGCCTTGCGCGCGCCGAGAGTGCTGCCGAGGGCGCAGAGCTGGCGATTGAGGTTGGACGGCGCCACCACGTCGAAGTCCGCGATGGTGAGCCGACCGACGCCGGAGCGCGCCAGCGCCTCCGCGGTGAAGGAGCCGACGCCGCCGAGGCCGGCCAGCAGCACGTGGGATTCCGCCAGCCGCGCGCAGCCCTCAGCGCCGATCAGGATCGCCGTGCGCTCCCAGATGGGGTTGTCGGCGTTCACGGCGTCGCGGCTGCGGGCAGGCCGAGCACGGCGCACGCGTTGGCGGTGGTGGCCGCCGCCAACGCGGCCGGATCGGCGCCGCGGACCTCCGCTAGCGCGGCCAGCACCTCGGGCAGGTATTCGGGGCTGTTGCGCTGGTAGCGATGCGAAGCGACGGTCAGGTCCGGCGCATCGGTCTCCAGCACGATGGCGTCCAACGGCAGCGTCGCCGCCAGCCGGCGCAGCTTCGACGAGCGCTCGAACGTGAGCATGCCGCCGAAGCCGAGCTTGAAGCCAAGATCCATGTACTGGCGCGCCTGCTCCAGGCTGCCGTTGAAAGCGTGCGCGATGCCGCCCTGCACGCCCGCCTCCCGCAGCAGCCGGAGCATGTCGTCGTGGGCCTTGCGCACGTGCAGCAGCACGGGGAGCCCCGCCACGGCGGCGACGGCGAGTTGCGCGGCGCAGAGCGCGAGCTGGCGCTCCCGATCCTGCGGTGCTTTGGCCTCCCGAAAATCGAGCCCGATTTCGCCGACGGCCAGCGGCCGCTGCCGGGCAATGGCCTCCGCCAGTGCCGCGACATCGGGATCAGCATGGCGGTCCATATAGAGCGGATGCAGCCCCAGCGCCGGATGCAGCCCGGCATCACCCGCGCACAGGTCCAAGAGCTTCGGCCAGCCGGCACGGTCGATGGCCGGCACCACGATGTCGCCCACGCCACCCGAGCGCGCCGCCGCGAGCACACGCTCGCGGTCCGCGTCGAACTCGGCGACGTCCAAGTGGCAGTGGGTGTCGATCAGGTGCACGGCTGAGCGGCCGGTCAGTTGCCAGCGGGCTCGCAGACGCCTGTCGGCCCCGTCCGGGCGGAGCCGCAGCGGGCGAGTGGATTGCCCGCGGGGTTCAGCAGCCGGCCGGACCATCCGCGGCCGTGCAACGCGATATCCAGATACCCGAACCGGCTCAGGCCGAAGCCGACGGCAGTGGCCTCGCCAATGTCCACGGCGAAGGGCTCTTCCGGATAGTTCGCGTCCAGATCGACGCCACCGTTGCCGACGATCAGCTGACTCGGCAGCTCGCCCAGCGGTTCAAAGGCGATGGCCTGAAACCGATGCATGTGCCCGGACAGGACCAAGCGCACGGGCTTCGGCAAGGGCTCGCGGGCGTAGGCCGTCTGCAGCGTCTTGTCGATGACCAGATACTTGCCCGATGCGTCGAGGTCGCTCTGCGGGGTATCGTCCTCGGGCTTGTTCACGCCCCACAGGGGCCGATGGGTCAGGAGCCAGATGGCCTGCTCCGCCGACGCTGCCCGCACCAGCGAGCGCACCCGCGCGAATTGGGCGTCGAAGTGACCCTGGTGCAGGTCGCCCTGGTCGCAGGCATTGGCGGAATCCAGCACCACCACCGCCAGCTCGCCGAGGTCGATGCGGTAGGGCCGGCGGAAGACCAGCGGCTCGGCCGCCTCCGCCGGCGGGCAGGCGAGCTGACCGCCGCTGCCCGGCACCAGGTCGGAGCCGGGGTCGAGCAGGTAGAAGTAACCGGGCCCCGCGCGGCTGCAGAGCTCGTGATTGCCGCGGGCGAAGATCCACGGGGCGCTCAGCAGCAGACGCCGTGCGGGCATGAAGAAATCCTGCTGCCAGGGGGGCCAGGCGTCCGGGCTGCGGCTGCCGACGCTGTTCTGGCCGTAGTAGGGACCGGACAGCTTGCAGGTGGCGCCCGGGGCGTTGTCGCCGGCATCGTAGACCTGGACCTTGCGCGCGGGCTCGCCGGGCCGCTTGATCTCGATCTCGCCTGGCGTGCCGCGGTAGTTGTAGTCGCCGACGTGCACGACCAGGTCCGGGACCAGGGCCGAGGTGGGCTCGGCGGCGCTGTCGGCCAGCTCGGCGAAGGGCCAAGCGCTCGCATTGCAGCCATCCTGGTACGCCGGCTCGCAGCCGGTGTCGCCGAGCACGACGAGCCGCGATACCTCAGCCGGCACCGCGGGCAGGCGCACGGAGCTGCCGGCCACGCGCAGGCGTGAGCCGTGGGTCGGATACACGGCCTCGCAAACAGTCACACCGAAGTGGCGCGGGTCCGGGTTGCGGCGCGCCGTCATGGGCCGTGCCTGGCCACCGCCGGTGGGCTCCAGCGCCGGGCAGTCCGCGCCGGCCTGCTCGATGACGACCCGGGCCAGCGCGAATTGCTCGCCGGCGTCGGTTTGCCCCAAGGTGACGAAGGCCGCGGCCGGCGCTTCCACCGCCTGCAACGCCGGCGACAGAGCGGCCGCCAGCAGGGCCAGAACCGTAAACACGCATCTTACTGCACGCATCGGAGCCACCTGCTGAACTGCGTTGACGACTCGGCCTTGATCACAATCCGGGCCAGGGACCTACTCCCGTGGGAGCTGCGTCCTCGCCGCGACTGGGTGCCCGTCGCGCCGGGGACGGCGCTCCCACGCGGGCGCGCGGCGTTGTGATCGTTGCCGTGGCATCGAAGCGGGTGGGCAGCGATGCCGGTTCAGTCGCCCGCGTCCGCCGGCCGCAGCATCGCCGCCCGCACCTGCCCCACCAGCCGGCGCAGCGCCGCGTCCGCCGGCACCGCCCGGCCCATGAGCCAGTCGTGAATGATCTGGTCCTGGTAGCCTAGCAGGCGCACGAAGTCTGCGCGTGCGGGCGCATCCAACTGCCCGAAGCCCGCGTCCAGAAAGCGGTTCAGCAGCAGGTCCAGTTCCAGCATGCCGCGGCGGCACTGCCAGCGCAGCCGCGACAACTCGGCATCACCCGAGTCTGCCCGCGCCGCGGTGTCGATGGGCCGACTCACCGGTATTCCCGAGCGCTGCGGATCAAATGGATTTCTCCAGCATCAGGTCCTTGATATGGCCAATGGCCTTCGTCGGGTTCAGGCCCTTCGGGCAGACCTCGACGCAGTTCATGATGGTGTGGCAGCGGAACAGCTTGTAGGGCCCCTCCAGCGCGTCCAGGCGCTCGTCGGTGGCCTGATCGCGGCTGTCGGCGAGGAACCGCCAGGCCTGTAGCAACGCCGCGGGGCCGTGGAACTTGTCCGGGTTCCACCAGAACGACGGGCAGGCGGTGGAGCAGCAGGCGCAGAGGATGCACTCGTAGAGCCCGTCCAGCTTGTCGCGGTCGGCCGGCGACTGGCGGATCTCCTGCTCCGGCAGCGGCTCCTTGCGGATCAGATACGGCTGCACGTTGCGGTACTGCTCGTAGAACTGGCTCATGTCCACCACCAGGTCCCGGATCACCGGCCGGCCCGGCAGCGGGCGCACCTGAATGGGCCGCTTGAGGTCCGCAACGGCCGTGATGCAGGCGAGCTTATTGCTGCCATTGACGTTCATGGCATCGGAGCCGCACACGCCCTCGCCGCAGGAGTGCCGGAACGCGAAGCTCTCGTCCTGCGCCTTGATGGCCAGGAGCGCCTCGCGCAGCATCATGCCCGGCTGCTCCTCGACCTCATAAGTCTGCATGCGGGGCTTGGCGTCCTGTTCGGGGTGGTATCGATAGACCTGAATTTGCATGAGAAGTACGGAGTACGTAACGACAACGAGATTTCCCAGCCTTCCGCGGTATTCGCTTGTCCGGGGGATCAGTAAACCCGCGCCTTCGGCGGAAAGCTCTCCACCGTCAGCGGCTTGGTGCGCACGGGCTTGTAGTCCATGCGGTCGCCGTCGCGCGAGTACAGGCTGTGCTTCATCCACTGCTCGTCGTCGCGGTCGGGGTGGTCCACGCGGGAGTGGGCGCCGCGGCTCTCCTGGCGGTGCAGCGCGGACATGAGCGTCGCCATGCCCACGTCCACCAGGTTGTCGAGTTCCAGGGCCTCGATACGGGCGGTGTTGAACGTCTTGCTGTGATCGCGCAGGCGCACGTGCTCGACGCGCTCGCGCAGGGCTTTCAGCTTCTCGACGCCGGCGGACATGTGGGCATCGTCGCGGAAGACGCCGCAGTGGTCCTCCATCAGCTTGCGCAGGGCCGCCTTCACTTCGGCCACGGACTCGCCGTCGCCTTCGCGCTCCCAGCGGGCGAGCCGGCCAGCGGCGGGCGCGATGTCTGCTTCCCGCATGGGCCGGTGGTTCGGATTCTCGCGCACGTAGTCCAGGATGTCCGTGCCCGCGGCGCGGCCGAACACCAGGATGTCCAGCAGCGAGTTGCCGCCGAGCCGGTTGGCGCCGTGCACGGACACGCAGGCGCACTCACCGGCGGCGTAGAGCCCGGGGACGACCTCTTCCGGCCCGTGCCGCGCCGGCGTCACCACCCGCGCGAAGCGGTCCGTCGGGATGCCGCCCATCGCATAGTGCGCGGTCGGGAACACCGGGATCGGCTGCTCGGCGGGATCGATGCCGAGGAACACCCGGCAGATGTCGGTGATGCCCGGCAGCCGGTGGTGCACCACCTCGGCGCCCAGGTGGTCGAGCTTGAGCATCACGTGGTCCTTGTGCGGCCCGCAACCACGGCCCTCGCGGATCTCGGTGACCATGGAGCGGGCGACCACGTCGCGGCTCGCCAGGTCCAACGCCCGCGGTGCATAGCGCTCCATGAAGCGCTCGCCGTCGCAGTTGATCAGATAACCGCCCTCGCCGCGCGCGCCCTCGGTGATGAGCATGCCCTTGCCGGCGACGCCCGTCGGGTGGAACTGGTAGAACTCCATGTCCATCAGGGGCACGCCGGCGCGCAGCGCCATGGCCATGCCGTCGCCGGTGTTGATGAAGGCGTTGGTGGTGGTGCGGAACACCTGCCCGTAGCCGCCGGTGGCCAGCAGCGTCGCCTTGGCCTCGATCACCAGGGGCTGGCCGGTCTCGATCTCCAGCACCAGGGCGCCGATGGCGACGCCCTCCTCGTCGCGGATGAGGTCGATGGCGAAGAACTCGTCGAAGAAGTGGGTGCGCGCGCGGACGTTCTGCTGGTAGAGGGTGTGCAGGATGGCGTGGCCGGTGCGGTCCGCCGCGGCGCAGGTGCGCACCGCCTGCTCGCCGCCGAAGTTCTGGCTCTGCCCGCCGAAGGCGCGCTGGTAGATCTTGCCGTCGTCGAGGCGCGAGAAGGGCACGCCGGCGTGCTCCAGCTCGTAGACGGTCGGGATCGCCTCCCGGCACATGTACTCGATGGCGTCCTGGTCGCCCAAGTAGTCCGAGCCCTTGACGGTGTCGAACATGTGCCAGTGCCAGTCGTCCGGCAGCACGTTCGCGAGCGCCGCGTTGACCCCGCCCTGGGCGGCCACGGTGTGCGAGCGGGTGGGAAACACCTTGGACACCACCGCCACGCGCAGGTCCGCGCTGGCGAGCCTGAGCGCCGCGTTCAGCCCGGCGCCGCCGGCACCGATGATGAGTGCGTCGAATTTGCGATGTGGAATTGACATGCCGCTGACCTTCCGTCTGCCTTATTGGAATGCGCGCGCGGCAATCACTGCCTGCGCCGCCCACAGCCCGGAGGCCAGGAACACGAAGCCCACGAGCGTCATCGCCGTGGCCCTGAGCGCGATGGGCTTCATGTAGTCCATAAAGACATCGCGGATGCCGACCCAGGCGTGCGCCAGCAGGATCGGAATGAACAGCAACAGCCCGAGCGCCACCCACGGACTCGCCGCCCATGCCACCAGTTCGGCGTGGCTCGCCGGCGGCGCCAGCGCGAAATGCAGCGCCAGGTACACACCGAACAGCCCGAGATAAACGGCCGTCACCCGCTGCAGAAACCAGGCCTTGAGCCCCGATGCGCGCCGGCTCACAGCAGCATCCCCCCGGCGACGAACAGCGTCACCACCAGCGCCGCCGTCAGTGCGGTCCAGGCGCTGCGCCGCGCCGTCGGCCGGTCCACGCCCAGCCCGAGATCAATGAGCAGGTAACGCACCCCGGCCAGCAAGTGATGCAGCAGCGCCCAGGCCAGCACCAGCAGCGCGAGCCGCACCAGCGGGCTCGACAGGAAGGCCGCCGAGGCCGCAAAGCCCGCGGGGCTTGCCAGCGCCTGCGCCAGCAGCCAGGCAAACACCGGGACGGATAGCACCATCAGCACCCCGCTGACGCGGTGCAGAATCGACACGACGCCGCCCACCGGCAGGTGGATGCGCCAGAGCTCCAGGAACACGGGACGGTTGGTTGTCATTGCTTCCTCGGCGGCACGGCGATCGATAACCCGCTCGCCGTGGGTGGTAAGACCGCGCGTCCGGCGGTTCGTTGTCTGTTCCGCGGCCGCGTAGACCGGGCAGTTTATCCGGTCTCAGCCTATCGGGAATCGCCACGCGCAATCCCCGAATCTGACCGCGAGACTTTTTGTGCAGTGCAGCAGGGTATCGGCGGTCCGTCGCCGCCGCAAGCGGCAGAGACCAATAGTCAGCATCTCCGCGGCCGATAACGTCCCATGCGCAGCTCCGGTCTCGACAGCCGCCGACGAAGCGGTGCCGCAACGCCCGGCCCGCGGCGTCTGGACGCCGGTGTTGCGCTTGCACCAGCCTCGCGCACTGACTAGCTCTGGACGGATGCGGAGGCGCCGAGTGACGTTAATCCAAACGACTTCGGATCGGACAGCCGAGCCGGGGCAACCACCGGCCCCGCCGACGGATGATCATCGCGGACACCGGTTTCTGGGTCGCGCTGCTGTTTCGGCGCGACACGCATCACGCCCCCGCTGCCGAAGCCTACGCGCGGTTCAAGGGGCAGCTGGTCACCACTTGGCCGATCCTGACCGAGACGTCCCACCTGCTGGCCCGGCGGGTCAGTCCCGATGCCGCACCTGCCTTGCTGGAGGGCGCCGGGCGCGCCTACCGGATCTGGGAGCTGCCGGCGGATGCAGCGGCGCGGGCGTCCCTGCTGATGCGCCGCTATGCCGCACTCCCCATGGACCTGGCGGATGCCTCGGCGGTGCTGCTCGCGGAGCACCTGGGTGACGGCCGAATCCTGAGCACCGACCGGCGCGACGTCGAGACCTACCGCTGGAAGCATCGCTTGCCCTTCCGGAATCTCTTGTTGCCGGGCTGATCGAGCCTAACCAGGCGCCCCTCTGGGGCCGCCGAGCCCTGGGACCGCCGAGTTGCACTCGGCCCGCCGCCGGCGCGGCTCGATGCCGCGCCGGCGGCGTTGCGGCCTCCAGGGACCGTTGCGGGGCGCCGCGGGCGCGCGCTATGCTCGACCCGCCCCCAGCAGCGCGATGGATGCGCCCATGACCGACGCCGGCTACCCCTTCCAGCTCTTCCTGAGCTACGCCCGCAAGGACAATCAGCCGCCGCCTGAGGCGGCGGGCGCCGAGGGCTGGGTGACAGCCTTCGAGCGCACACTGCGCGAGCGCCACGGCCGCTGGTCCAGCCGAGCGCTCAACATCTTCTTCGACCAGCAGTCCATCGACGACTGCAGCGACTGGCGCCGCAGGCTGTCCGAGGGTCTGCGCCAGTCCCGGCTGTTGCTGGCCTTCCTGTCGCCCAACTACATCTGCTCCGCGAACTGCCTCTGGGAGTGGGAGGAGTACCTCAAGCGCGAGCACACCAGCGCCCGCGGCGACGACGGCATCCTGCCGGTGTTCTTCGTCAAGCCGCGGGATCTGACCATCGGCGACGAGGAGGCCATCGCCGACTGGCTCGCGCGTATGGAGCGCTGCTACCCCTGGTTCCGCGTCCCGCCGGCCCTGCTCGCCGGCGACGCCGAGCGCATGGCCCGCGCCTTCGCCCGCGACCTGCACCGCCGCCAGCGCGGCCTGTCCCTGGAGCTGGCGGACTGGTACCGCGCGGGTCCAGGGGTGCTGCGCGAGTTGGACGCCGCCGCCCGCAGCGCCGAGGTCACCGCCCGCGCCAGGGCCGAGGCCGGGGCCAAGCGCGGCGGCCTGCTCGGCTGGCTTCGGGGCCGCGCACCCGCCACCACCGCCCCGCCGACCCCGGACCCGCAACAGCTCGCCGCGCGCATGGACGCCATCGGCCGCCACATCGCCCGGCGCCTGAACCGCATCCGGCTCGCGGACCTCGCGCCCACCAACGTCGCCCGCGGCCACGAGCACTTCGTCGGCCGCCACGCCGAGCTGACCGCCTTGCACGACACCCTCATCGGCGGCGGCGAGGACGCCAGTCCCCGCGGCGGCGGCTGCGGCCTCATCGCCGCCGCCCACAGCCCCGGCGGGCTCGGCAAGACCGCGCTCGCCCGCCAATACGCCCACGCCTACGCGGAGTACTACGCCGCCGGCGGCACCTGGGAGGTCCCCTGCGAGGGCGCCCGGGAGCTGGGCGAGGCCCTGCTGCGGCTGGTGGAGCGCGGCGGCGCCTTCGCGTCCATGGGCGCGGAAGTCGGCATCCCGCTGGCGCTGACGGACGCGCAGAAGCAGGACTTCAGCGCCGTCATGGGCGCCGTCATGGACTACCTGCGCCGGGTCACCGAGCGCCGCGCGCCGCTGCTGCGCGAGCGCCTGGCGCTGCCCGCCGACTGCCCGGCGGCGGACGCCGCGAAGCTGCTGCCCCCCGCCGGGCAGCCGCGGGCGCTGCTGATCCTGGACAACGTCACCGACCCCGCGCTGCTCGGCGCGAGCCAGCTCGGCGACCTGCCCAACGCCGACTGGCTGGAGGTCATCGTCACCACCCGCCTTGACCCGGCCGACTTCGGCGCCGGCGCCCGCTGGCACCACGCCATCGAGGTCCCGCCGCTGCCGCCGGGCGACGCGCTGGACCTGCTGCGAGACTTCCAGCCGGAGCGCCGCTTCGCCGCCGACCCCGCCGCGGAGGCCGCCGAGACCGAGGCCGCCCGCCACATCGTCGCCGCCCTGGGCGGCTACACCCTGGCCGTGGAGCTGGTGGGCGCGCACCTCGGCACCCACGCCGGCGCGCTGACGCCGCGGGGCTTCGTCGAGCGCTTCCGCGCCGAGGGGCTCATGGACATCGTCGACCCGCTCGCGGACGAGGACCGCGTCGCCGCGCAGATCCGCCACCAGCAGCGCCAGGTGGGCACCGTGCTGGACTGGTCCCTGGCCCGGCTCTCCGCGACCGCGCGCACCGCGCTCGGCTTCGCCGCCCTGCTACAGCCGGACCGCGTACCGCTGCCGTGGCTGCAATGGCTGACACGCAATCGCCACCCGGACGCCCTCACCGAGCGCCCCGGCCACCCGGACCCGTGGGTGTCCGTCTGGCAGTCGCTCACCGGGCTGCGGCTGCTCAAGCCCGCCGGCGAAAGCGCTCCGGAGCGCCGCGGCCCGGCGCCGCCGCCGACCCTCGCCGCCATCCACCGTCTCGTCGCCGCCCACGCCGCCGCGACCGACCCGGAGCCGGCGCGTACCTGGGCAGAGCTGGACAATTTCCTCGACGCTCTGACCACCGCATTCGAGCAGCAGGTGGGCCAGGGCGACGACGACTGGCTCCGTGCCCAGCACCCCTGGCTGCTGGAGCACCTGGCCCACCTGATCGCGCCGGCGGGCGACGCCCGCCCCGCCCACCCACCCACCCCGACCCTGCTCCGCTCCGCCGGCGTCGCCGCGAGCTACGAGGCGCAGCACGGCGCCTTCGCCCGCGCGCTTCGGCTCACCGAGCAGATCCTTGCAGAGCAGGAGCGCATCCTCGCCGCGACGCCGGCGACGGACCCGGCCCACGCCCAGGCCGCCCGCGATGTCTCCGTGAGCCTGAACAAGCTCGC
>NZ_JAJDNQ010000124.1 GCF_022340605.1 Thiohalocapsa sp.
GCCCAGTGCGCGGCGACGCCGTACTCGGCGTGCTCGTGCATGGCGTGGGTGCGGATCTGCACCTCCAGCGGCTTGTCCTCGGGGCCGATGACGGCGGTGTGCAGCGACTGGTACTGGTTGCCCTTGGGCGTGGCGATGTAGTCGTCGAACTCCGACGGGATGTGCCGCCAGAGTCCGTGCACCACGCCCAGGGCCGAATAGCAGGCGGGCACGTCGTCCACCAGGATGCGCACCGCGCGCAGATCGAAGATCTGGTCGATGTCCACGCCCTTGCGCTGCATCTTGCGCCAGATGCTGTAGATGTGCTTCGGCCGGCCGGTGACCTCGGCGGCGATGCCGGCGGCGGCGAGCTCCGCGCGCAGCAGCTCCAGCACGCGCGCGATGTAGCCCTGGCGCTCGTTGCGCCGCTCGCTGAGCGCGCGGGCGATGCGCATGTAGTCCTCGGGCTCGGTGGCGCGCAGGGCCAGGTCCTCCAGCTCCCACTTGATCTGCCAGACGCCGAGGCGGTTCGCGAGCGGGGCGTAGACGCGGCGGGTGTCGTCGGCGATCTCCAACTGGCGCGCGCGGGCCAGGTGCTTGGAGCGGCGCAGCAGATGCAGCCGGTCGGCGAGCACCACCAGCACCACGCGCACGTCCTCGCCGATGCCGAGCAGCATGCGGCGCAGGTTTTCCTCGTGCTCGCGGCGGTTGCGTGCGGCGCGCTTGCCGCCCTCGGCGACGTACTCGACGCTGGTCAGGTGATGGATGCGGGCGAGGTCGGTGGCCATGCGCACCAGACCCGCGCCAAAGCGCTCCGCCAGCAGTGCCTCGTCGATGCCTTCCCGGCCGAGACACCCTTGCAGCAGTGCCGCGCAGAGGGTCTCGGCATCCATGCGCAGGTCGAACAGGATATCGGCGCTGGCGAGGCGGTGCCGTGCCGCGCTCTCGCCGGTCTCCAGCCGCTCTTCCCCATGGCAGCGCAGCAGCAGCTCCCCCGCGGCGGCGAGCCGCGCGCAGGCGTCGGCGTCGTAGTGGCCGGCGACATGGCCGAGCCAGTGGCTCACCGTGGCGGCATCGTCGTCGACGCGCTCGGGCAGGTTGGTGATGCTCTGCACCATGCTGGGAATATGGGGGCGGAAAGCGTGCGGCGGGAGCGGGCAGGACGCCGGTGCCGGACGTCTATTCCGGCAGCGGGTCCAGCAGCAGGCTCACGAGACCGTCGGCCAGCTTCGGCTCGAACCAGGTGGACTTGGGCGGCATGATGGCACCGGCGTCGGCCACGGCGAACAGCTCCTCGATGCCGGTCGGCGGCAGCGACAGGGCGAGCCGCATGCGCCCGGCATCCACCGGCGCCATCAGGCCGTCGAGGCCTCGGCTGCCGCCGACGAAGTCGATGCGCGCGTCCCGCCGTGGGTCGGTGATGCCGAGCACCGGGGCCACCAGGTGCTCGTGCACCAGGCTCACCGCGAGCCGGCTCACGGGGTCCGTCGCGGTTGGCAGAAAGGCGTCCCGCAACCTGAGCCGCCACCAGCGCCCGTCGCAGTAGAGGCCGAACTCGGTGCGCGCGGTGGGCTGCACCGGGGCGTCGGCAGGTTGCACGTCGAAGCGCTCGCCGATGCGGATCAATAGGGCGTCGCGGTCGAGGCCGTTCAGGTCCTGCACGACGCGGTGGTACGGCAGGATGTCGAGCTCGTCGTGCGCAAAGAGCACGGCCAAAAAGCGCCCGTGGCCGGCGGTGCCGCGCTCGGTGGCCACCCGGGCCGCGGCGGCGGCCCGATGATGGCCGTCGGCGATGTAGAGGGCGGGCAGGGCGGCGCCGGCCTCGGTCAGCGCCGCGATGGCCTCTGGTGCGGCGATGACCCAGAGGCGATGGCGGACGCCGTCGGGCGCGGTGACGTCCACGTCGGGTGCCGCGGCGTCGCAGGTCTGCGCCAGCAGATCGCGCATCGCCGCCGTGGCGCGATGCACCAGGAACACGGGGCCGGTCTGCGCGTCCAGCGCGTCGATCTGCCGCACCCGGTCATCCTCCTTGGCCGGGCGGGTCAGCTCATGCTTCTTGATGCGACCGGCAGCGTAGGCAGCCACGGAGGCGCCGGCCACGAGTCCGGTCTGCTGCCGTCCGCCCAGGTCGAGCCGGTAGGCGTAGTAGTGCGGTGCGGGGTCCAGACACAGGACGCCCGCCGCGCGCATGGCGTCGAGGCTCGCGCGCGCGCGGGCGTACACCTGCGGATCATAGGGGTCTGTTCCCGCGGGCAGATCCACCTCGGCGCGGGAGATGTGCAGAAAGCTGTGTGGGCGCCCGGCGACGCGCCGGCGTGCCTCCTCGGCATCCACCACGTCGTAGGGCGGTGCGATCACCTCCGCCGCCCGACCGGGCGCGGGCCGCAGGCCGGAGAAGGGCTGTATGAGTGCTTGGTCGCTTGTCATGCCGGATGTCGTACTCGCACCAGTGCGCTGCCGCCGAATTTCTGCCTGCGCCGATCAGCGCATGGGCGGCGATGATCCGCCCAGCGGGGCGGTCGGGATCGCTATCGCTATCGGTATCGGTATCGAAATCAATCCCGATCCCAATTCGGCGCCTTGATCATAACTCCGTCCAGGGGGCATGGCCCCGTGGGAGCGGCGTCCCCGCCGCGATTGGGCGCCCGTCGCGCCGAGGGCGGCGCTCCCACGGCTGCGGACGGACTCCGGATCGACGGTCGATCCCGATAGCGATCCCGATTCCGACTCTGTCCCGATGCTCGCCGCATTTCCGCGCCGGCGGACCCGGGTCATGGATTGCCTTTGAGGAACCTTGTTCCGCGCGGTGTCATCGGGCGGGCGGTGCGTACATGAGTCCTCCCGCGGACCATTGCGCGTTCAGGCCGCGCTTGACGTCCAGCCCGGACGCGGCGCCGAGATTGCGCCCGAACAGCTCGCCATAGTTGCCCACCCGGCGGATGACGCGGTAGCCCCAGGCCGGCTTGATGCCGAGCACCTTCGCGGTGGTACCGTCCAGGTCCAGCAGCGCGCGCACCTCGTCGCTTTCGGCGTGTTCCATGGCGCCGGTGACGTTGCCGGAGTTGATGCCTAGCTCCTCGGCCTCCACCAGCGTGAATAGGGTCCAGCGCACGAGGTCGAACCACTGCTGGTCGCCGTCGCGCACCACGGGGCCGAGTGGCTCCTTGGAGATGGACTCCGGCAGAATCCGCTGCGCGGCGGGGTCGTCCAGGCCGGCGCGCAGGGCATGCAGTTGCGAGCGGTCGGACGTGAGCGCGGTGCATTGGCCGTCAAGATAGGCCTTGGCGGCGCTGGTGAGGTCCGGGTGGACGGACACCTGCAGCGACATCCGGTTGCGGGTGAAGTAGCGCTTGGCGTTGTCGATGCTGGTGCTGCCAGCGATGGCGCAGACCTTGGCCCCGCCCAGTTCCAGAGCGCTCAGGGTATTGGTCTTGCGCGGCACCATGAAACCCTGGCCGTCGTAATACAGCACGCCGGCGAAGCTCACCCCCTCGGTGATGTCGCGCAGCCCGGTCCAGGTGGTGTTGCGGGCGAGCAGGTCGACCTTGCCGTCGCGCACGACGGCGAAGCGCTCCTCCGAGCCCACCGGCACGAATTCCACGGCGTTCGGGTCGTCGAGCACCGCGGTGGCCACGGCGCGGCAGAAGTCGGTGTCCAGCCCGCTCCAGTGGCCGTTTTCGTCGCGCAGGGACATGCCGCGCACCTCGCCGTTGACGCCGCAACGCAACACGCCACGCTCGCGCACGGCGTCAACTGTACCGGCGCCCGCCGTGGAGGCGAGCAACAGGGTGCAGGCGAGCAGGGCGATGTGCGCGCCCCGATGGGCGTCGCTGCGTGCGCCTCTGGGAGCGCCCCGGTGGCGGCTGCGCGGGAAGGCCATCAGGTTCATCGATTGCGTTCCTCTCTTCACCAACTGAACAGGGTCCACTGGGGGACGTTCATATTTCCGCCCGGTGCGTTGCGCCGCCACTCCATATCGCCGGAGCCGTTCTCGTCCACCAGGTAGTAGGGTGCGCCGACGGTGGGGGTGATCTTCACCATGTAGGTGTTGTTGTTCACGCTGTACTCCTCCACCGTGCGGTTCTCGTACTTCTTGATGGTCACGGCCGGCTCGATGTCCGCCGCGGACACGCGCAGATCGAGGTCCTGAATGGCGGGCCGCTGCGCCGCGGCTACCGCGGCGACCAGGAGTCCGGCGAGCAGCCCGACGAGCGGTCCGGACAGTGATCCGGGTCGCGATCCGGGTTGCTGGGAGACGGGGGCAGACCTGGGTGATGAGTCGATGCGCATGAGTCGGTCCTGGGTCCGGTGCGGGCGCATGATAGCAATCAGCGGCAGCGTGCTCACCCCGTGCGCGCCGATCGGCAGTCCGCGCAAGTGCGCTGGAGTTGCCAAGCGGGTCGCGGCGGCCCGGCGCAGACTGGCGTAGGTTGTGGGTCGATCGCCGCAAGCGACTAAATTTCACGCGCCTGAAGCGGCAGAGCCAGGTGAAGCTCCTGGATGACGGGCGCGCGGCCGCCGCGGTGCCGGCGGACCAGGGCGATTCCGGGCAAGGCTCGCAGGCACCGGATGCCGGGTTGGTCGCCGGTGTGGGTGCAGGTGAAGCCGGCAGCCCGGCCCGCCGGCGCCCGTCGGTGGCTGATGCGCCGCCGGTGCCGGACTGGCTGCCGGAGTCGCAGTTGGAGCATGCCGCGCCCAATGCCGTTGCGCTGCTCACCCGCGTTTGGGGCACGGCGGCGGCGACGAAGGCCCTGCGCGCCCTGATCTTCGACAGCGCTGGCGTGGCGCGGCGGTGGTCGCCCGCGGCGCTGTCCGAGCTTGGGTTGTTGTGTGCGGTACACGGCCACCGCAACCACGCCTGCGCCTGCGTTCTGCCGGATCTTTCGCTGCTGCAGCGGATCCACGACCGTGTCCACGGCAGGTTGCCGGACGGCATGGAACCGTGGCGGGACTTCTTCCTCGCGCAGTGACGGCGCGTCAGAGACCGGGCAGCTATTTCGATGTAGGTCGGGTTACGCTGCGCTAACCCGACCTACGATCCTGCACGGATAAGTTCTTACTGTTGGGGCTTGTTTGTCGGGCCTCCTGCGTCGGCCCGACCTACGGCAGCCGAGTGAAGCCAATCAGCCCGCCCGCCGCAATGCCGCCAGCGGCGGCTTAACCAGCGCCCGGTAGGTACCGAGCGTGCCGGCGAGGCCGATGGCGACGCCGCTGCCGAGCACGCCCACGACCCAAAGCCAGGGGTTCGGCGTAAAGGGCAGCTTGAACAGTTGGTGCGCCAGCACGTAGCCCGTCGCCTCCGCGAAGATCGACGCCGTGAGCCCCGCCAGGAGCCCGGTCGCCGTGAACTCCACCAGCAGCCCCCGCAGCAGTTGCCGGCGGTTGGCGCCGAGGGTACGCAGCACGCCGTGCTCGCCGCGGCGCACCGCGAGGCTCGCCTGGATGCCGGCGTACATCACCACCAATCCCGCGGCGAGGGTGAACAGGAAGACGTACTCCACCGCGCGGATGCCCTGCTCGATGATGCCGCGCACCTGGTCCAGCAGGGCGCCCACGTCGATGATGGTGCCGCTCGGAAAGGCCCGTAACAGCTTCGGCACCAGCGCCTCGCGCGCGGCGGGCAGGTAGAAGCTGGTGACGTAGGTGGCAGGCTCCTGCTCCAGCAGCCCCGGCGTGCCGATGACGAAGAAGTTGACGTTGAAGCTGTCCCACTGCACCCGCCGCAGGCTGGTGACGGGCGCCGCGAGCTCCCGGCCCGCCACCCAGAAGCGCAGCTCGTCGCCGAGCGTGATGCCGAGCGTCTCGGCGATGCCTTCCTCCACCGAAAATTGGGGCGAGAACTGCGGTGCAGGCTGAGACGCCGGCGTGTCCCCGCCCCACCAACGCCCGGCGATGACCTCGTTGTCCTGCTGCAGGCGCGTGCCGTAGCTGAGGTTGAAGTCGCGCGCCGCCAGGCGCTGCGCGCGCGGGTCCGCGTAGTCGTCCGGCTCCACCGTGGCGCCGCCGATGCCGGTGAGCCGGCCGCGGATCATCGGGAAGACGCCGGTGGTGTCGATGTCATGCGCGGCGAGCCAGTCCGCCACGGCATCCTTCTCGTGCGGCTGGATGTTGATCAGGAAGCGGTTCGGCGCCCCCTCCGGCAGGGTGTCCTGCCAGGTGCGCAGCAGGTCCACGCGCACCACCGCCAGCAGCAGCAGCGCGAGGATGCCGAGCCCGAAGCCGACGATCTGCAGGATGGCCGCCGCCGGCCGCCGAGCGAGTCCGGCCAGCCCGAGCCGCCAGATGCCGCGGGTGCGCGCCGCCGCGAGCCCGGCGAGCCAGACCAGCAGTGCGCCCAGCGCCACCAGGGCCGTCAGCGCGCCGATGACGCCGAGCAGGAGCTTCCAGGCGAGCGTAAAGTCCGCCGCCTGCCACAGCAGCAGCACCGCCAGCGCCGCGGCGGCGGCCAGGGCCGCCAGTGCCACCGATGCCCGCGGCGCGCCGAGGTCCCGACGCAGCACCCGCAGTGGCGGCACGTCGGCGAGCTGCAACAGCGGCGGCAGCGCGAAGCCCGCCAGCGCCACCAGCCCCGTGCCGAGCCCGACGAACACGGGCTGAATCGACGCCGCCGGCAGCGGCCCGTCGAACCAGCCCGCCAGCAGGCTGGCCAGCCCGCGCTGGCCGAGCCAGCCCACCAGGCAGCCCAACAGGCTCGCGATGAGGCCGAACGCCAGGAGCCGCAGCGCGAAGATGCGTGTCAGCAGGTGGCGCGGCGCGCCCAGGCAGCGCATCACCGCCACCGCGTCGGTCTGGCGCTCCACCAGCCGGCGGCTCGCCAGCGCCATGGCCGCGCCTGCCACCAGCAGCGTCGTCAAGGCCGCCAGGTGCAGGAAGCGCGAGGCGCGCTCCACCGCGGACGCGAACTCGGGCCGCGCGTCGCGGGCGTCGAGGAGCCCGGCGTTGGCGGGCAACAGCGGCTTGGCCCAGGCCGCGAACGCCGCAACGGTGGCGGGCTCGCCCGCCAGCAGGAGCCGATAGCGCACCCGGCTCGCCTCGGTGACCAGGCCCGTCGCCGGCAGGTCGTCCAGCCGAATCATGACCCGCGGGGCGATCTGGAAGAAGTTGCCGCCGCGGTCGGGCTCGTAGGCGATGAGCTCGTCCGCGGCGAAGCGCGCCTCGCCCAGGTCGATGTCGGTGCCCACGTCGCTGCCGAGCGCATATAGCAGGCGCGGCTCCACCCAGGCGCTGCCGTGCGCGGGCGGACCCGTGGCAGGGTGTTCCTCGGCGCCGACGGCCGCCTCGAGGCGCATCTTGCCGCGCAGCGGATAGGCGTCGTCGACGGCCTTGACCTGCACCAACTGGCTGTCGTCGCCCGCCAGCACGACGCTGGCGAAGGTGAGCGTGTGGGCGATGCCGAGCCCGCGCCGGGCGGCCTCGTCGGCGAAGCGCTCCGGAATGGGGCGGGATGAGTCGATGGCGAGGTCGGCGGCGATGAGCTCGCCGCCCTGGCGCTCCATGGCGCGCTCGATGCGGTCGGTGAAGAAGCCCACCGCGGTAATGGCTGCCACCGTCAGCACCAGCGCGGCGGACAGGAGATACAGCTCGCCGCTGCGCCAGTCTCGCCGCAGCAGCTTGAGCGCCAGCAGCCAGGCGCCCACGGGCAGGGCGTGCGCGGCGCGTGCGCCCTTGGACCACGCCCGCATGGCTCGCGCGCCCACGGTGTTCTTGCGCACCGTCTCTTTGCGCACGCGCTCGTTGCCCATGGACCCATTGCCCATGGCGCCGTTGCTCCTGGCGTTGTTGCTCATGGGAGCGCCTCCAGGCGGCCGTCGCGCATGGCGAGCCGGCGGTCGCAGCGCTCGGCCAGGGTCTCGTCGTGGGTGACGAGCACCAGCGCGGCGCCGGCGTCGGCGCGCAACTGGAACAGCAGCTCGATGACCTTCGCGCCGGTGGCCAGGTCCAGGTTGCCCGTGGGCTCGTCGGCGAACAGGATCCGGGGGCCCGGGGCGAAGGCCCGCGCAATGGCCACGCGCTGTTGCTCGCCGCCGGAGAGCTGGCGTGGATAATGTCTGGCGCGGGCGGTGAGGCCGACGCGCTCCAGCGCCTCGCGGGCGACGGCGGTGGGGTCGCGGCCGTTGGCGTGGGCTTCGCCGCCGCCATTGGGCTTGCCATTGGCCGCGTCCGGGTCCGCCGCGGCGCCCAGCTCCAGCGGCAGGGAGACGTTCTCCAGAGCCGTCAGCGTCGGCAGCAGCTGGAAGTTCTGGAACACGAAGCCGACGCGCCCGGCGCGCAGCGCCGCGCGGCCGTCCTCGTCGAGCGCGGACAGGCTGGCGCCGCAAAGCTCCACGTCGCCGTCGCTCGGCGTGTCCAGCCCCGCCAGCAGTCCCAGCAGGGTGGACTTGCCGCTGCCGGAGGCGCCGACGATGGCCACCGCCTCGCCGGCGGCGATGCTGAGCGAGAGCCCGCGCAGGATGGTCAGCCGCCCGCCCGGACCGCTAACATGCTTCGCGAGCTCGTCTGCCCGACACAGAATCTCTGGGGTGTTCATGCAGTCTCCTGACGTCTCCTGCGCGCAGCCGCTGCCGGTGCTGCTGCTGTTGATCTTGTCGCTGTTGGCGCCGGCGGCATCCGCCGCGCCCGCGCACCCGTCGGCACGACCGTCGACGCTGCTGGTGCTCGGCGATAGCCTGAGCGCCGGCTTCGGGACGGCGCTGGATCAGGGCTGGGTCAGCCTGCTCGAGCAGCGCCTGGCCGACCAGGGTCTGCCGTACCAGGTGGTGAATGCCAGTATCTCCGGCGACACCACTGCCGGTGGACTCTCGCGGTTGCCCGCGCTGCTGGCCGAGTACCGGCCGGCGGTGGTCATCATCGAGCTCGGCGCCAACGATGGCCTGCGAGGCTTCCCGCCCAAGCGCATCGCCGCCGCCCTCGAGGATCTGACGCAACAGGCGCAGGCGGCGGGTGCGCGGGTGCTGCTGGTCGGCGTGCGCCTGCCGCCCAATTACGGCAGCGCCTACGCGGAACAGTTCCAGGCCGTTTATGCCCAAGTGGCGGCAGCGACCGGTGCCGCGCTGGTGCCGCGGCTGCTGGACGGGGTCGCCGAGGATCGCGCCCTCATGCAAGCAGACGGGCTGCATCCCACCGCCGTCGCGCAGCCGCGGCTCCTGGACAATGTCTGGCCGGTGCTGCTGCCGCTGTTGCACGCCACGGGAGGTGGCGGCGGCTGAGCCGGCACCGTGCTCGTGCCGGCCTTGCCCCGGTCTTCCACCGTTTTCTTTTCAGTTTTCCCCAGCAGGAGGTTCCATGTCACGCGTCACCATCGTCGGGTCGGGCTTCGGGGCGCTCACGGCCATCTCGGCCCTGCGTGAGGCCGACCGCGACCTCGACATCACGGTCGTCAGCCCCAGGCCCGAGTTCGTCTATTTGCCCGGCCTCATCTGGGTGCCCTCGGGGCTGCGCAGCGGTGAGGACCTGCGCGTCGATCTGAGGCCCTTCTTCCGGCGCATGCAGGTCACGCACCACGCGGCCGAGGCCACCGGCTTGAGCGACGATGGCCGCACCCTCGTCACCACCGACGGCGATATCGCCAACGACGGATTGATCATCGCCAGCGGCGGGCGCTTCATCAAGAAGCTGCCAGGCATCGAGCACGCCTTCACCCCATGCGAGGGCATCGCCGCCGCCCAGGGCATCCGCGACCGCCTCCGGCAACTGGATGGCGGCACGGTCGCGATGGGCTTCTCGGGCAATCCGAAGGAGCCCTCGGCCGTGCGCGGTGGCCCCATCTTCGAGTTCCTGTTCGGGCTCGACCGTCAACTGCGCAAGGAGGGCCGGCGCGAGCGCTTCCGCATCGTATTCTTCACACCGGCGCCGCGGCCGGGCAACCGGCTCGGGCCGAAGGCGGTGGACAAGCTCTTAGGCGAGATGCACAAGGTCGGCATCGAGACCCACGTGGGTCACAAGCTGAAGGGCTTCGCGGCGGACAAGGTCATGACCGAGGGCGGCGATCTGCCGGCGGATCTGATCGTGTTTATGCCCGGCATGACCGGCAACCAGTGGTTCGACAACACCAACCTGCCGCGCTCCGAGGGCGGGCTCGTCCAGGCCGACGCTTACTGCCGGGTGCCGGGCTTCGAGCGGGTCTACGTGGTGGGCGACTCCGGCAGCTTCCCGGGCCCGGACTGGATGCCCAAGCAGGCGCACATGGCGGACCTTCAGGCCAAGGCGGCGGCGAAGAACCTGGTGGCGGAGCTCAAGACCCGGCCGGCCGATACCACCTTTCACGTGGAGTTGCTCTGCATCGTCGACGCCATCGATCGCGGCATGGTCGTCTGGCGTACCGAGAAGCACAACTGGGTGTTCCCCAGTTCCGTCGCCTTCCACTGGCTCAAGCGCCTCTTCGAGTGGTGGTATCTGCGGCAGTACCGGTGAAATGAGGGGCTAGGGGCTAGTGCACGTCCTTGGAATTGCCGATACCGTTCGCGGTCCGGCGCGAGCGAGTGTCGCCCTGGGCGACACTCCGGCCATCGCGACCCACGGCCGGAGTGTCGGCCTCCAGGTCGACACGGATCAACGCTGCGGGCGGCGTTGAGCGTGGTCTCGATACTTCCGCATCAATGCACGAGGACGATGATCACATGCGGGAGGACTCTCCCCCTAGCACCTCGTCGCTAGCCCCTGATTTAATAGACAGGCTGCTTGCCGTACGTCCGCTCCAGGTCCTTGCTCAGGGCCGCCACGGCGTCGCTGATGGCGCTGGTCTGGCCGTTGCGCTTGCCGCGGTATACCTGGTCCAGGCCCACGGCGCCCGTGGATTTGCGTGAGGCGCGCACGCGGAGGTCCACGCGGTTGAGGCCGCCGCTGTATCGTTCGACGCTGACCACGGTCGGATCGATGATGACCTCGGCCTCGTTCGCCTCACCACGGGCGGAGAGCCGGACAACGGTGGCGAAGGCGTTGGATTCGCCGACACCGCGAGCGATCTCGTGCTGCAGCCAGTTGCGGTCGGCCTCGGAGCCGCCGGCGAACTGCACCGGCGACACCGCCGCCGCCAACTGCCCCTGGTAGCTCTCGTCGTTGCTGATGGCGATGACTTCCGGGCCGCCGCCGGACGAGCCGCAGCCCGCCAGGGTTGCGAGCACCGCCGCGATGCAGAGGGCACGAGCGAGAACGCGAAGCATCAAGGGCTTTCCTCCGTTTGAGCCTCGGCCCGCGCCTTACCCGGCGGCGGGGCCACGTCTCGGGAGATGCCAATCGATCAGCGTCTCCCTGGCCGGGCATTGTCGCGTCAGCGGCCGCCGTTTGCCAACAGCGTGGGCGTCGCTCTGATCCGCACACCTTGAGCCTTTGTTGCGGCGTGGGCGCAGTGCGTACCGCGTGCACCACGCCCTTCCGGCGGCCGGCAGCGAGGCATGCCTTTCGGCGCTGGTCGCATCCCGTGGGTTGAATCGACGCGAGGAAACCGACATACTGGCGGGCTTCGCCGCGCCTGCGGCGATCTCCTTGCCTCACCGCGCGACGAAATCATGCCACCGCGTCGGGAGGCTTCCAAACCCGTGAGGAGCTTCATGCGACATTACGAAGTGGTTTTTCTGGTGCATCCGAGCCAGAGCGAACAGGTGCCGGCGATGATCGACCGCTACCGCAGCAACCTCGAGGGGCACGGCGGCAAGATCCACCGGCTCGAGGACTGGGGGCGCCGCCAGCTGGCCTATCCCATCAACAAGGTCCACAAGGCGCACTATGTGCTCATGAACATCGAGTGCGATCAGGAAGCACTCGACGAGCTGGAGAACGCCTTCCGCTTCAACGATGCGGTGCTGCGCAACCTGGTCATCCGGCGCAAGGAGGCCGTCACCGACCCGTCGCCGCTGCTGAAAGGCGACGAAGAGGGCGGTGACGAGCGTGGTGGGGAGCGGGGCGAGCGTCGCGGCCGCCGCGACGACGACGATCGTCCGTCGCGTGGGCGTCGTGATGACGATGACCGTTCGTCCGGCCAGCGTCGCGACGACGACTGAGCCCACTTTTGAGCCCAGCCCTGAGCCCAGTCCTGAGCCCAGTCCTGAGCCCAGCCAGCCACCGAACGCACCGAGAGGACCCAATCCATGGCCCGCTTCTTTCGCCGCAAGCGCTATTGCCGCTTCACCGCCGAAGGCATCACCGAGATCGACTACAAGGATCTGAACCTGCTCAAGGCGTACGTCAGCGAGTCCGGCAAGATCGTGCCGAGCCGCATCACCGGTACCTCCGCCAAGTACCAGCGCCAGCTCGCCGATGCCGTCAAGCGCGCCCGCTACCTGGCGCTGCTGCCGTACACCGATGGGCATTGAGTGCGGCGCTGTCCAGCCGCACCGGTGATCCGATCAGCCAGGCGCTCCGCGTCAGCCGGTTGCTGACGCAGCGCTGTCGAACAGCGATTTCGAGGAATCCCAAGTGGACGTCATCCTGCTGAAAAAGGTCGGTGGCCTCGGCGATCTCGGCGACAAGGTCGCCGTGCGCCCGGGCTACGGCCGCAACTTCCTGATCCCGCAAGGCGCCGCGGTGCCCGCGACCGAGGCCAACCTGAAGGCTTTCGAGGAGCGCCGCGCCGAGTTGGAAGCCCAGGCCGCGGAGGCCCTGGCTCATGCCGAGGCCCGTCGCGAGCAATTCGAGGGGCTCACTGTCACCATCCCGCGCAAGGCCGGCGACGAGGGCCGACTGTTCGGCTCTGTCGGTACCGCGGACATTGCCAGCGCCGTCAGCGAGGCGGGCATCGAGCTCGCCAAGAGCGAGGTGCGCCTGCCCCAGGGCGCCTTCCGCAACATCGGCGAGTATGAGGTTGAGCTGCACCTGCACTCCGACATCGATGTCGTGATCCTGGTCGAGATCGTACCCTTCAACTGACGCCCCGGCTGCGGCCGCCGGGCAGCGCACCGCTCCCGCGCGCGCCGTCCGGGCCGTTGGAGCGGCGTCCCCGCCGCGATTCCCCTGTCGAGGGGAGCGCCTTGTACCGCAAGCGCTTATCGCGCCGGGGACGGCGCTCCCACGGGGGCTGAGACCGTGAGCGTATCGCTCGCAATGCCGAAAGCGAGCGGATTGTGGTCAGCTCTTGTGGGAGCGGCACGCTTGTGTGGGAGCGGCACGCTTGTGTGGGAGCGGCACTCTCGGTGCCGCGACCGGCGGCAGGGCAGCCCACCACGTCCCGAGTAACCGTCAAGCGGCAAACAGCCGCGCGGCCATCATCGCGCCACAAAAGGCAGTGGCGTTCCCACGGTACCGCCGCCTGGAGCAGCGGTTATGGGAGTTCGGGTTAGCGCAGCGTAACCTGACGCTGGGCGACGGTGCGCCGTTGATGGTCGGGTTACGCTATCGCTAACCCGACCTACACCGAATGCGTTCATAGTCTCGGCCGCAGGGGCTGCATCGCGCCGGGGACGGCAGCGCGCTCGGCCGCATCCAAGCACTCGACGGCAGGCGCCGGACTCGACCAACCACCCGCACAACGGCTCGCGGTCTCCACCTGACCGGTGGTGTGGCGGTTGCCGGGCCGCATGGCTTGTCAGCCGGCTCCGGTCATCCCGGCCACCGACTGTCGGGCATCGCCGCCGGGCGCTTGTCCGCGTCCGTCTGCGGGCGGACAATCGCCCTCCTTCCCATGGCTTCGACAATCCCGTCGCGCGCCGCTCCGAGCTTTTGGCCGGATCGCGGAAAGGGTTCTGTTGTCCAGTAAAAACAGGGGGATATGATCGTGGAATCCGATTTTCCGGGGGCATTCGAGGGCATGCGCGTGCCGCCGCACAACGTCCAGGCGGAGCAATCCCTCCTCGGCGCGCTGATGCTGGAAAACGGCACCTGGGAGCTGGTGGCGGACAAGGTGCGGGAGGTGGATTTCTACCGCCGCGAGCACCAGCTCGTGTTCCGCGCCGTGGCCCTGCTGGCGGACAACGATCAGCCCTTCGACGTGGTCACGCTGGCCGAGACACTGGAGAAGCGCAAGCTGCTGGACGACGTCGGCGGCATGGAGTATCTGGCGGAGATCGACCGCAACACCGCCTCGGCGGCCAACGCGGTGCACTACGCGCGCATCATCCGGTTCAACTCGGTGCTGCGCCAGTTGGTGAAGGCCGGCACGTCCATCGCCGACCTCGCCTTCGACACCGAGGGCCGTTCCGAGGCGGAGATTCTGGACGCCGCCGAGGCCAAGGTCTTCGCCATCGCCGAGCAGCTTGCCCGCGGCGGCGGCTTCCAGCCCATCGAGAGCCTGCTCAAGATCGCCGTCGACAAGATCGACGAGCTGTTCCACCGCGACGAGCCCATCACCGGCCTGCCGACGGGCTTCGTGGACTTCGACATGAAGACCTCGGGGCTGCAGAACGCCGATCTCATCATCGTCGCCGGCAGGCCGTCGATGGGTAAGTGCGTGGCCGCGGACACGGAGATCGTGCTCGCCGACGGCAGCGTCCGGACCATTGAGGCGCTCGTCCGGCAGCGCCACGCGGACCTGCTGACACTGGATGAACACTTGCGTCTTGAGATCACGCAGCCGAGTGCCTTCGTCGATGATGGTGAGAAGCCGGTTTTTCGTGTCACGACAAGGCTTGGCCGCGTCGTGGAGACGACTGCGCCACACCCGTTCCTGACTCTGGATGGTTGGCGGCCGCTTGTAGCGCTGAGCGTTGGTGAATCGGTCGCCGTGCCGCGCCGGATGCCGGTATTCGGTGATGCGCCGATGCGCGACTGCGAGGTTCGCCTGCTCGGCCTGTTGATCGGCGATGGCTGTCTGACCGGCGCGACGCCCAAGCTCACCAACGCAGATCCGGTGCTGCAGGCAGACTTCATCGCCGCGGCGGATGCCTTTGGCGGCGTCCGGGGGGTGCTGAGACAGCGGCCGCATCGGACGGCCGATGTCTGTGTCGTCGCTGACCGGAGTGCGATCCAAACGGGGCGGGCGGCCTTCGGTACCGAGCTGCGCACTGCGCTGGCTGCGATGGGATGCCCACAGCGGCGCTTCGCACTGGCCGCCGGCGCGAGCCCGGCCAGCGTTTGCGACTGGATCCAAGGACGCAGCACGCCCGGTTCAGGGCTTTTTGACGCCATCGACCGCTTCTTCGCAGATGCCGGGGTGCGCTGGTCTCCCGGCGACCGGTTGGCACGGGCGAAGAACGCCCCGAACGCCTTGACGCGCTGGCTGATGTCGCTGGACCTCTGGGGTCGTGGTGCCCACGACAAGCTCGTGCCCGAGCCGGTCTTTCGTCTCCCTGCGGCGCAGTTGGCCATGTTCTTGAATCGCTTGTTCGCAACGGATGGCTGGGCGACGGTACTTGGGAGCGGCCAGTGCCAAATCGGCTTCGCATCGGTGAGCGAACGCCTGGCCCGCCAGGTGCAGCACTTGCTGCTTCGCTTTGGAATCATTGCGAAGCTGCGTCAGCGTCGTGTCCCCTATCGCGGTAAGCGGTCGTCCGCCTGGCAGCTCGACATCACCGACAGCGCTGCGATCCGGGCCTTTGCCGAAGACATCGGCATCTTATCGAAAGAGGAAGCGCTGGCGCGGGTGCTCGCGGCGCTCGAAGAAAAGCGTGTGCAGACAAACGTGGATCTCGTTCCGCTCGCTGTGTGGGACCGTCTGCGCGCCGCAAAGGGCGATGAGCCGTGGTCGCGGCTTGCGGAGCGCGCTGGTCTGCGCGGCACGAGCAATATCCATGTCGGCCGGCGCACGTTGAGTCGGCGGCGTTTGGCCCAGCTCGCCGCCGCTGTTGACGACCCATCGTTGATCGATTTGGCCAGCAGCGATGTCCTTTGGGACCCCATCGTGTCCATTGAGCCCCTCGGTCTGCGGCAGGTCTATGACCTTACCGTGCCCGATACCCACAACTTTGTAGCGAACGACATCTGTGTACACAACACGAGCTTCGCGATGAACATGGCGGAGAACGTCGCCATCAAGACGGGCAAGGGCGTGGCGGTGTTCAGCATGGAGATGCCGGGGGACTCGCTCGCCATGCGCATGATGTCGTCGTTGGGGCAGATCGACCAGCACCGGGTGCGCACCGGCAAGCTCACCGACGAGGACTGGCCGCGGCTGACGTCGGCAGTGCACATCCTCTCCCAGGCGCCGATGTTCATCGACGACACGCCGGCGCTGTCGCCGACCGAGGTTCGTGCGCGGGTGCGCCGCCTGCAGCGGGAGCTGAAGCGCCAGGAGAAGGAACTCGGCATGGTGGTGATCGATTACCTCCAGCTCATGCAGGCGCCGAGCGAGGGCGAGAACCGCGCCACCGAGATCTCGGCCATCAGCCGCGGGCTCAAGTCCCTGGCCAAGGAGATGAACGTGCCGGTGATTGCGCTCTCGCAGCTCAACCGCAGCCTGGAGCAGCGGCCCAACAAGCGCCCGGTGATGTCGGACCTGCGCGAGTCCGGCGCCATCGAGCAGGACGCGGACATCATCATCTTCATCTACCGCGACGAGGTCTACAACCAGGACAGCCCGGACAAGGGCGTCGCCGAGATCATCATCGGCAAGCAGCGCAACGGCCCCATCGGCACCGTCAAGCTCGCCTTCCTGGGCCAGTACACCAAGTTCGAGAACCTCGCCGACAACCTCTACGCCGACGGCGGCTACTGAGCCGGCGCCGGCCAGCCAGGACACCATGGCCCAGCCCCGCAAGAAATCCCGCGGCGCCTATGTCTGCAACGCCTGCGGTGCCGAGCTGCCCAAGTGGGCCGGGCAATGCCCGGAATGCGGCGCCTGGAACAGCATCGAGGAAGTGGCCGCGGCGCCGGCGGCGCGTGGCGGTTGGGCGGCGCAAGGGCAGGGAGGCGCGGTACTGAAGCCAAGCGAGGTCTTGTCGCTGGCGGAGGTCTCACCGGAGCGTCAGAGCCGCTCTCCCAGCGGCATCGCGGAGCTGGACCGGGTGCTCGGCGGCGGCCTGGTGCCGGGCTCGGTGGTGCTCATCGGCGGCGACCCCGGCATCGGCAAGTCCACGCTGCTGTTGCAGGCGGGCGCGGCCGTGGCCGGCACGTCGTCCGCCGTGGCCGCGCCGGTGCTCTATGTGACGGGCGAGGAGTCACCCCAGCAGGTGAGCCTGCGGGCGCATCGGCTCGGGCTCGCGGCAGGCGCCGAGGCAAAGGGAGGCGGCGGGCTGCGCCTGCTGGCGGAGACCGGCGTCGAGCAGATCATCGCCACCGCCGCCGTCGAGCGCCCGCGGGTGCTCATTGTCGATTCCATTCAAACGCTCTTCACCGATGCCCTGACGTCCGCGCCCGGCAGCGTGTCGCAGGTGCGCGAGACGGCGGCACAACTGGTGCGCTTCGCCAAGCTCACGGACACCACCGTGTTCCTGGTGGGCCATGTCACCAAGGAAGGTGCGCTCGCGGGCCCACGGGTGCTGGAGCACATGGTGGACACGGTGCTCTACTTCGAGGGCGAGCCGGACGGCGCGCACCGGCTGATCCGCGCCGTCAAGAACCGCTTCGGCGCCGTCAACGAGCTCGGCGTCTTCGCCATGACGGACAAGGGCCTGCGCGAGGTCCGCAACCCGTCGGCGATCTTTCTGAGCCGCCACGATCAACCCGTGCCGGGCTCCGTCGTGCTGGTGACCCGCGAGGGCACCCGGCCCATGCTGGTGGAGGTGCAGGCGCTGGTGGACCAGAGCCCGCTCGCCAACCCGCGCCGGGTCGCCGTCGGGCTGGAGCAAAACCGGCTCGCGATGCTGCTGGCGGTGCTGCACCGCCACGGCGGTGTGGCCATGTTCGACCAGGATGTCTTCGTCAATGCCGTCGGCGGGGTGCGTGTCACCGAGACCGCCGCGGACTTGGCCCTGCTGCTGGCCGTGCTGTCCAGTCACCGCGACCGCCCGCTGCCGCTGGACCTCGCGGTGTTCGGCGAGGTCGGTCTCTCCGGTGAGATCCGGCCGGTGCCGAATGGCCCGGACCGGCTGCGGGAGGCCGCTAAGCATGGCCTCAAGCAGGTCATCGCCCCAAAGGCTAACGTGCCCAAGGGCGGCGTCGACGGTCTCGCCATCAAGCCGGTGCTGTCGCTGGCCGAGGCGCTCGACGCGATCTGAGTCGCTCGGGCCGACTCGCCGACCTTGGCTCCGACGGCAAGCGTTCGCTCGTTGTCTCAGTTTTCCGCGCGGCGTCACCGCCGCGCGCCGGATCAGGCGAAGCCCAGCTCGGCTTCGCGATCACTCCTTGCGTTCGGGCTGGCCAGCGGCTTGGTCGCCAGCGTCGTCTGCCTGCTTGCTGGACGAAGAGTCCCGTCGCAGCGGCGACGACGGCATCGTAAACAGGTACAGCACCAAGCCAATGAAGGCGAGAAATTCGACCAGAGGAAGGGGGTTATCCATGGCGTCGGTCCCAGGGCAGCGTTTCAGGGTTCCCAAGAGCTAGGGGCGCTTCGGCGTGCTTCCAGGGGGAGATGTCGGTCGAGCACGAGGAACCGCACTCGCTGAAGTCCTGCACCAATCCGTTCTTGGGAGCACCGCCGAGCGGAATGCGCGGTCAGCGCGCGCCGAGAGGCTCGCCGCGG
>NZ_JAJDNQ010000129.1 GCF_022340605.1 Thiohalocapsa sp.
TTGTCGATGGCGATGCGGTCGTTCTCGGTGAGCGTGGCCACCACCGACGACTTGCCGGCGTTCGGGTGGCCCATGATGGCCAGCACGGGGACGTTGTTGGCCGCCGCATCGCGGGCGGTGAGCTTGGCCGTTGCGTCGGCCTTGTGCGCAGCGCGCGGCTGGAGCGCCGTCGGCACGCGGCTTGCGGTTGGCATCAGTTTGCCTCCTCGGCGGGGCCCGCCAACATCTCGAGGCGCAGATAGGGGTCTCCAAGCTGTTCAAGCTTGCGCTGCCAGTCCTCGAAGTCAAACTCCGACAGCGGTGGCAGTCGGTCGTCGCCGTCCGGGTCGCCCACCAGCGCCACCAATACCTGCGCATGCTCGCCGGCGGCCGCGCGCACCATGCGCAGGAAGCGCAGCGTCTCGGTGATGGGCGGCTGTGAGCCATCCGCGAGCAGCGCCACGCGCGCCGGCGGCGCCTCCCAATGCGCCTGCTCGATCAGCTCCAGGGCGCCTTGGGCCATGGCACTGCCGCCGCCGTAAGTGGCCGAGGCCGCGACGCGCCAGCCGGAGTGCCCATGCAGCAGCCGTTGCAGGCGCTCGTGGTCGGTCTCCTCCAGCACGTCCGCCACGTCCACGTGCAGCAGCAGGATGCAGGCATCGGCATCGACGTGTTCGCCCCGGGTGGCGGCGAGCTTGGGCTTCGTTTCCGGCTTGGGCTCTGCTTTGGGCTCTGCTGTGGGTTCTGGCTTGGGCCGCGGCTTGGGCTGCGGCTTGGGCTGCGGCTGCGGCTGGGGCTGCGGCTGCGGCTGGGGCTGGGGCTGCGGCTCTGGTTGGGCCGTGATCTTCGCTGTCGGCGCCGGTGCCGCTTCGGCAGCCGGCTCAGGGGCCTGTGCCGCCGGCTGCTCGGGCGCGGCGGGTGGCGCGGTTGGCGTGGGCTCCGCTTTGACTTTCGGTTCGGGCTCGAGCTCCGGCGCCGCCGGTGGCTCGGTGCGCAGGGCGACCTCGGGCTCCGGCTCTGGTTCCGGTTCCCGTTCCGGCGCTGGCTTCGGCTGTGGCCGGGCCGCCTCCGGCGCCTCGGGCGCCACCACCGGCGGCGCGGGCTTGGGCACTGGGTTGGGCACTGGCTGGGGCACTGGCTGGGGCACTGGCTGGGGCACGGGCGGCGGCGCCCGTGGCTCCTCCCGCGGCGCTGCGCGTGGCGCGCTCAATGGTTTCAGCGGCGCCGGGATCGGCATCTCCGGCCCGTGCCCTGTTGCGCCCGCTGTCTCCAACTGCGGCGTGATCATGCGCGCGTAAAGCGCCTGCGTGCGCTGGTGGGTGAAGGGCAGGGCGGCCAGGGTGCGGCGCACGGTTCGCATGGACAGCAGCAGCAGCACCAGCCGCGGCAGCAGGCCGTACGTGAATACCGCGAGCACGAGGAACCAGCGCCAGGAGCGCAGGTCGTCGGCGCTCATGATGAACATCGGGTCCTTGAGGCTGATCCGGGTGCCCTCCACCTGCGCCAGCGTGGGCACGCCGGAGCCCTCGCCGAACAGCCACGACCAGGGCAGCGCGATGAAATGTGCGAGCGCGTGGATGGTGCCGGGCGAGACGTTCAGGGCGGAGCCCCAACCGAAGCCCAGGTCCGTGAACCACTCCAGCGCGATGGTGGCCACGATGGCGCCGATGTTGAAGCCGATGCCGAACAACTGCGCCGGGATCAACATGGGCAGGTAGGCCGCGGGGCCGTACAGCGAGAAGTGGCGGGTGATGAGCCCCTTGCGTGCCTTGGCCGCCTCGCGCACGTCCGGTGGCATGTGCGCCAGGCGTTGGCGTTGCACCCAGCGTGCCGCGCCGGTGAACAGGGGCTTCAGCAGGTGGCCCACCAGCGAGAGGTCCTGCACCGCCGCCTGCACGGCGCGCGTGCGCCGGCTGTACCAGGCGGTCGCCGTGCCCGCCAGCAACAGCACTTGCAGGATCACCAGCACGAACACGTACCAGGAGACGTTCACCGGCCGCTGCCCTTCGTATTGCAGCAGTGCGGCGGCAACGCCGATGCCGCTCAGGAAGCCGAGGATGCCGAGCCCCACCCCCACCAGGCGCTGCCCGCGCGCGAAGGCGGAGCCCGGCAGCAGCGCCTTCAGCGGCGGGTCCTCCGCGCCGCGGCGGATGCCGAGCCAGCGCCGCAATGATGCGCTGCGGTGGGCCGGTGTGTGCTCGGCGGCAGTGACGAGCGGGGCGATCTGCTCGCGATACAGGCGCCGGTCGCGCTCGGCAAGGCGCTTGCGCTCGGCAGGGTCGGCGCGCAGCTTCTCCTCGTCGTGGTCGACGTAGTAGTCGAAGTCCAACAAGTCCGGCAGCTTCCAGCGCTCGGTGTCGGGCTCCGCGATCGCAGTGTCCGGGGCGGTGCGGTAGGCGGGTTGCATGATGCTCGGCTGGCTCGCGCACGCCGGCGCGCGTTGGGTGATGAGGTTGGGCGCTGGGACCGAAGCGGACAGCGGCAGGCGTGCGCCTCGGTTAACACGGGCACGTTATACCGTGCATCTATGGCCGATCAAGGCCGCGGATCAAACGGGGGGCCCCTGGAAGCGCCGGATACGGCGGCATCTCCCCGGGGCGCCTGGGAGACGCGACAGCGCCGACGGGCGACAATAAAGCCGCTGCCAGCAGCCGGAGGTCTCAAGCCCAGATGCACGATCAGACCCGACCACGCAGCCGGCGCCGCCCCGCGGCACCCGAGCCGCTGCTGCGCGCGCTGGACGACGGCGCCGATGACGCGCTGCTGCGCCAGGCGCTCGCCCACGCCCATTATCGTCCGGTGGCGCGCGCCGCCGAGCTGGCCGCGGAGGGCCTGTACTACGCGCTGGAAGGCGCGCTGCGGGACGCCTTCCGGCGCTTCGCCGCGCGCGATCACAAGCACGACCCGGGCTGCATCGCCAAGGGTGCGCTCGCGCGTGCGCTGGTGGCCCTGGACTGCCTGGATGCCGGCTTCTATCGCGAGGGCATCGCGTTGCGCCAGCCCGAGCCGGTCTGGGGCGGTAGCGTCGACACCGCCGCCGACGTGCGTGCCAGTTGCGCCATGGGGCTTGCCGCCTCGGGCGCCCCGGACGCGCTGCTGGACCTGGTGGACCTGCTGTCGGACCCCGAGCACCGCGCCCGTATCGGCGCGGTGCGGGCCATCGGCTGCACCCAGCCGCTCGCCGCCGCGGCGGTACTGCGCACCAAGGCGCTGCTGGGGGACGTGGAGCCGGAGGTGGTCGGCGAGTGCTTCCGCGCGCTGCTGGCGCTGGACGCGGACGACTCGCCGCGCTTCATCGCCCGCTGGCTGGAGGTCGTGCCCGGTGCCGATGCGGTACTCGCCGAGCTGGCCGCCCTGGCGCTGGGCGAGTCGCGGCTGGACGCTGCCGTGGCGCTGCTGCGCGCGCGCTGGGAAACCGAGCCGCTGCGCCGCCCGGCGGACCGCGTGCTGCTGCGAGCCGCGGCCATGGCGCGCTCGCCGGCGGCCTTCGACTGGCTGCTTGGGCTCGCCGCCGAGGCCGACGCGGCCACCGCCGCGTGGGTGATCGAAGAGCTGGCGCCCTACCGGCACCATCGCAGGCTCGCCGACGACTTGCGCGCTCGGCTCGCGGAGCGCGGCGATGCCGATCTGCTGGCCGCCGTTGCCACCCGCTTCGGCGGGGCCGACGCCGGACGGGAGCAGGCACCATGAGCCTCACCACGAACATGTTCGCGCCCTGGTGGCGCCCGCGCTGGGTGCTGCCGGTGCTCGCGGATCTGATCACCTACGAGCTGCGCCGGCTGCGGCCCGCCGACCCGGCGCCGGACTTCGGCCTGCCGTCCCTGGTGGACAGCGACACGCCGGACGACGTCGACGTGGACCTCGACGCGTTGCTGGGGCTGGACTCCATCGAGCTCGTGGATATTGCCACCGCGGCCTGTGTGCGCTTCGGCCTGCACCGGCACGACCTGGACCGCCGCCTGCTGGCCGAGCGCCGGCTGCGGGTCTGGGCGGAGACCGTGGTGGAGGCGCGCCGGCACGACGACTGCGACATTACCTTCTTCACCTCCGGCTCCACCGGCCAGCCCAAGCGCTGCGCCCATCCGATGGACGCCCTGGTGCGTGAGAGCATGCACTGGGCATCGCAGTTTCGCGACCGGCGCCGGATCCTGCGGGCCGTGCCCTCCCACCACATCTATGGCTTCCTGTTCGCCTTGATGCTGCCGGCGCGGCTCGGCATCCCGGTGCTGGACGTCCGCGACGCCCTGCCGCCGGGCGTCCTCGCCCGCACCGAACCCGGCGATCTGCTCATCGGCCATCCGTGCTTCTTCGCCTTCGCCGCCGGCGACAGCGATGTCCGTGTGGCTGACGACGTGGTGGCCGTCACCTCCACTGGCCAGTGCCCCGCCTTCGTCTGGGATGCGCTGGCCGACGTCGGCGTCGCGCGGATGCTGGAGGTCTATGGCTCCAGCGAGTGCGCCGGCATCGGCAGCCGTTGGGCCGCGAGCGACCCCTTCGCGTTGCTGCCCTGGTGGGTGGTGGAGCCTGGGCGCGAGCGGCTGCTGCGCGCGGATGCCGAGGCTTGCATTGCCGCCGACCGCTGGGAGTGGGTGGACGGGCGGCGCTTCCGCGTGCACGGCCGCCTCGACGGCGCGGTCCAGGTGGCCGGCGAGAACGTCTTTCCGGGCCGGGTGCGCGACGTGCTGTTGGGCCACCCCGAGGTGGCCGATGCGGCCGTGCGGCCCACCGGCAGCGGCGTCTCGCTCAGGCTCAAGGCCTTCGTGGTGCCAGCGCAGCCCGACGCCGACCCGGCGGCGCTGCGCCTGGACCTCGTGCCCTGGCTCGCCGAGCGCCTGCGCCCGGCCGAGCGCCCGCGGCGCATCGACATCGGCCCGGTGCTGCCGCAGACCCCGGCCGGTAAGCCAGCGGACTGGTGAGGCGCCGCGCCGGCGTCGATCGCAACTCCGACCACAGCGGCGGCGCTGGCTCCCACGTAGCAGGTCTTGTGGGAGCGGCACTCTCGGTGCCGCGACCGGCGGCCAGGCAGAACGCTACGCCCTGAGTAACTTGCAAGCGGCAGGCAACGGCCCAGCCGCCGTCGCGCCACAAAAGGCAGTGGCGCTCCCACGCCGCCGCACTCATCGTCTACGGCCGACGCCGAAGTTTGAGTATGCTCGGTTCCTCGCCCATGCCAGTCCTGCTGCCAACCGGGGGTGGCCATTAGGCGGCGTCGCCCAGTTCATTGTCAGGTCGGAGCTTATGGAGATGTCGGTTTGCGCTAGGAATGAATGCCGGTGATGGCCCAATGATTCATACGGCGCGGCTCTGATAACGTAGCAGCGGTCGCGGGTGACTCTTGGGATGAGCGTGTAAGGGCGCTCGGGCGATTGCTGCCGAGATACTGCTTATTTGGCCGCCTGCGGTTATCTGGCCGCCCCCGGCCAAGAGGCAGGCGGAAACGGAAGCCACGGTCTCCCGCTTCGTGCATTTTTCGATGCGCCAACGGCGTCGAGAATCGCTGGGCACCGCTGTCCAGCGGCAAGCGCCGAATATTTCTGCGTTTCCCTAGCAAGTGCGGAGGACACACTATGTTGTGGAGCTCTCGACCAAATTCTTACAAAAAAACTCGGTTGTCCGCTGCCCGAGCCACCCGAGAAGAGCTGTTGAACGAGTACGCCAATGGCGCTGGCTATCATCGCGTGCTCGCTAGTCGTCTGGACCGACGCCCCGTGTCCACGTCGGTGCCGATCGTGCCGTGGCCCGACTGTCCGTTCGGTTGCGGCAAGCAGGCCGTCAATCGGACGCTCGGCAAGGCCGACGTGATCGTCATGACCCCGGACGCGCTCGGCACGAAGATCTTTTTCTATCGCCGCCGGCAGGGAGACATCCGGCTGCGGTTCGAGCTTCACCTCGACGAGACGGGCGTATTTTTTGCCCGACGCGTGTTCAGATACCTGACACCACAGAGCTGTGAAGCGATTGTCGGGTCAGTCGGTGACAAATATGTCGGCACGGCGGCGGGCTTCGATGACAAGAACGAGAAGGTAGTCAGCGAAGAAGGTGATGAGCTCATCATCACGTCGGCATCCGGTCTGGGACAGGTCACCGCTGAATACCTTCGGCCATCCAGCGCCTTCTTTACGATGATCAATAGCGCGCCGGACGAGACTGCGGGTCGAACGGGAATCTATGGCGACATCGTCTGACCGCGGGGCGTCCTGCCGAACTGCCGTTGGCTTGGCGCCGACAACCAGCTCATGCCTCGCTTAGCAGTGCCTTGAGCTGTTCCACCGTCGCCGGTTTTAGCAGATACCGATCGAAGCACGCCAGCTCCGATGGTTCAGTACTATTCTGACCGTAGCCGCTCAGCGCAACGATGCGCAATGCCTGCGAACCAGGGGACGCACGCAGCCGGCGAGCGATCTCGACGCCGCTCATGTCCGGGAGCCCGATGTCGAGGATCACCAGGGCCGGTCGGAACGCCTCGACGGCCTTCTCCACGGCGTTGCCACGGGTAACCAGCCGCACGTCTTGGCCGAGCCGCTCGAGCAGCGTGACGAGCGCCTCGCCGACGGCCGGATCATCGTCCGCAACCAGGACGCGCCGTCGGGCTATCTGTACCGGCGGATGCGCAGGCGCTGGCTCGATGTCTCGGGCGCCGTTGCCGCGCAGCAGCGGCAGTGTGAGCGTGAACTCGCTGCCGTGGCCGGGACCATCGCTATGCGCCTCCAGCGTGCCCTCATGCAACTCCGCCAGTTCTCGCGCCAGCGCCAGGCCGAGACCCAGGCCGCCATCCTGACGGCTCGTTGCTGCCTGGAGGCGGGTGAAGGGCTCGAACAGCCGCGGCAGATCCTCCGCGGCGATGCCTACGCCGTTATCCCGGACCCGCACCAGGACACGATCGCCGGCCAACTTGGCGCTGACGCCGATGCTGCTACCGTCGCCGGCATAGACCGCGGCGTTCACCAGCAGGTTGGTCAGGATCTGCGTCAGGCGCTCCCGGTCGCCCTCGACGGGCAATGGCTCCTCCGGGAGGTCGAGGTCCAGATGCTCGCCGCCGGCGTCGATGGCCGACTGGGCCTGTGCCAGCGCGTCGCGGATGCTCTCGGTCAAGTCTAGCGGGACCCGGCGCAGTTCCACTTGGCCGCGGCTGATGCGGTTCAGGTTCAGCAGGTCGTCCACCAGCCGGACCAGGTGCCGCACTTGGCGCTCGATGAGGTGGACGGCTTGCCGGATCTCGCCCTCCGAGGAGCCCCCCATCTCCAGCACCGCGACCGTGTTGCTGATGGCCGACAGCGGGTTGCGCAGCTCGTGGCCGAGCAGGGACAGGAACCGGTTCTTTTGCCGGTCGGCCTCGCGCAGGGCCTCTTCGGCCCGGCGGCGCGCGGAGATATCGTCGAAGGCGGCGATGGCTGCATCGATCTCGCCGTGCTCGTTGCACAGGGGGGCGGAGTTGACCGAAAGCGTGAACGAGCTGCCGTCTGCGCGATGAATGATCATCTCCTCGCCGTACACGGTCTCCCTGGCATGCAAAGAGCGCGAGACCGGCATCTCGTCGAGCGGATACGGTGTGCCATCGGGTCGCTGGGCGTGAACCGCCGCCGCATGGGTCGCTAGATCGACGCCAACGTAATCGCTCCCGTACAGGGCCAGCGCCCGTCGGTTCATGTACGAGAACCGGCGCGTGGCGGCATTGATCAGAACGACTGCGGCAGGCGTCGACTCCAATACCGTCTCCAGGCGGCGCTCACCGTCGCGTAGCGCCTGCTCCGCATCCTTGCGCCCGGTGATGTCCATGTTCATCCCAATCCACTTGAGCACCTTGCCCGCCGGGTTGCACGAGGGTGCTACACGCAGGTTGGTCCATCGCCACTGGCCATGCGGCGTACGCAGCCGGAGGTCGACGTTAAAGCTATGGCGCTCGGCCACGGCTTGACGCCACTGCGCCTCTGCATCTTCCCGGTCGTCGGGGTGGATCGCGTCCAACCAGCCACATCCCAGCCATTCCTGGAGGGTCTGGCCCGTGTAGGCCCGCCAGGACGGCGAGTCCGCCACCACGACGCCGTCGGCATCGGTCTCCCAGACCGCCTGGGCGGTCGCCGTCACCAGCACGCGGAAGCGCTCCTCGCTCTCACGCAGTGCCTGCTCGGCCTGCTTCTGGGCGGTGAAATCCACGAAGGTTGCGACCACACCGTCGATGTGGTGGTCGGCGGTCCGGTACGGGCGCAGGCGGGCGAGGTACCAACGGTCGTCGTCGGTCGTGACCTCGCGCTCCAACGGCGTCAGGTGGCGAAGCACGTTGGCGGCGTCGGCTTCCAGCGCGTCATAGTCGAGGCGCCGATTCAGGTCCCTGATGGGGCGCTCCTGATCGCTGGACTTGATGCTGAAGAGGTCGGCGACCTGCGGCGTGAAGCGCTTGATGCAAAGCTCGCGGTCCAGGAACAGCGTCGGGATCTCGGTGGCCGTCATCAAGTTCTCGAGATCGTTGTGGGCGCGCGAGACCTCCTCCAGCTTGTTCTTGAGCTCGCCGTTGACCGTGTTCAGCTCTTCGTTGATGCTCTGCAGCTCCTCCTTGCTGGTCTCCAGTTCCTCGGCGGTGGAGCGATACTCCTCGTTCAGGGACTGCAGTTCCTCATTGGCCGCCCGCAGCTCCTCGTTGCCGGCCTCGAACTCCTCGCGGGCGGTATGCAGCCGTGTCCGTGTGCTGCGCAGCTCTTCTTTCAGCCGACGCGCCAGGAGAGTTGACGCATCGGTCTCCTCGCGCACCAGGTCGGCCGGTGGCGTCGCCTCTCCGGCTTCGAGGAACACGATCAGTGCGAGGCGCTCCTGACCGTCGCGGGCGGGGCGGGGCTGCACCAGCACGGCCACGGAACGCGGCGTGCCGTTGAACTGCACGGGCACGAATCCAGAGAGGCTGGCCTCGCCCTTGTCGAAGGCGGCATACAGGGCCGCGCTCAGCTCGGCCTGGAGCTCCCGGCGCACCAACAAGGTGACGTCCTGCGTCGGCGCGCCCTCCGGTGGCTGCAGATAGCGCCCGGCAGTTTCCGACAGATGGACCGCGTTACGCTGGCCGTCCACCAGGACGCTCGGGGGCCCCAGCTCCTCGAGCAGGGTTCGATGAACGCCGGAGCGAGTCTGCGGCTTGTGCCCCCCCCGCCCTGGTTCCGCAAGCTGTTGGGCTGGCGGCGGGGGCGTCGTCAACATGTCCGGCAGCAAGGGCAGCGCGCGCCCCGAGATTTCCCGCGCCTGGTAGATGTGGTGCTGTTTGTCGATGACGCGGAAATACTCCCCTTCCGCATGCTCCGAGATGCCGAGGAACAGATAGCCGCCGGGCCGCAGCGCGTAGCGCAGGATGCCGAACACCTGCGTCTGCAGCTCCCGGTCGAGATAGATCAACAGGTTGCGACATGAGATCAGGTCCTGCCGCGCGAAGGGTGGATCGCGCATCAGGCTGTGCCGGGCGAACAGGATCAGGTCGCGCAGAGTGCCGTCGACGTGGTACAGATCGTCGTCGCGGATGAAGAAGCGGCTCAGGCGCTGGGCGGTGACATCCGCCTCGATGGCAACGCCATAGATGCCTTCGCGGGCGACGGCCAGCGCACGCTCGTCGAGATCGCTGGCGAAGACCTGGATCTCCGGCGGAGTGGGCCGGCGCCCGGCTTCCTCCAGCAGCAGCATCGCCAGGCTGTAAGCTTCTTCGCCCGTGGCACAGCCCGGCACCCAGACCCGCAGCGGACTTTCCGGCGCCCTGGCGTCGAAGAGCTTCGGGATGACCCGCCGGCGCAGCGCGTCCCAGGCCGGCGCATCGCGGAAGAAGGCCGTAACCGAGATGAGCAGGTCCTGAAACAGCCCCTGCGCCTCTTCGGGAGTCTCCTTCAGGAAGGCGAGATACTGCTCCAGCGTTTCCAGCCGGTGCACCTGCATCCGACGCGCGACGCGCCGCAGCACCGTGCTGCGCTTGTAGTGGGAAAAGTCATGCCCGGTGCGGACGTTCAGATAGCTGATGATGCGCCCGAGCACGGCCTGCTCATCGCTCTCGAGCGCCTCGGGGACGGCCAGACGCGTTTGGATGATCTCGCGGCCCTGGATCAAGTCGCAGAGCCGCGTCGCCAGCTCGCGCGCCGGTAGCACCAGATCGGCGATACCTGTCGCGATAGCCGCCCGCGGCATGCTGTCGAAGCCGGCCTCGGCCGGGTCCTGCACGAGGATGATGCCGCCGTGCTCCTTGACCGCCTTGACGCCGACGGCGCCATCGGAGCCGCCGCCGGAGAGGATGATGGCGAAGCCGTTGCCGCGGCGCTCGGCCAGGGAGCGGAACAGCAGGTCCACCGCCGCGCGGCGCTCCAGCGGCGTGCCGAACGGCGTCGCGCTGACTTCGCTGTCCGTGAGCTCCAATTGCCGGTTCGGCGGGATCACGTAGACGTGGTTCCGCTCCAGGGGCACGCGCTCGCTCACTTCGGTCGTGGGCATGCATGTTTGGCGCCCCAGGATCGCGGCAAGCTCGCTGTGATGCGCGGGCGCAAGGTGCATGACGACGACGAAGGCCGCGCCGGGCGCATCCGGCAGCGCTGAGAAGAAGGTGCTCAGCGCCTCCAGGCCGCCCGCGGAGGCACCGATGGCGACAATGGGCGTCGTCTCTGCGGGAGATTCGTCTGTCTTCGGTGGCATCGATTATCGCGTGTTCGGCGGATGACCTCGTGGGGCGGACGAACGCTTGGCGGGCGGATCGCCGTTGCGCAAGGATATGGGCGACGGCCCGCCGCATACCACGCAGAGGTTAGTCAATCGCCGCCATTGTGACTAAGCCCCTTTTGAACTCGGTGTTGTGGCGGCGATCCGGCGGCATCTGCTGCTCGGCGTAACGCGCTGACGAGGCGCGGGAGAGGCCGCTTCCGCGGCAGTTCTTGCGTCCCGCGCCGGGCATCCGCGGGCGGGCGGTTCTCGCAGTGGATGCTTTCGGCGTGGCGGGATGATCAGCCCGCGCCCGCGGGCCGCCACTGGCCGTGCAGGGCCTGCTCTGGCGGCAGCGGCTCGGACCACAGGTAGCCCTGGCCCCAATCGCAGCCGAGTCGGCGCAGGGTCGCAAGCTCGTCGACGCGCTCGACACCCTCAGCGACGACGATCTTGCCCAACGAATGGGCCATGGCCACCATGCCGGCCACCAGGCGGCGGTCGCGCTCGGCGGTGACGCCGCGGATGAAGGCGCGGTCGATTTTGAAGGTGTCGATGGCGAGCTCGCGCAGGTGCGCCATGGAGCTGAAGCCGCTGCCGAAGTCGTCGAGCGCGATGCGCACGCCGCCCTCGGCGAGCTGGCGCAGGGACTCCTCCACGCTCGGCGTGACGCGCATGAACACCGCTTCCGCCACCTCCAGCTCCAGGCGCGCCGGTGCGACGCCGGCCTCGGCGAGGTCGTCCAGCAGGGAGCGGGCGAACCAGCGCGCCTCCAGGTCGGCCGCGGCAACGTTGGCGGACAGCACGGGGCCGGTGTCGCCGTCGCCCGGTTGCGCACGCAGCAGCGCCACCGTGCGGCGCAGCACGCTGGTGGTGACGGCGCGTATCAAGCCGTTTTGCTGGGCCGCGTCGATGAAGTCCAGAGGCTGCAGCAGCCGGCCGTCGGCGGTGCGCCAGCGCGCCAGCACCTCGTAGCGGGGTGTGCCGCCGGCGGCGGTGATGGGCACCTGCGGCTGCAGCAGGATCTCCACGGCCGCCTCCGGCGTGCGGCCGAGCACCTCGCGCGCGACCTCCAGGCGCGCCAGCGCGCGCTGCTGCAAGCCGCTGTCGAAGGCGCGTACGCGGTTGCGCCCCGCGCCCTTGGCCTGGTAGAGCGCCATGTCGGCCTGCTTGAGCAGCTCGGTGCCGGCGGAGCCGCCGTGGCCCAGCGTGATGCCCATGGATACGGTCACCGCAAAGCGGTCCTCCCCGACGATGATGGGTTTGCGGAAGCTCTCGACGATGCGCTCCGGCATGGCGTCCAGGGCGTCCTCGTGGCCGGAGGGGAGCAGCACGGCGAACTCGTCGCCGCCGAGCCGCGCCACCACGGCCCCGTCCGGCAGCGCGGCGACGATGCGCTTGGCGGCGGCGACGAGCAGGACGTCGCCCTTGTCGTGGCCCAGGGTGTCGTTAATGGTCTTGAAGTGGTCGATGTCCAACAGCCCGACGCCGAACACGGCGCCGGTGGCGGCGGCCTGGTCGATGGTGGCCGCGAGCAGTTGGCGAAAGCGTTCGCGGTTGGACAGGCCGGTGAGGCCGTCGCGCAGGGCCAGCACCTCGAAGTGCGTGGCGCTGGCGACGATGACTTCCTGGGTCAGGCTGCGCAGGGCCTCGGCGGTGCCGAGTTCCACCGCGCTCCAGGGGCGCGCGTGGTGGGTGCGCCGCTCAGTCCAGACCCGCTGCGTGGGGTCCGCCGCCGGCTCGGTGCTCAGGATGAATCCCGGCAGACCCGCCGGGTCCGAACCCCAGCGCACCGTGTAGGGGCTGCGCCCGCGCCCGAACAGCATGACGTATTCCTCGGCCGGGCCGATGAACACGGCGATGACGCCGGCGAGCCGCTCCGCGTAGCCCGCCGCCGGCTCCAGCTCGCCGGACAGGCAATCGGTGCTCCAGACGCCGCCGCCGCGCCCGCGCAGGAAGCGCAGCAGTACCTGCTGCTCTGCCGCGGTGAGCCGCGGCCCGCCGTCGTCCACCAGCGGCAGGTCGCGGTGGAAGATCTGCATGGAGTCCGCACCCAGCAGCCCGCGCAGCAGCGCCTCGTTGCCGAGGAAGCCCTGGGGGAAGGGCTTGCGCACGTCGATGCGGCCGATGATCCCGTTGATGGCCGCCATGCCCTGCTCACGGGCGTTGAGCCGGGCGCGCTCGTCCAGCAGCGCGACGCGGGCCGACGCCAGGGTGATCAGCTCCACGAGGCGCCGGCGCAGCGCGAAAGTCACCGGATGGGGGCGGCGGTGATGGCAGGTGACGAGCCCCCACAGGTGGCCATCGCAGACGATGGACAGGGTCAGGCTACCGTTGACGCCGAAGCGCTCCAGGTAGGCGCGGTGCAGCGGCGATGGGGTGCGCAGCTGCGCGGCGCCGATGTCGATGGCGCCGGGGTCTGCATCGTGGGCGAGGAGCGGCACCTCGATGTGGTCGCGGCTCGGCGCGTAGCGCAGCGGCACCTCCGCGTAGAGCGCACGCGCCTGGCGCGGAATGTCCTCGGCCGGGTAGCGCAGGCCGAGCACCGAGGGCAGCGTCCCGGGCGCCAGGTCCTCGGCGATGACGATGCCGTCGCAGTTGGGCTCGAAGCGATAGGCCAGCACCCGCTCGAAGCGGCTCAGGTGGCGCACCACCTGCACGGTACGCTCGCACACCGCCTCGACATCGGCGAGCCGCGACAGCTCCAGCCCGAAGGCGGCGAAGTCGAAGCCGGCGAAGCGCACGTCGCGACCCATGGCCGCGTGCGGCTCGAGTTCGAGCAGCAGGTGCTTGCGCCAAGGCGTGAGCCGCAGGTCCAGCGCCAAGTCCGCCGCGTGCAGGTCCGAGCGCCGGGGCTGCGGTGGGGCACGGAAGACGTTCGGGCAAAACTCCAGCCGGTTTGTCCGCCTGGCCGCCAGGCAGGCGCAGAGCCCGCCGTCGCCCGCCGGCAGCAGCTCTTCTACCTTTGCGCCGAGCACGGCCTCCGGCGCTTGGCCCAGCAAGCGCTCGGTGTTGGCCCCGGCGGCGATGACCCTGTCGGTGCTCGGGTCCAGCACCAGCAGGCAGCCGTAAGGCTGCAGGCTGGCGCAGTGCCTGATGGGCTCGGCGTCGCACTGCGAGAAGTCCACCGACATGGCCCGCAGTGGCGTGCCGCCGCTATCGGTGGTCTGGTACTTGCGTTCCAGCAGCGCGCGGGCGGCGTCGGCGTCCCGCGGTGGCAGGTGCTCCAGCGGCCGCACCAGGATCCAGTACTCGCCCGGCTTGTCAGCCTCGCGCATGGCGATATGGACGCGCACCGGGTGCATATCGAAATCGAACACGAAGTCAAATACGCAATTGAGCGAGCCCTGCAGCACACCGCGGCGGAAGCGGCCGTAGAACTCTGGCACCGCGGTGCAGGGGGCCACGTCGCGGAAAAAATTGCGGCCCAGGACACGCTGCGGCTCGCGGCCGGTGATAGTGCCCTCGGTGCGGCTGTAGAAGAGGATGCCGCCGTCCGCGTCCACGCGAATGGCGCCCACTGGTAGCCGGTCCAGCTCCGCTTCGGTGAGCGAATCCAGCGCGGCGGGCGCGTGGACGTCCACCTCGAGGCGCGGTATATCCGGTGCGGCCATGGCTGAGCTCCCCTGCCCGGCGCCCGTGTCGTCAGACCTGCTCACCGCCGCGGCCGTTGAGGCGGCGCTGGACCAGGTGCAGGGCGGCGGAGTCCAGCTCGCCTCCGCCTTCACCGCCGCCCACCAGCGCATTCAGTAGTTGCGCGACCAGCGCGGCGCCGGGCAGGCCGAGCCCCAGCGCGTGGGCGGTCTCCTGGACGATGCGCATGTCTTTCTGGTGCAGGGCGGCCTTGAAGCCAGGTTGGTAGTCGCCCGCCAGCATGCGCTGGCCGTGCACCTCCAGGATGCGGCTGCCGGCGAAGCCGCCGAGCAGTGCCTCGCGTACCCGGGCGCCGTCCACGCCCGCCGCCTCCGCCAGCAGCAGCGCCTCGCCGACGCCGGCGATGGTCTGACCGACGACGATCTGGTTGCACGCCTTGCACACCTGGCCGGCGCCGCTGTCGCCGATGTGCACGATGTTGCGCCCCAGAACCTCCAACAGTGGCTTCACCCGCGCGAAGGCCGCGGCCGGCCCGCCTACCATGATGGACAGGGTGCCGTCGCGGGCACCGATGTCGCCGCCGGAGACGGGGGCATCGAGCATGCTCACGCCCGCCGCGGCGAGCCTGGCCGCGATGCGCCGGGTGGCGATGGGCGAGATGGTGCTCATGTCCACGACGACGCAGCCGGGGGCGGCGCCGGCGATCACGGCCTGGGCGGCGGTGTCGTGCGTGGGTCCGGTGCCACTCCCGGTGGCGTTCTGGTTGCCGTTCTGGGTGCCGCCTAAGGCGCTGCCGCCACTGTCGGTCCCGCTGGCGCCGAGAATGACCTCCTCGACGTCGGCGGTATCGCCGAGCATCGTGAAGACGATGTCCGCCTCTCTGGCGACGGCCGCCGGGCTGTCACACGCATGGGCGCCGGCGTCGGTGAGCGGTGTCAGGGCCTCGGCGCGGCGCGCGTAGACGGCGAGCTCATGCCCTGCCGCGCGCAGGTTCAGCGCCATTGGCCGGCCCATGATGCCGAGGCCGATGAAGCCGATGCGTTCTGCCATCTGGTTTCTCTCTCCCGCGGGTCTGTACCGCCGCATTGTGGCTCGCGCCGCGCCGCCGCGCCGCCGGTGGGCTGTCGCGTGGAAGGGCGCAGAGATTGGGCAAGTATTGCTCGCAACGCCGAAAGCGAGCGGGTCGTAGGTCGGGTTAGCGATAGCGTAACCCGACAATCAACGGCTTACCGGCATCCAGCGTCGGGTTACGCGGCGCTAACCGGACCTACACCGAATACTCGCCCGGTCTCGCGGCCCAATCCATCTGTCACACGCGGGCCGAGCGCTGCGCCGGTTGCACTGCGTGTCACTCGTGCACGCGCCGGGCGGTTTCCCGCAACCCGCGCTGTTCGACTGCTTGGTGCCGGCAGTCGTCGCCCGGATTTTGCCTCATGGCCGCGACAGTTTACGCCCCATGCGCATGTGGGGCGCGGTGTCTGCGGTCGCGGCCGGGCACAAGCCAAATGCGGCCCACACGCCCATCCATCCATACCGCCACAGGTGTCCGGCAGCCACCGACAGGGCATTGGACCGTTCGTCGGCGCAGGGTCCTGCGCCGCGCTCGCCGGCCGCCGCCAAGTCTTTGAAAAGCGTCGGGGCAGGGGGCAGGCACTGACCGGAGGGAAGCTTTTTTGTCCCAGGGGGACTTTCCCAAGATCTAGCGATCTCTATAATCGCTGCCACAATATGTAGTGCAGAGAGCGCGAAGCAGGAGGACAGGCGGATGGGTACAGAGGCAAAGGCGTTGGCGGTGCTGCCGACCCGGATATGCAAGCGCGACGGGGCCGAGATGGCCTTCGACGCGGGCAAGATCGAGTCCGCCATCCTGCGCGCGGGGCGGGCCACCGGCGAGTTCGACGAGCTGGAGGCCAAGCTGCTGACGGCGCAGGTGGTCAAGGTGCTGGCGCATCGCTACGGACGCATGGGCGCGGACGCTTCGGGAGAGCCCCGTATCCCCGACATCGAGGGCATCCAGGACGTTGTCGAGCAGACGCTCATCGCCGCCAACCACTTCGAGACCGCCCGCTCCTACATCGTCTACCGCGAGCAGCGGGCCAAGCTGCGCGCCGACCGCCGCACCCTGGTGGACGTGTCGAGCTCCATCAACGAGTACCTGGACCGCTCCGACTGGCGCGTGTCGGCCAACGCCAACCAGGGCTACTCGCTGGGCGGGCTGATCCTGAACACCTCCGGCAAGATGATCGCCAACTACTGGTTGAGCCACGTCTACCCGCCGCAGGTGGGCGAGGCGCACCGCAATGGCGACCTGCACATCCACGACCTGGACATGCTCGCCGGCTACTGCGCCGGCTGGTCGCTGCGCACCCTGCTCACCGAGGGCCTGAACGGCGTGCCGGGCAAGGTGGAGGCGGCGCCGCCCAAGCACATGTCGAGCGCCATCGGGCAGATCGTCAACTTCCTGGGCACGCTGCAGAACGAGTGGGCCGGCGCGCAGGCGTTCTCCAGCTTCGACACCTACATGGCGCCGTTCGTGCGCGTGGACGGGCTCGACTACCCGAGAGTCAAGCAGTACATCCAGGAGCTCATCTACAACCTCAACGTGCCGAGCCGCTGGGGTTGCCAATGCGTCGATGCCGAGACCGAGTGTCTGACGGAGCATGGCTGGAAGCGCTATGACCAAATCGGCGAGGGCGAGCGCATCGCCACCTTCGACTGGCGCAAGAACCGGCTGGAATACCTGGAGCCGCTCGCGATCACCGCCTACGACTTCGACGGCGACATGTACGTGCTCCGCAACCGCACCCAGGAGCAGTGGGTCACGCCGCGCCACAAGGTCGTGCGAAAGGTCTTCAACTCCGAAGACTGCTGGGTGCTGGAAGACATCGAAGACGTTGCCCAGCTCAAGTCGCCGGTGATCGTGCCCAATGCATGGGAGACGGCCTCGGATATCGAGGTGGACGACAAGGTGGTGATGCTGCTGGCCTGGGTCGTCGCCGAGGGCAACATCGATCTGCACGCCGGCCGGCGCCGTGTCAGTGTTTGGCAGTCCACTGGCAACCGCGAGCATGCCGCCGAGATCGAATGGCTGCTGACGGAGCTGGGTCTCACCTGGCATGAGCGGCTGCAGACCGGGACCTATGCGAATCAACCCGTCTGCCGGTATTGCTTGAACGCCGAGGGCAGCGAGCTGGTGCTGCGCCACCTGGAGCGCAAGTGCGTTCCGCCGTTGATCCGGACGTTGTCGGCGCGTCAGATCCGGTTGTTCTTGGACACCTACGTCAAGGGCGACGGCAGTGTCGAGCCGAGCGGGCGCGTGCGTATCTATACGAAGGACGCTGAGAACCTTGACGCACTCCAGGAGCTGTGCTCGCTCGCGGGCTATGGCAGCACGGTTTACACGCGCAAGGACTCCGGCGTCCACGTACTGAACATCGTCCGCAATCGCGAGACCTATATCCAGCTCATCGAGCGCAAGCCCTACCGGGGCAAGGTGTGGTGCCCGACTACGCGCAACGGCACCTTCGTCGCCCGCCGTCGGGGCAAGACCTTCATCACCGGCAACACCCCCTTCACCAACCTCACCTTCGACTGGGTCTGCCCGGAGGACCTGTGCGAGCAGGTGCCCGTGATCGGCGGCCAGGAGCAAGCCTTCACCTACGGCGAGCTCCAGGCCGAAATGGACATGATCAACCGCGCCTATATCGAGGTGATGACGGAGGGCGACGCCAAGGGCCGGATCTTCACCTTCCCGATCCCGACCTACAACATCACGCCGGACTTCCCCTGGGAGAGCGAGAACGCGGAGCTGCTGTTCGCGATGACGGCCAAGTACGGGCTGCCGTACTTCCAGAACTTCGTCAACTCCGAGCTCTCGCCCAACATGGTGCGCAGCATGTGCTGCCGCTTGCAGCTCGACCTGCGCGAGCTGCTGGCCCGCGGCAACGGGCTGTTCGGCTCCGCGGAGCAGACCGGCTCGCTGGGTGTCGTCACCATCAACTGCGCGCGGCTCGGCTACAACCACGCGGGCGACGAGGCAGGTCTGCTGAAGCGCGTGGACGAGCTGATGGAGCTGGCGCGCAAGAGCCTGGAGCTCAAGCGCAAGGTGATCCAGCGGCACATGGACGCCGGCTTGTTCCCCTACACCAAGCGCTACCTGGGCACCCTGCGCAACCACTTCAGCACCATCGGCGTGAACGGCATCAACGAGATGATCCGCAACTTCACCGATGACGCCGAGGACATCACCACCGAGTGGGGCCATGCCTTCGCGGCGCGGCTGCTGGACCACGTGCGCGCGCGGATGGTGCAGTTCCAGGAAGAGACCGGGCACATGTACAACCTGGAGGCGACGCCGGCGGAGGGCACCACCTACCGCTTCGCCCGCGAGGACAAGAAGCGCTGGCCGGCCATCATCCAGGCCGGCAGCGACGAGGCGCCGTACTACACCAACTCGTCCCAGCTGCCGGTGGGCTACACCGACGACGCCTTCGAGGCGCTCGGCATGCAGCAGGACCTCCAGTCCAAGTACACCGGCGGCACCGTGCTGCACCTGTACATGGGCGAGCAGGTGAGCTCCACCGAGACCTGCAAGCGCCTCGTGCGCCGGGCGCTCACCAACTTCCGGCAGCCCTACATCACCGTCACGCCGGTGTTCTCCATCTGCCCGCACCACGGCTACATCGCCGGCGAGCACGAGTTCTGCCCGAAGTGCGACGCGGAGCTGGCGGCGAAGAAGCTCGAGCAGAAGGCCAAGGGCCAAGAGGAAGCGCCGATTGCCGCGGACCGAGCGTCGCGGGCGGAGGCCGGGTGAGCGGTATGCGCCTCGTAAGGCCATCGGGCGCGGCGGTCACCGCATGCGCGGCCGGCGCGGGCGCTGCCCGGCCCTTGGCCCCCGGTGCTTGGCCCCCTGTCCTTGGCCCCTTGTCCTTGGCCCTGGCAGACGAAACGCCCTGACGAAACGACGACTATCTGAGTACCTGCGACCGAAGAGGAGAGAAACGATGAATATCCAAGGCATCGAAATCCACGACGAAGAGCGCACCCGCTGCGAAGTCTGGACCCGCGTCATGGGCTACCACCGGCCGGTGAGCGCGTTCAACGCCGGCAAGCAGTCCGAGCACCGCGACCGGGTCTGCTTCAGCGAGCACCCGGCCGGTGTGCACGCCGAGCGCGGGCAGCAGGCCGAGGCTGCCTAAGGGATCGATCCCGGAGGGGCGGCCCATGGCATCGCAATCAGCGAATGCAGACGCGCTGCGTATCGGCGGCCTGACGCCGCTCACCAGCGTCGACTATCCGGGCGAGCTGGCTGCGGTGGTTTACTGCCGCGGCTGTCCCTGGCGCTGCTCCTACTGCCACAACGCCGACCTCCAGGACCCGCACGGGCCGTCCGAGCCCGCCTGGACCGAGGTCATGGCCTTCCTGGAGCGCCGCCGCGGCCTGCTCGACGCCGTCGTCTTCAGCGGTGGCGAGCCCACGGCGCAGCAGGCGCTGGCCGCCGCCATGGCCGAGGTGCGCGGGCTCGGCTTCAAGGTCGGCCTGCACACGGGCGGGCCGTATCCGGAGCGGCTCCGGCAGCTCCTGCCGCTGCTGGACTGGGTGGGCCTCGACATCAAGGCCCTGCCCGAGGACTACCCGCGCGTTACCGACGTCCCTGGCTCCGGCGAGCGCGCCTGGCAGAGCCTGCGCCTGCTGCTCGATGCCGGCGCCGCGCTCGAGGTCCGCACCACGCCCATGCCGGGGCTCGACGGCACCGCCTACCTGGATACGCTGACCGCCCGACTCGCCGCCGCCGGCGTACATCGCTACGCCCTGCAACAGTGCCGCCCCGTCGGCGCGCCCGCCGACCTCCCCGCACCCCGCCACCTCGCCGACGACGACGCGGCGGTGGCACTCGCCCGCCGCCGCTTTCCCCATTTCACGCTCCGCGCGGCCTGAGCGCGGCGCATACTCGCCATACTGCATATCTTGGGCGGGTGGCGATCACAACTCCGACCAGGGTGGCGGGGCTGGCTCCCACGCTCCACAGGGCGGTTTGCGCCGAAGACTCATAGACGGGTAAGAGTTTCCGGTCACTGGATCGACACCATTTGGGATTGCGATCCGTCAGCACGCAGCTCCAGCGCGGCACTCCGGGAGACGAC
>NZ_JAJDNQ010000089.1 GCF_022340605.1 Thiohalocapsa sp.
CGCTTGGCAATGATCTCGGCCGGCAGGAAGTCCTTGAGCGCCTGCTTGAAGAACCAGCGCAACTGCGTGCGCTTGAGCTGCATGCCGGGCGGCACGGACGCGGCGAACGCCAACATCCGATCGTCCAGCAGCGGGTAGCGCACATCGATGCCGGCGAGTTGGCAGGCCTGGTTGACCTTACGCAGGTCGTTGTCGGCGAGGGTGAGCTTGAGATCGAGGTGCATCATCCGGTTGATGGCGGAAGCGCCACGCGTGCGGCCATAGACCTCGCGCAGGTTCGCAAGCGGCGCCGCGGTGTCGACGCGGGCCAGGAAATCCGGCTCGAAGATGTCCGCGAGCGGCGAGCGGTGCAGAAAATTGTAGGTCTCGAAGCGGTCCGGCAGCGGCACCTTCGCCTGCTCGATATAGCTGCGGGCCTTGCGCAACGGCGGCACGGCGGCGAGGCCGGGAAGCGCGACGGCACCCTCCAGCAGCGCCCGCAGCGCTCCGGGCACGTTGGCGTATTGCTCGAACAGCCATTGGTTGGCATAACGCTCGTTGCCGCCGAAGATCTCGTCGCCGCCGTCGCCGGCGAGCATGACGTCGATGCCGTCCGACTTGGCGAAGCGCGCGCACAGGTAGGCCGGCACGATGGAGGCGTTGCCGAAGGGCTCGTCGCAGAAGGCGGCCACCCGCGGCACGGCCTCCACCACGTCCTGCGCGGTGACGTAATACTCGCGCGGCCGGGTGTCGAAATGCCCCGCGGCGATGCGCGCGTATTCCATCTCGTCGAAGCCCGCGGCGTCGAAGCCGATGGAGTAGGTCGGCACCGGCGCCTCCTGCAACCGCCGCCAGGTGCCGGCGACGCTGGAGCTGTCGGTGCCGCCGCTGAGGAAACAGCCGACGCTGCCGTCGCCCGCGCCCGCGTCCCCGACCACCTCCGGCAGGAGCCGGCGAAACTCGCCACGCAGGTCCGCGAAGCGCGCGCGGCCCTCCCGGTACGGCATGTGCCAGTAGAAGCGCTCGGCGGCTGGGGCCTCGACGCCGTCGAAGCGCAGCACCTGCGCCGGCAGCAGTTTGCTGACGCCGGTGTAGATGGTCCCGGGGCTGGGGACCATGTGGAAGTAGACGTACTCGAACAGCGCCTGGTCATTGACCTCGAGTGCCGGCCCCGGCAGCGCGCGCAGCGCCCCAAGCCGGGTCGCGAAGCCGATGCAGCCGCCACGGCGCACCACATAGAGCCCGCGCGCACCCGCCCGGTCCACCGCCAGCAGCAGGCGACGGCGCCTCAGGTCCAGCAGCGCCAGCGCGAAGGGGCCATGCAGCGCATCGAGCAGTTGCTCGCCGTCGCGGCGGTAGCGCTCGGCCAGCTCGGCGCCGGTGCTGCCGGCACTGTCCGACAGCATCAGCACGCAGTCGTCGTCCTGGTGGCAGATTCCGCCGGCAGCGCCGTTGATGCCGCCGTGGACGTCCGCCGCCTGCACCCGCCCCGCCCTGCCGACGGCCCCGGCGCCGTCCGCCTGGAGCATCGCCTCCAGCACCGCATCGCCCGCCGCCGGCTCCGGCAGCGCGCCGAACCATCCGCAAATCCCCTTCATGTCTTCCCCCAGCTTGAACGCGCCGCGAGTATACGCGAGCCATCCGTGCCGGCGGCCACGGAGAGCTGCAATGCACTAGCGCAACAGCGCGCAAGTCGCGAGACCTTCTCAGATCGTTGTCGTTGTCGTTGTCGTAATCGTGCTCTCAACCGTGCGGCCAGTCGATTACGACTCCGATTCCGACCACGACAACGCGGGAGCCCGGTCTCGGAATTTCCGCAGCGAAGCCCTGCCACGTCGGGCATCTCCGAGAGTTGCGGTTTGTTATGGCCCGCGGGCGGCCACCAGGCCATAGTCCGGCCTTGTCCGCGGTTGCATCGCGCGCAATGCAGTGCAAACCTGCCGCGCGCGCCTGCGACCGCGCCTGCTGCCTCATGCCCTCTCAACCACGCTTTCGGGAGACCGACACCATGCACAAGCACATCCTCGCCGGCTCCGTGCTGGCCCTGGCCGCGGCGCTCGCCGCCTCCAGCCTCAGCTTCGCCGAGACCACTGCGGACGACGCCGTTCAGGCCCGCGCGCTGATCAAGCAGTTCACCACCACGCTGCAGGGCGAGCTGAAGGCCGGGCTGCAGCAGGGCGGCCCGGTGGCGGCGGTCGAGGTCTGCAAGAAGGTCGCACCGGGCATCGCCGCCGACTTGTCCGAGCAATCCGGCTGGGACGTGGGCCGCACCAGCCTCAAGCCCCGCAACAAGGCGCTGAACACGCCGGACGCGTGGGAGCGGCAGGTGCTGGAGCAGTTCGAGTCCCGCAAGGCGCACGGCGAATCGCCCATGGGCATGAGCTACGCGTCCGTCGAGCAGACCGACGACGGCAAGGTCTATCGCTACATGCAGGCCATTCCGACGCAGGAGGTCTGCCTCGCCTGTCACGGCAAGGACATCGCCCCGGACTTGGCCGCGGCACTGGACAAAGCCTATCCTGATGACCAGGCGCGCGGCTTCGAGCTCGGCGACATCCGCGGCGCCTTCACGCTGTCGAAGCCCAGGTAGTCAGTCCGACGACGGCAATGCGGCGGCCACCCGATGGCGGCATTGGGCGGCTGCATTGGGCGGCTCGACGGCGTTATATCAACAGCGCCGCGCGGGGGACGTCCAGGACATGCCGGAGGATCGCTACAACATCGTCTTCGCCGGAAAGCTGCTGAGCGGAACCGACCCCGCCAGGACACGGGAGAAGCTGGGCAGCACCTTCCGGCTCGATGACGCCCAGCTCGACAACCTCTTCAGCGGCCGGCCCGTGGTGGTGAAGCGCGACGTGGACCTGATCACGGCGACGCGCTTCCAGCAGGCCTTCCTCGCCGCCGGGGCACGGACCGAGATCGAGACGGTGACAGCACCGGTGAAGCTGTCGGCGTCCGCGGACGCGGCGCAAGCGCCGAGCAGGGCTACCGAGACTTCAACCCGCGCCGACGGTCCCCTTGCACTGGCGCCCGTCGGTGCCCCGCTCGACGAGATCGACGACCGGGGTCCGCCACGCCATCCCGATACCAGCGCATTGAGCCTGGTCCCCGGCGACGGCTGGGATCTCGCGGACTGCGCCCCGCCCCCGGTGCCGATCCCCGAGCTCGACCTGACCGACCTGACCCTGGCGCCCCTCGACGGCCGCCGACCGGACGATGGACAATAGCCGGCTGTGTATCAGCAGCCAGCCACGCCAAGCGTCCTTTCATGAGCGAGCCCATGAGCGAGCAGTCCCCCACTCACATCGTCATCGGCGGCGGTATCAGCGGCCTCAGTGCCGCCCACTACGCCGCCCGCCATGCGCCCCACGGCGCTGCCAAGAACGGCCACGACACCCTCGTGCTCGAGGCCGACGACCGCCCCGGCGGCTGCATGCACACGCGTGCCTTCGCGAACCTCAACGGCTTCTGGGTGGAGGCCGGCAGCCACAGCTGCTTTAACAGCTACGGCAACCTGCTCGGCATCATGGAAACGCTCGGCATCCTGGACCGCGCAACGCCCAAGGCCAAGCTCAGTTACAAGCTCTGGCGCGGCGGCAAGCGCACGTCCATCCTCTCCGCGCTACACCTGTTCGAGCTGGTGGGGTCGCTGCCGAAGCTCTTCGGCGGCGACAAAGCCGGCGCCAGCGTGCGCGAGTACTACGGCCGCGGCCTCGGCCAGAAGAACTATCGGGACCTGTTCGGCCCGGCGTTCCGCTCGGTCATCTGCCAGCCGGCGGACGACTTCCCGGCCGAGGCCCTGTTCCGCAAGAAGCCCCGGCGCAAGGACGTGCTGCGCAGCTTCACCATGCCCGGCGGTCTGAACGACATTCCCGTGTCCATCGCCGAGACGCCCGGCGTCACCCTGGCCACCGGCAAGCCGGTGACGGCCGTCGAGCGCGCCGGTGAAGGCTTCGCGGTCACCTGCACCGACGGCAGCCGATATACCTGCGAGTGGCTGACGCTCGCCGTGCCGCCGGACGTGGCCGCCCGGCTCCTCGCCGACGTGGCGCCAGCTGCCGCCGCCATCGTCGGCCGCATCGGCATGGCCGAGATCGACACCCAGCTCCTGGTGCTCGACAAGGCCCATCTCGGCATCGACCCGCTGGCCGGCTTCATCAGCGTGGATGGCGCCTTTCTGTCCGCCGTGACGCGGGACTTTCTGGACGACCCGCGGCTGCGCGGCTTCGCGTTCCACTTCCCGGGCGATCTGCTGGACGAGGACGCGCGCATCGAGGCCGCCTGCCGGGCATTGGATGCCGAGCCCGGGCAGGTGCTCGCGTCGGCCAGCGTCCGCAACCGACTGCCGGCGCTGCGCAAGGGCCATGCGGAGCAGGTGGCGGCGCTGGACCATGCGCTGGCCGACGGGCGGCTCGGCCTCACCGGCAACTGGTTCCTGGGCGTGTCCATCGAGGACTGCGTCACCCGCAGCCGCAGCGAGCACGAGCGGCGCTTCGGCGCCCTGCCGGAGCCGGCCGCGGCCGCCTGAGCCAGCCCGTGGCACGTCGCGGCGGGGACGCCGCTCCCACAGCCGCGCCGCGCCCACCCGTGGGAGCGCCATCCCCGGCGCGATTCAGCGCCCGACCGTGATTCATCGCGGTGGGGACGCCGCTGCCACAGCCGCGCCGCGCCCGCCCGTGGGAGCGCCGCCCCCGGCGCGATTCGACGCCAGCCACGCACAGACAGCAGACATCGATGCCAAGCCTCCCTGCTCCGCACGACATCCCCCGCATCACCGCGCTTCGATACCCGCGGGCGAAAACCCTGAACGATCCGCTGGCGTTGGCCTTCGCCGGACTCGATGACACGGACTTCACGCACCGATCGCATTACATCGACGGCCGCTTCGAGAACCTCTATCTGGACCGCGAGCGCCTGCCCGGGCTGGACGACCTGCTGCGCTTCGCAACCGCTGCGGCCGCAGCGCGCCTGGGGCTGGAGTGCCCGCCCCTGCGCTGCGGCTTCTGGCTCAACGCCATGCCGCCCGGCAGCAGCACCAGCAGGCACAGCCACGAGGAGAACGACGAACTGCTGGCCGGTGTCTACTACGTGGCCGTGCCGGAGGCGAGCGGCGACGTCGTCTTCGCCGACGACCCCTTCGCGATCCGCGTCACGCCACGGCCGGGCCAGCTGCTGCTGTTCCCGCCGGCGCTGCCGCACTGGGTGGAGCCGCACCGCGGCGAGGGGCTCAGGCTGTCGGTGGCCCTCAACTTTGGACCGAAAAACGCCTGAGACCAGCGACAATCGGCGCTAATCCCGGACGATGATGCGCTCCACCTCCGACACCCTGATCTGCCGGCCATCGAGGGTGCGGACGCTGTGGTCACCGACGTCGGTGCGCCGCGCCTCGAAGCGCTCGATGCTGCCGGTGATGGGATTCGCGACCTCCACGGTCACGACGTCGTGGCCACGCGTCCAGCGCTGCCAGAGCGCCAGGCCGCTGCCCGCCAGCATGACCACCACCACGAGTGCGGCGGCGATCTGGATCAGGCTGCGGCGCGAGCGCGGGCCAGCCGCGCGACCGGCCGCCTGCGCCCGCCGCCCGGCCCCGTCGGACCTGAGCCCGGACCTGATCTCGGCCGCGCGCTCGCGGATCGCATAGAAGGCCAGCACGATGATGGCCACGGTGAGGAGAAGCTTACCGAGCATGGATGTGGGTTGACCGGGGTTGTCGCCGGTCGATGCCGCCGCTAGGGTGCGAAAGTGGCGCTGTTGCCAGAACCTGTGAGTGGGTGCCGCGTTGAGACTGTGAAAGTATTGCTCGCAACTCCAGAAAAGAGCGGATCGTAGGTCGGGTTAGCGATAGCGTAACCCGACTATCAACGGCGCACCGTCGCCCGTCGTCAGGTTACGCTGCGCTCTCCCCTTATCAATAGCTGACTACACCGAATACTTTGACGGTCTCGTTGCGACGCGAGCGACCGCTCGGCACGCGGGCGATGTCGCCGCCCGCCCGCAGTCACCCTGCTTGGAGTCTCCCGTGCAACTGATGCGCAACATCCGATGCCTCGGCACCATACTCGGCTGCCTCCTGCTGCTGCAAGGCTGCGACGAGCCGCCGAAGCCAAGCGGCAATTTCCATCACGCCGTGGAGACCGCGGACCTGGTGCAGATCAAGCGCCACCTGTACTGGGGGACGGACGCGAACACGCCGGGGCCGGGTGGCGAACTGCCGCTCGGCATCACCGCGCGCCATGGCGATGTCGCCGTCGCCAAAGAGCTCATCAAGCACGGTGCGAACCCGAACCGCGCCGGCCCGGACGGCCGCACGCCGCTGACGGTGGCGCTCGAGCACGGCAAGGTGCCCATGGCGGAGCTGCTGCTGCGCAATGGCGCCGACGATGACCCGCAGGCGCTGCTGCGCGAGCTGGTGCAGGAGTCGCTGCTCGACCGCGACACGCTGGCGCTGCTGCTGAGCCAGGGCGCGACGCTCGATACCGCGGGCGCGGACGGCCGGACTCCGCTGGCGATCGCCGTCGACACCGACAACATCAACATCGCCAAGCTGCTGCTGGAGCGGGGCGCACCGCTCGCGCCGGGCCAGCCGCCCAAGGACGCCGGCAGCGCCGCGCCCGTGCCCACCGCGGCCGACATCGAGGACCCGCTGATGGCGCAGTTATTGCGGCGTTACGGGGTTATTGAATAAGGGAAGGCGCGGAGCAAGAGGTACGGAGTACTTGGTGCCTAAGCCCCGGTGCGGGCTCGTTGGCACTTGGCTTCATGGCAGTAACCTCCTGAAGACCTGAGACCCCACGGAGCGCCCATGCACCACCTGACCGAGATCCTCGCCCTACTGATGGTGCTCGGCATCGGCGCGCAGTGGCTCGCGTGGCGCTTCCAGGTGCCGGCCATCGTGCTGCTGAGTGCCTTTGGCCTGCTGATCGGCCCGGTACTGGGCATCCTGCGGCCGAGCGAGGCCCTGGGGGATGCCTACCAGCCGATCATCAAGCTCGCCGTGGCCGCCATCCTGTTCGAGGGCGGGCTGTCGCTCAGGTTCGCTGAGCTGAAGCAGTCCGCCACGGTATTGCGCCGGCTCACCACCGTCGCCGTGGCGCTGTCGCTGACCCTGACCGCGTGGGCCGCGCATCGCATCGTCGGCATGGACTGGGCGGTAGCACTGGTGTTCGGCGCCATCACGGTGGTGACCGGGCCGACGGTGATCCTGCCGCTGCTGCGCCAGGCGCGCCTGAAGCGCCGCCCCGCGACCTTCCTGAAGTGGGAAGGCATCGTCAACGATCCCACCGGTGCGGTGCTGACGGTGGTGATGTTCGACTACTTCGTCGGCGCCGACGCGGGGCACCTGGGCGAGACCTTCGCGCACCTCGGCGCCGGCGTCGGCGTGGCGCTGCTGCTGGGCGGCGTCGGTGGCTGGGCGCTGGGACGCGCCTTCCTCGCCGGACTGGTGCCGGAGTACCTCAAGGGCGCCGTGGCGCTGGCGGCCGCGCTCGGCGCCTATGCGCTCTCCAACCAGGTGCTGGAGGAGGCCGGCCTCATCGCCGCGACGGTGATGGGCGTGGTCCTCGGCAACATGAGCCTGCCGAGCATCGCCGAGATCCGCCGCTTCAAGGAGTACATCGCGGTATTGCTGGTCTCCGGCATCTTTCTGCTGCTGACGGCAGACCTCGACCCGCACATCCTGGCCGCACTGGACTGGCGCAGCGCGGCGCTGATCGCCGCGGTGGTTCTCGTGGTGCGGCCGGTGGTGGTATGGACCGCCACCATCGGCGCCGGCATGAGCTGGCAGGAGCGCGCGCTGGTGGGCTGGATCGCGCCGCGCGGCGTGGTCGCCGCGGCCGTGGCCGGCGTGTTCGGCCCGCTGCTGGCCGAGCACGGCATGGACGGTGCCGAGCTGCTGCTGCCGCTGGTGTTCGTGCTGATCCTGGTGACCGTGGTGCTGCACGGCTTCAGTCTTCGCTGGCTGGCGCGCGGGCTGCACCTCAGCGCCCAGCGCCAGGGCGGTCTCATCCTCGCCGGCGCCGGCGCCTGGAGCAGCGGACTCGCGAAGAAGCTGCACGAGTTGGAGGTGCCGGTGATCGTCGCCGACAGCGCCTGGCACCGGCTGCGCGCCGCGCGCCAGGCCGGCGTGCCGGTGTACTTCGGCGAACTATTGTCCGAGCACGCCGAGCACTCGCTGGAGCTGGGCGCCTTCAGCAGCCTGCTGGCCACCACCAACAACGACGCCTACAACGCCCTGGTATGCGCCCGCTTCGCGCCGGAGCTCGGCCGGCAGAACATCTTCCAGCTCGCCACAGGCGAGGTGGCCGAGCCGCGCAAGCCCTCGCCCGAGCTGCGCGGCCGCACCGCCATGAGCGACGAGATCCTGTACGAGGACCTGCAACGGCGCTGGTACCAGGGCTGGAGCTTCCGCTGTAGCACCCTCACCGAGACCTTCGACGTGGAGATGCTCAAGACCGCGCTGCCGGACGACGCCGTGCCGGTGCTGGTGATCGGCCCAAAGCAGGAGGTGCGCATGCTGGAGGCCGGCAAGGGGCTGCGCGCCGAGCCGGGCGAAGACGTGATCTGGTTCGGGCCCAAGGCCGCCGAGGCCGAGCCGAGGGACCCCGCCGACAATGGCACCACGGCGGCGGAGAAGCCGAGGCCGTTGGTTTAGGAACAGCGGAGTGCGAGTGCGGAGTGCGGAGTGCGCCCGCGCCGGCGGCCCGCCCCTGTGGGAGCGGCCTCCCCGCCGCGATGGGCCGCTCGTCGCGCCGGGGACGGCGCTCCCACAGCGGGTGCCCGAGTCGTGATGGGAGCCGGCGGGGCTCGCCGCGGCGAATCGACCTAGCCCGCGCTGCCGCCCAGCCCCGACGCCGGCGCCTGCCCAGAGCGTGCAGGAAAAAACCCGCGTAGGTCGAGCTGAGGAATGAAGCCCGACACGGCGCTCAATACAGCCGCCTGATCGTCATAGCCGCCTGCTCGTCGGGCCTCCTGCGTCGGCCCGACCTGCAGAGGCCACGTGACACCGAGGCTCCACAGTCTTTCCGTCCCTCTTCTCAGACCCTCGGCCGCCCTTCATCCAACGCGGTGCCAACGATCCTGGGCGCCGACCGCCGTCCGGCGACGCCCCAGAAGCCCAGCGCCAGCACGCCAATCCAGGCCGCGGCAAGCAGGCCGATGACGCCGTCGTAGCGGCCGGCGAGGAAGCCGAGGGCGGCGGCGGGGTCGGAGTCCGTCAGCCGGCGGGTCATCTGGATCACGAACACCCAGCCCGCGTGCAAGCCCACGCCCCACGCGATGTGCCCGGCGCGCTCGCGCACCAGCGCCAGAAACACCCCCACCAGGAACAGCGCGAGCATGGAATCCAGATGGCGCCAGTCCGCCACGCCGGTGAACACGCCCGCGAACATGGCCCGGGTGCCGGCCCAGTCGAAGGGGACGCCCGGCGGTAGGTCGTGCGGCTTCAAGAAGTGCAGCAGCGCGTATAGGGCCGCTGACCAGACCACGGCGGCGCGCAGCCCGTTGCGCCGGCGGATGGCACCGTAGAGGGCACCGCGGAAGAAGGTCTCCTCCAGCAGGCCGATCAGTAGCCCACCCACCAGCGCACCGACGGCCTTCTCCAGCACGAGCCACACCAGGCCATGCTGCGGCAGGTCGGGCACGCGTATCTCAAGCGCCAGCAGCGCCCAGATGAGCGCCGTGAGAATCAGCACCCCAAGCGCCCAGCCCGCGGCCACGTCCAGCAGAAACCGCCGCCGCGGGAGGCCGAAGCCGAGCGCAGCGGCGTTGTCCAGCCGCAAGAGCTTCAGGAACGGCCACAGCCCGAGCAGGATATAGAGCTGCGCCAGCCGCCCCATGACGCGCCGCGGCGGCTCGTCGATGAGGCCCATGTCCAGGAGCGGATGGGCAGTGAGCGCCGCCAGCACCAGGCAGCAGAAGAGATATGCGAAGAAGATTGCTGTTGTGCGCATGGGGCTGAGGCGGAACGAGGGCAGAGTGGCGCGCAGCGAAACACGCCCGACCGGCCAGCGCAAGCACATTGGCCCCATCGCTCCAGCCCTGGCACGGAGGCTCATGCTCGCGCGTCGGTGACGCGTTGCTGGAGCCGATGCGGCGGATCTGCGATGCTGTCGCACGGCCGACCGCGGCCACCGCGCCCCCACCCGATTACCAGAACCATGCCGAAGCAGCAGAAGCCGCCCGGACCAGCCCTCCGAGCGGGCGACCACAAGGCAGCCAGTCCGTCCAGCGGGGCGGGGGCGCAGCCCGCCAAGCCCCCGCTCAACGTCGCGGGCCAGGTCTGGCTCAACGTCGACGAGGTGGCCTTCCTCGGCGAGGAGCGCATCGCGCTGCTGGAGCAGATCGACGCGCGCGGCTCCATCACCCAGGCGGCGAAGGCCGCCGGGGTCAGCTACAAAGCCGCCTGGGACGCCGTGGACGCCATCAACAACGTCGCGCCGGCCCCGGTGGTGACCACGGCCACGGGCGGGCGCGGCGGCGGCGGCGCCCGGCTCACCGACGAGGGCCGGCGGCTCATCGCCGCCTACCGCACCATCGCCGCGGAGTATCAGCGCTTCCTCGCCGGCGTCAACGCCGCCCTCGGCGACTCCGGCGCGGCGCTGGACGTGCTGCGGCGGCTGGCGCTGCGCACCAGCGCGCGCAACCACTTTATGGGCCGCGTCGCCGCGGTCACCGCGCGCCCCGTGGACGCGGAGGTGCAGATCGCACTCCCCGGCGGGCAGCGCATTGTCGCCGGCATCACCAACGAGAGCGTCGAGTGCCTGGGTCTCAAGCCCGGGCGCGACGTCTGGGCGCTGGTCAAGGCCGTGGCCATCGCCATCGCCCCGGCGCCGCAGGAGCCGGCACCCGGCACCAACACGCTCTGCGGCACGGTGCAGCGCATCACCCGCAGCGACGGCCCGGCCGAGGTGGTGATCGCCCTCGAGGGCGGCGTAACGGTGTGCGGCGTCATCGACGCGAGCCAACTCGAGCCGCTCGGTATCGAGGAGCAGGGACCGGCCTGCGCCGTCTTCTCCACCACGAGCGTCATCGTCGGCGTCGACGACTGAGTCGGTTTGACGACGTAGCGGCGCGCTTTGTCACCTTTCCGCCCGCGCATCCCGCGCCCCCTTTCCCAACCGCATCGGGTCGCCGCCGGCGCTGCGCGCCACCGCACAGGCCGCACGCAGCCCGCGCCGGCCGGCGCTTGCGCATAGGCCAGCGGCCCTTGGCGGGGCCGTGCGCCGGCATGCGCACAGGCCCCGCGGTCCTAAGCCCAACAAGGCACCAATTCTGCTTATCAAATAACGGTGCACCTCAAAATGGTGGCACAGATCTCTGACCACAAATTTTCTGACTGAGCGATCCGATGCGAAATACATCAATGTATACAGCGCTCATCCATCCATCGGCCGGCATCAGGCCGATAGGGCGGCAAGCCGCCGTCGCGCCTTACCACGGCGGGCGAGGGAGGATCGCATGGTGACGAGCCCATCCTGCATCTATGGGGAGTCAAAGCGTGACGGCACCGGTCAACGAGACTGCTCGCCGCGCTGGCGCGAGCGGCTGCCGCCCTTGTGGCACGGCCGGGTGGTGGAGCCGCGCCGGTTTCGCGTTCACCGCGAGCACGAAATGCCGGCGCGGCAGGCGTTCGGGTACGACGACGCCGGCAGGCGCTGCTTCCACGCCTACGACTATCGCCTGATCGAGCCGCGCCTGGACGACGACGCCGGCCTCTGCGCCGCCCTGGTCTACGCCGAGTCGCTGCGCGCCTGGCGCCTGCACGACGGCCGCTGGCTGGTGAGCCTGCGGCAATGGCCCGACGGCGACGAGGGCGAGCTCATCGAGATCATGACGCTGATGAATCACATGCCGGGTCAAGGCATCGGTCAGGGGTAGAATCGCACCTGCACGTCCCGCGGCGGCGCCAGGTGCGGCGCCGTCGTTACCAGCAGCCGGGCGCCGGCGCGGGCATAGTCCTCGGCGTTCTTGGCATTGACACCGCCAGCGGCGCCGACGACGGCACCGGAGCCGCACGCGGCAAGCGCAGCGGCGGTCTCGGCCACCTGCCCCGGCGTGAACTTCTCCAGTTGCAGCACATCCGCGTCGGCCCAAGTCAGCGCTTCCTCGGGGTTTGCCACCTCGACGACAACGCACTTCTCCGGGCACAGCCGGCGCAGTCGCGCAAGGCTTGCAGCCGGCGGCTCGCCGCCCAAGAACTGGCGGTGCTCGGCGAAGACCAGCAGCGTTTCGGACAGGCCGTTGCGGTGCATCACGGCGCCACCGGCCTTGAATGCCTTCACCGCCAGCTTGCGGTTGCCGGGCACGTTCTTGCGCGTACCGGCGACCATGGCGTCCGGGTGTCCGCGACGGGCAGCGGCGACGATGGCCGCGGCGCTGCTGGCGATACCGCCGCACCACTCCATCAGCGTCTGCGCCGTCTTCCAGCCGCGGTGCAGGGCGCCGGCGCTGCCACGCGCCTCGAGCAGCAGGGTCTCCGGCGCCGCGTCCGCGCCGGAGGCGACCGTCGGCGCGGCCTCGGCGCCGCAGAGCTGGAACAGCCGCACCGCCTCCTCGACGCCGCAGACGGTCATCGGGTCGCGGGCGAAGAAGCGGATCGTGCCGGGCGCGGCCGCGATGCCGAGCGACTCCGTGGTGAGGTCGCCGAAGGGCACGTCCTCGGCGAGGAGGGCATGCAGCTCGTGGTCGCCGAGAACGGGTGGAGGGGTTGCGATCATGGATACCTCTTGACTCGCATTGAGCTCCGCGCAGCATGGACAGGCGCGGACACGGGGGTAACGACGGTGCGCAAGCAAATGCCGCGCCGAGTCGTCCCGGGCGACACTGATTGTTGACGGCGCCGAAGATCGCTCAGCGGCGCCAAATGGTTGTCGTGGAGTCACGTTTTTCGTTGTCGTTGCAGTTGTCGTCGTCGCTATCGCTATCGCTATCGTTGTCGTTGTCGTTGCTGTAATCGGCTACCCCACCACGACCACGACCACGATCGCTGTTCGGCTTGCGAAAGCGATGATCATCACCCGTCGGTCTGAGGCGAAGCCTCGGCAGAGATCCGGCAAGTATTCGGTGTACGCCGGCTTATCGCAGCGTAACCCGACGATGAACCTCGGTAACCCATTGATTGTCGGGTTACGCTCTCGCTAACCCGACGATGCTAGTCCGGCGACGTGAGGGCTCCGCTACCGGTCGTTGCCCGTGTCGCCCTGGAGAACGACACGCGCTGGCGGCGGGCGGAGACTGTCGACCGGAGTGTCGCCCTCCAGGGCGACACAACCGCCGCTAGCGCCGACATCTCGAGCAGTCTCGGTAAGGCGACGATTGTCGCGAAGTCTACGCAACGTGATTACTTTTGTATATTACGCGACACGCTGTACGCTCCACTTCCATGCGCTTCGAGACGGTCAGGGAAGGCTGATGGCGGGTCAAGGGTTGCAGCGGGCGGCGCGCTCGCGGCGCAAGCGCGTTCGCGGCGATGTCGAGGCGGTCATCCGGGCCCAATGCTCCAGAGGCCGCGAGCCGTCTCATGCCAGCCATGCGCCTTTGGCGCCGAACGCGCGCGGGGTTGGAGCAACCGATTGCAGGATTGGCCGATTGCAGGATTGGCCGAAGCGTTGGCCGAGCGCCGACCACATCGCACCATTTCGGTGCAGCAACCACCGCGCTCGGCCAGCTTCGCTATAGACTAGTGCATATTGCGTGTTCAGGCGGGAACGCCGAGAATAACCAACGGCGCCTTGATCACGGCCGTAGCCGCAACACCTTCCTTGAGGCCCAGTTCATCGCTCGCCTTGTGCGTGATGGTGGCATGCACCTCGTCGCCGGAGGGCAGCGCGATGGTGACCTCGGCATTGATGGGGCCGATATCGAGGGCCTTGACGGTGCCCGGGAGACTGTTGCGGGCCGACAGACGCACGCCGGAAGCGTCGGTCATGACCAGCACGGACGATGCCTTGAACAGCGCGACAGCCTCCGCGCCAGGCTTTAGATTCAAAGACTTGACGCTCGCGTTCGTGACGACGGCAACGATTTCCTGACCGCCCGGCAGCGCCAACGTCACCTCGGCGTTGATGGCGCCCGGGGTGACGGAGACGACCTTGCCGTGGAATTGGTTGCGCGCGCTGATCTTCATGCAAATGGCCTCGTTGTCATTGGTTGGTATGGCGCCGCAGCGGACGGAGCCGGCGCGACGAGCACCGAGGCTAAGGTAACCCGCTCGGCAGATACAAGCTTAGCGCCGGAGGGGGTTGGCCCCTGGTTTGCAGTGCCTTGCGGGCCATGTCGTTATATCGTTCGAAATATAGAGCCTCCATGACAACTCCACGCGCGCGCTCCCCCCGCCTGGTCGGCCGACTCTCGCTGGCCACCGAGCTCGGCGATCTGCTGGGCGACACGCGCATCCGGCTGCTGGAGGCCATCGGCCGCCACGGCTCCATCGCCCGGGCAGCCAAGGCCGTGCCCATGTCCTACAGGGCGGCCTGGGATGCGCTGGATGCGATGAACAACCTGACCGCACAACCGCTGGTGGAGAGCTCGATCGGCGGGCGCGACGGTGGCGGCACCCGGCTGACGGCGCACGGCCGCAGGCTGGTGGCCCTCTACCGGGCCGTCGAGCACGAGTACCAGGAGGCGCTCGATCGCCTGGGCGCACAACTGGATCTGGTGAGCGACGGCGACGAGCACGCCTTCCGGGCACTGCTCAGTCGCATGTCGCTGCACACCAGCGCCCGCAACCGCTTTGCCGGCACGCTCGTCCAGCTCAGCACCGACCAGGTTGGCGCGCACGCGACGGTGCGGCTCGGCGCCGACACACAGGTCACCGCGCTGCTGACGCGCGAGAGCGCCGAGGCGTTCGCGCTCAAGCCGGGCGCCGAGGTGCAGGCCCTGGTCAAGGCCACGGCCGTGATGCTGGGCACGGGCCGGGGGCTGCGCACGTCGGCGGCAAACCAGCTCTGGGGCGAGGTCAGCCGTATCCGGGAAGGCCCACTGGAGGCCGACGTGACGCTGCGGCTGCCCGGGGACTTGCGCCTCGCCGCCCTGATCACCCGCGCCGAACTGGAGCAGCTCGACCTGCGGCCCGGCCGCGAGGCATGCGCCGTATTTCAAGCGTCCAGCGTCATTCTGGCGAGCTGCGCGTAGCGGCCCGCATCAGCAACCGGGCGGCCGCGTCGAGTCGGCCGCCTTCAACTCACTCCGACAAGGAGCAACCGACCCATGAAACAATTCGTACCCGTGTCCGCCGTCCTGGCCCTCGCGCTCGCCGCCGGGACCGCCGCCGCCGATGAAGCGCAGATCGCCGTCGCCGCCAACTTCACGGCGCCCATGAAGACCATCATCCAGATGTTCGAGGAAGACACCGAGCACACCGTCAAGGCATCCTACGGCTCCACCGGCAAGCTCTACGCCCAGATCGAGAACGGCGCGCCGTTCGAGGCGCTGCTCGCCGCCGACCAGAAGCGCCCGGAGCTGCTGGAAAAAGAAGGCGTCGCCGTGCCCGGCACGCGCTTCACCTATGCCGTCGGCACCCTGGTGCTGTGGTCCGCCGAGCCCGACGTCGTCGAGGACGGCGAAGCGCTGCTGAAATCGGGCGACTTCAACAAGCTCGCCATCGCCAACCCCAAGCTCGCACCCTACGGCGAGGCGGCGATGCAGACCATGGACGCCCTCGGCGTCAAGGCGGCCCTGGAGCCGAAGCTGGTGAGGGGTGAGAACATTGCCCAGACCTACCAGTTCGTCGACACCGGCAATGCCGAAGTGGGCTTCGTCGCCCTGTCGCAGGTGATGCAGGATGGCCAGATTACCAAGGGCTCCGGCTGGATCGTGCCCGGCGACCTGCACGAGCCCATCCGCCAGGATGCCGTGATTCTCGACAAAGGCAAAGACAGCGCCGCGGTGACGGCCCTGTTCGCATATCTGAAGGGAGAGAAGGCGCAGGCCGTGATTCACGACTTCGGCTACGAGACGGAATGATACGGAGGACTGGCGCAGCAGTGCACTGAGTGCTCAAAGTGCAGGAGCGGAAAGAGTGCATGAAGTGCAAGAGTGCACGCACGGCCCTGCACTCCTGCACTCCTGCACGCCTGCACTCCTGCACTCCTGCACTCCTGCACGCCTGCACTCCTGCACGCCTGCACTCCTGCACGCCTGTAACCTTGATCGCGGCGGAGACGCCGCTCCCACATCGGCCCCGGCACTCTGCACTCTGCACTCTGAACTTCGAAATGCCCCTATCCGAAACCGACCTCGAAGCCATCGTCCTGACTCTGGAACTGGCGACGGTCACGACCCTGATCCTGTTCCTCGTCGGCACACCCATCGCCTGGTGGCTGTCGCGCACCCGCTCGCGCTGGAAGGGACCCATCGGCGCCGTGGTGGCGCTGCCGCTGGTGCTGCCGCCGTCGGTGCTGGGCTTCTATCTCCTGGTGACACTGGGGCCGAACGGCCCCGTGGGCTGGCTCACCCAAACCCTCGGCATCGGCCTCCTGCCCTTCACCTTCTGGGGGCTGGTGGTGGGCTCGGTGCTCTATTCCCTTCCCTTCATGGTGCAGCCGGTGCAGAACGCCTTCGAGGCCATCGGCGAGCGGCCGCTGGAGGCGGCCGCGACCCTGCGCGCGTCGCCACTGGACCGCTTCTTCACCGTGGCGCTGCCGCTGTCGCTGCCGGGCTTCGTCACCGCCGGTATCCTCACCTTCGCGCACACCGTTGGCGAGTTCGGTGTAGTGCTGATGATCGGCGGCAACATCCCGGGCGTGACTCGGGTCGCGTCGGTGCAGATCTACGACTATGTGGAGGCGCTGGAGTACGGCGAGGCGCACCGCCTGGCAGCGGTGCTACTGGTGTTCTCGTTCCTGGTGCTGCTGGCGCTCTACTCCTGGCGGCCGGACCACACACGGAAATGACCATGGCCAAGCCCGGCATCCAAGCCCGCGTCCGCGTCCAGTGGCCCGGCTTCGCGCTGGACGTGGACGAGCGCCTGCCCGGCCTGGGCGTTACGGCGCTGTTCGGCCACTCCGGCTCCGGCAAGACCACGCTGCTGCGCTGCATCGCCGGGCTGGAGCACGCGGCCGCGGGCGAGATCCGGTTCAACGGCGAGACCTGGCAGGACGCCAGCACCTGGGTGCCCACGCACCGCCGCCCCATCGGCTACGTGTTCCAGGAAGCGAGCCTGTTCCCCCACCTGACGGTGCTGAGCAACCTGCGCTATGGACAGAAACGCAGCCAGGCCAAGGGCCAAGGCCAAGATGCAAGGGAAGCCAGGTTCAGCCTGGAGCACGCCATCGAGCTGCTTGGCATCGGCCACCTGCTAAAGCGCCGACCGGCGTCGCTCTCCGGCGGCGAGCGCCAGCGCGTCGGCATCGCCCGCGCGCTGGCGGTGAGCCCGCGGCTGCTGCTTATGGACGAGCCGCTGGCGGCGCTGGACCTGGCGCGCAAGCAGGAGATCCTGCCGTACCTGGAGCGTCTGCACGACGATCTGGAAATCCCGGTGCTCTACGTGAGCCACGCCCCGGACGAGGTCGCGCGGCTCGCCGACCACTTGGTGGTAATGGACGCGGGCCGGGTGCTGGCGAGCGGCCCGCTGAACCAGATCCTGTCGCGGCTGGACCTGCCGATTCGCCTGGGCGAGGACGCGGGCGTGGTGCTCGACGGCCGGGTGGCCGAGCGCGACGAGCGCTGGCACCTGCTGCGGGTCGCCTGCTGCAGCGCGAGCCTCTGGGTGCGCGACAGCGGTGCCGCCATTGGCGACCACGCGCGCATCCGCATCCTGGCGCGCGACGTCAGCATCGCCCACGAACCCAAGACCGGCACCAGCATCCTCAACACCCTGCCCGCCCGCGTGCTATCGCTCGGCAACGACGCCCATCCGGCGCTGTCGCTGGTGAAGCTGGACGTGGCCGGCTCCCCGGTGCTCGCCCGCGTCACCCACCGCTCCGCCGAGCAGTTGGGCCTCGCGCCCGGCATGACCGTCTGGATTCAGATCAAGGCTGTGGCTTTGTTGTGAGCTCAGCGGATCCCGGCACCGAGCCTGCCGCTCCCATATAACGCCACGACAAACGAAAAGGGCCAGCCCGAAGGTCGAGCTGGCCCTTTGCGTTGGCTTGAATTGGTCGGGGTGAAAGGATTCGAACCTTCGACCCCTGCCTCCCGAAGACAGTGCTCTACCAGGCTGAGCTACACCCCGATTGTGTCGTGCGATTGTCTAGCGCGCGTGCCGGCCGCCATGGAGCCGAACGCGTTTTCTTGCCGCTCCGCGGCGTCTTCAGTTCCGTTGTGATCGAAGGCGGCCGGGAACCGCTTTCAATCTTATCGCCTGCACCCGCTCCAGAGTGAAGAGGGGCGGCGTCCGGTCAGTAACGCCTAGCCACCGCGAAGTCCGCCGTGGCCAGCAGTGCGCGCTTCGCGTCCGAGTCCGGCAGGACGTCGAGGGCCTCGTGGGCGAGCTGCGCATGCCGCTTGGCAAGCTGCGCAGTGTATGACAAAGCGTCGGTTTCGACAATGGCTGAAACGACATCGCCGATGCGCTCGCGCCCGCCTTCCTCGATGACTTTGCGCAGCATGTTCCGCTGCGCCTCGCTGCCGACGGCCATGGCGCGGATCAGCGGCAGGGTTGGCTTGCCCTCTTCGAGGTCGTCGCCGATGTGCTTGCCGATGGTCTCGCTGTCTGAGTCGTAGTCCAGCGCGTCGTCCACCAGTTGGAAGGCGACGCCCAAGTGCATGCCGTAGGCGGCGAGCCGGTCCTCCACGTCCTGCGGGGCCTCCGACAGCACGGCGCCAAGCCGGGTGCCGGCCTCGAACAGGGTCGCGGTCTTGCGCTCGATGACCTCCATGTAGCGCGCCTCGTCGGTGTCCGGGTCGTGGGTGTTCAGCAGTTGCAGCACCTCGCCCTCGGCGATGCGGTTGGTGGCGTGCGAGAGCACGTCCATGACCCGCATGATGCCGACGTCCACCATCATCTCGAAGGCGCGCGAGTACAGGAAATCGCCCACCAGCACACTCGCCTCGTTGCCCCAGACGGCGTTGGCGGTGTCGCGATTGCGGCGCAGCTCGGAGCCGTCGACCACATCGTCGTGCAACAGCGTCGCGGTGTGGATGAACTCGATGATGGCGGCCATGTCGATGTGGCGCGCGCCGCCGTAGCCGCAGGCGCGCGCCGCCAGCAGCACCAGCAGCGGGCGCAGCCGCTTGCCGCCACTACCCACGATGTAGTGGCCGATCTGGTTTATAAGCACCACGTTGGACTGCAGGCGCTGAAGGATCAGCTCGTCGACTGCCTGGAGATCGTCGGTAACAGGTGCCCGAATTGCGGAGAGATCCATGGGCGACTTTGTGCGGTAAAGAGCCGGCGATGGTATGTGCCGGGCGCCGACACAGTCAAGTTGATGGCGCAATGGGGGGTGCCCGCATGCACCGGGCGGCCGCCCGCTGAGGCGACTTGGCAAGGCCCGGCCCGGGGAGCATGCCAGCGGTGCGGCGCCAGCCGGGCGCCGGCTTTGGCTTGCCGGCCGGGGGCTTAGCCCGTCGGGCGAGGCCATCGCCATCGCCGGCGTGCCGTCTGGTTCGCAGCCCGCGACTCGGTACGGGCCGGCCCGGGCCGTTGTCCAACCTGCATCACAGTCTCCGCACGACCGCTTCCGCTAGCTTGTGATCGAAGACTGGCCGCGCACCTTCTGCGCCTGCCGCCGACCCGCAGGGCCGGCCTCGCTTCAACGACGGAATCTCCCCCGTGACCGACTCGCTGCTGCGCCTGCTGCTTCTCCTGCCTGTCGTGGCGGGTGTGCCGCTGCTCGCATGGTCGGGCGTGCTGGGGTCCGCCTTCGGTGTGATCTGGGGCACCGCCGCAATGGCCGGCGCGGTCTACCTGGCCGGATCGTGGCTGCTGCGCCCGCGGCGGGCACTGGCCCGCCGCGCCCGGCAACTCGCGCCGGGCGGATCGCATGGGGGCGACGACTGGGCACAGCTCGACGCCTGCCTGGACGCGCTGGGCCGTCAGCGCGAGCAGGACCGCACCCGCATCCGCGAGCTGGAGGCACGTCTGCACCGCGCGCAGGCGGCCGCCGACAGCGCCGACACGGCCAAGCGCGCCTTCCTGGCCAACGTCGGCCACGAGATCCGCACCCCCATGAACGTGGTCGTCGGCATGACGCGTCTGGCACTCAAGCAGGCCGTCACCGCGCAGCAGCGCGATCACCTGCTGCGCGCCGACCGGGCCGCGCATGGAGTACTGAATCAGATCAACAACCTCCTGGACGTCGCGAAGCTGGAAGCGGGCGAGCTGCGGCTGGAACGGTCCGCCTTCGCGCCGGGCGAAATGCTGTCCCAGCTCGTCGCCGGCTATGCGGAGCAGGCGCGGCGCAAGTGCCTCGCGCTGCGCGCCGAGCTGGACCCGCACGTGCCGGCGGCGGTCGTGGGCGACCCGGCCCGCCTGCAACAGGTGCTCGCTGGCCCGACGGACAACGCGCTCAAGTTCACCGACTCGGGCGAGATCGTGCTGGCCTGCAATCTCAGCGAACGAGCGGGCGGCCAGGCGCGGCTCGGCTTCGAGGTGCGCGACACCGCCGCGGACGACGCGCGCTCGGCGCCGCCGGATGAGCAACTGGACGCCCTGGCGGCACAGCGGAAGCTCGGCGTGCTGGGCGCACAGGTGCGCGCCATGGCGGTGCTGCTGGCGGATGTCGACGCCGCCGCCATCAACGCCTTCGAGCCGCTGCGCGGGCGCTTGGCTGGCGTGGTGCCGGGCGAGACCATCGACGCGCTGCAAAATGCCATCAACGGCTTCGACTTCAGCACCGCCGGCGAGCTCCTCCAGGATGTGGCCGAAGCGCTCGGAGTGGTGCTGGCCGAGGGCCACTGAGCAAGCTCCCACGACCCGGACGAGGCAATGCCCCCCTGGCAGCGATGCCCATCGGCCCCCAATGTCTGAATCTCGACGCGATGTCGCGGTCCCACAGGACATTCGACCTCCGCACCCGGGACGACACCGCCAACGCGAGGACTCAGCCGTGAAAAGCCCTTTTCTGCAAGCCTTCGCCGATCTGCCGCAAGCGCTGCCCATCTTCCCGCTCAGCGGCGCCGTGGTGTTGCCGGGCGTGCAGTTGCCGCTCAACATCTTCGAGCCGCGCTATCTGAACATGGTGGCCGCGGCCCTGGCACGGGACCATCTGATCGGCATGGTGCAACCGCGCGCCGATGCCCAGGAACCAGACCCGCCGGCGGTGTACCGCATCGGCTGCGCCGGGCGCATCACCTCCTACAGCGAGACCAACGACGGCCGCATCGTGCTGGTGTTGACCGGACTCTGCCGCTTCGAGATCGCCGAGGAGCTGCCGGAGCTTGACGGCTACCGGCGCGTACGCCCGGACTGGAGCCGCTTCGCCGCCGACTATGACCTCGAAGCCGGCGCCATCAGTAACCGCGAGCGCTTCATGGGCTCGCTGCGCGCCTTCTGCGACCACCGCCGGGTGGAGGTGCCATGGGACGACATCGGCAAAATGGAAGACTTCGATCTGGTCAACCTGCTCTGCGCCCACCTGCCGCTCGGCGCCGATGACAAGCAGGCCCTGCTGGAGACCGACGGCATCGACGCCCGCGCCGACCTGATGCGGGGGCTGATGGAAATGTCACTGTTCGGCGGCCACGCCTCTGGCGGTGAGCAGCGGCACTAGTACCGCGTTTGCGCCAATTTTGCAGGGCACCAACTCGGGTGGGGCCGGAGCCGAGGAACCTGATCGAAGTCTCTGCTCGTGGTCGTGGTCGGATACTCGACAACGACAACGAGGCTAGGACAAACGCTGCACTGGTCCAACCACACCGACATGCGGCTAAGCACTGGTGGCCGAGGCGAAGTCGAAATCGGCACCGGGATCGGTATCGATTTCGATGCCAAGGCGTCGGTGGGCAGTGGCAGCAGAAATCGGGTGCAGGCGTACTCGGACTTGAAATCCTGACGGGTAAGGTTTACTACCTTGTGCGATCGATTCTTACCGACACCGGAGCAGCACCATGGCAGTCACCCTCACCGATGCCGCCGCGCGGCACATCAGCAACATGATCGAGAAGCGCGGGCACGGCCTTGGGCTTCGCATTGGCACCAAGAAGAGCGGGTGCACCGGCTTCGCCTATGTCGTCGACTACGCCGACGAGGTCGCGGCAGGCGATCAGGTCTTCGAGAGTCACGGCGTGAAGGTGGTCGTTGACGACCAGAGCCTGCCGCGCCTGGACGGCATGGAGGTCGACTTCGTCAAGACCAGCCTGCTTAACGAGGGCTTCGAGTTCCGCAACCCGAACATAAAGGACCAGTGTGGCTGCGGCGAGTCCTTCAGCGTCTGAGCACCAGGCATTGCACCGAGCCTCAGACCAAGCCCAAGCCGAAAGCCACCGCCGACAAGCCCCCCCCCCGCGCCTATGACCACCGACCCCGAGATCCAGGACATCGTCGAGACCTTCGAGCTGCTCGGCGATTGGGACCAGCGCTACGAATATCTGGTTGAGCTCGGCGAGCAGCTGCCGCCCATGGACCCCGCGCTCAAAGTGGATGCCAACCGCGTCATGGAATGCATGAGCACCGTGCACGTCATGCCCGAGCCGCTGAACGGTGGCCCGCGGCTCAGATTCCAGGGCGACTGCGACACCGCCATCATCAAGGGCGTCGTGGCGCTGCTGGTGCAGGTGTTCTCCGGCAAGACGCCGGCGGAGATCGAGGCCACCGACGTGGACGACCTGTTCACGGGCCTCCAACTCGAAGAGCACCTGAGCCCGAATCGCCACGTCGGCGTCTACGCCATCGTCAACAAGATGAAGGGCCAGGCGAAACAGAGGGGCTAGGATCGTAGGTCCGGTTAGCGATAGCGTAACCCGACCTACACGGAATGCTTTCACAGTCTCCGCGCTCGGCCACCCTGCGCGCCTGCGCTACGCGTGATCGGCCCACACTGCCAAGCAGCCGGACCGAGTGGCGAGCATCGGCCGCACTTCGCACTTCGCACTTTTCTTCAGATTTCCCCCCACATCCGCACCAGGTTGCTGTAGCTGCGGTCCACCAGCCCCGTGTGCTCGGCTTCGGGCGCGGTCTTCAGCAGGTGCTCCCGGGCGAGGTTCAGCTCGTACAGCAGCTCGCGCCGCGCCGGGTCCCGCACGTAGCTCTGTATCCAGGTGAGCGCCACCAGCCGCTCGCCGCGGCTGACCTCGGCCACACGATGCAGGCTGGAGGACGGGTAGACCACCGCATCACCGGCCGGCAGCTTGACTCGGCGCTCGCCGAAGCTGGTGCGGATGACCAGCTCGCCGCCGTCGTATTCCTCGGGCGCGTTCAGGAAGACGGTCATGGACACGTCGGTGCGAAAGCGCGGCCCGCTCGCGCCCATGATCGGGTCGTCCACGTGGTCGCCGTAGGCCATGCCGGGGCGGTAACGGGCGAAGATCGGGTCCGCCACCCGGTGCGGCAGCACACCGAAGCGAAAGGTTTCGTTGTAGCCGAGGCTCGCCATCAGGATCCGAATCAGGCGCTGGATGCGCTCCGGCTCCTGCCCGAGCTCCTCGTTGTGCTTGACCCGCGCCGCCGCAAAGCCGGCCGTGAGCTTGCCGTCGACGAAGTCGCCGCCACGGATGATCTCGCGCATCCTGTCGAGCTGGGCGGCATTGAGCAGGTTCGGGATGGTCAGCAGCATGGTGGGCTCGGGGTCGCGGGTGACTTGGACGGACGCGGCACGGCCAGGGCCTGTTGGCAGGAGCCGATCGCGGCGGCGGGCGCGTTTGATACCATACCGCGACAACGCGCACCGCAGCTCATTGGAGGTCGACGTATGCTCCTCAAGGCCATCATCGAGGACCAGGAATACACTCTGAACGTTCCGGAAAATGTGCTCGCCGGTAGCGCGGACTTCTGCGCGAAGCTGGACGCGGACATGGACGGCGGCTGGCAGATGAGCCGCGAGTGGGTGCAGTCGCCGAACCTCGAGCAACGCTGCCAGATCGTCGCCGACAAGCTGCTCTCGGCGCTGGAGAAGGAGAACCACAAGGTCGGCATGCTGATGGCCGCCTACATCCTGAAGCGGCTGCCGAACGTCGAGGCGGTGGAGCTCGACGTGCGAGGCGAGATCCAAAACAACACCTTCCGCTTTCGCGAGGCCCCGCCAGCCCGTCCGGCCGCAACGCCCGCTGCAACTCCGGCCGCGGTGGCACCGGCGAGCGAGCCGGCGGCAACACCGGCCACGGGCGCCGGCATGCCGGCAGGCCTGAATCGCATGCAGGCCATGGCCCAGGCGGGTAGTGATGTCACCAAGGTCTTCAAGGTGGGCAAGGCGTGGCGGTTCTCGGTCTACGACCATGGCAGCGGTACCTGGCAGGAGTCCCCGCTCATCGCCACCGAGCAGGAGGCGGAGCGGCTGCGCCAGGCGGCCTTCAAGGAGCGTTATGAAGCGCTCATCGGCACGGGTGCGGGCAACGGTTGACACGGCCACTCTCAGACGAGCAATGACCGTCGCCGGCCCCAAGCCCTATGACGTGACAGCCCCGCTGGCGCTGCGCTGGCGCGCGCCGGGCCGGCGCCCGGACGGAAGGCCAACAGCGAGCCCAGATGGAAACCCAGAGGGGATTGGGGCCAAGGTCATCGCCGCCTGCTTCCCGCATTCCGAGGGGCTCCTGTACCTGGACCTGTTCTGGCACCAGAGCGCGCCGCAGCAGGCCGCACACCTGCTCCGCGGTGAGCTCACCGGCAACGGCCCCTGGCGCATCGGCGACTGGGTCATCAGCGTGCTCGGCTGCCACAATACGGACGCGGACCTGGCCGACGACTTCGCCCGCTGGCGCGACTACCTGGCCAGCAACGCGGCCGCCGCCGAGTACCCGCCGCCGGCGCAGATTCGCGACATCGCGCGCCGGCTCGGCGCGTCGGTCTGATCAACCCATCCCACTGCGCAGCACAGACGACAGCACCGCCTTGGACGGCCCCTCCATCACGGAAACCCTCGGCAGCGTTAGCGCCCTCGGCTGGCAGGGCTGGCTCAGCATTGCGCTGGTGGTGTTCTGCTTCGTGCTGTTCGCCCGCACGCGCATCGCGCCGGACATCGTCACCTCCGGCGCCCTGACCCTGCTGCTGGTGACCGGCGTGCTGAGCGTGGACGAAGCGCTGGCGGGCTTCGCGAATCCCGGCGTCATTACCGTCGCCGTGCTCTACGTGGTGGTCACCGGGCTTACCGAGACGGGCGCGGTGGGCTGGATCGGTCAGTCCCTGCTGGGGCACCCGCGCAACGAGACCAACGCCAGGCTGCGGCTGATGCTGCCGGTGGCGGGCATCAGCGCCTTTCTCAACAACACGCCGGTGGTGGCGATCTTCATCCCGGCAGTGCTGGACTGGGCCAAGCGCCATCGGCTGTCGCTGTCCGGCCTGCTCATCCCGCTCAGCTACGCGAGCATCGCCGGCGGCACCTGCACCCTCATCGGCACCAGCACCAACCTGGTGGTGGATGGCATGTACACCGCGCGCACCGGACGTGATGGCCTGGCACTGCTGGAGCTGGCCTGGATCGGCGTGCCCGTGGTGCTGACGGTCATCGTCTACCTGACGCTCTTCGGCCGGCGGCTGCTGCCGGCGCGCATGCCCGCCACCGAGAGCTTCGCGGACGTGCGCAGTTACACGGTTGAGATGCTGGTGCCGGCCGGCAGCCCGCTCGCGGGCAAGAGCATCGAGGCGGCCGGCCTGCGCCAGTTGCCCGGCCTCTACCTGGTAGAGATCGAGCGCAACGGCCAGATCATGCCGGCGGTGTCGTCGCAGGCGGAGCTGCGCGGCGGCGACCGGCTGGTGTTCGCGGGCATGCTGGATTCGGTGATGGACCTGCAGCGCATGCGCGGACTGCGCCCGGCGACAGACCAAGTGTTCAAGCTCAGCGGCAGGCGGCAGGACCGCTGCTTCGTGGAGGCGGTGCTGTCCAACAAGAGCCCGCTGGTGGGCCGCTCGGTGCGCGCGGGCCGCTTCCGCGCCCATTACAACGCCGCCATCATCGCGTTGTCCCGCAACGGCGAGCGGGTGCAGCGCAAGATCGGCGACATCGTGCTGGCGGCCGGCGACACCCTGCTGCTGGAGACGCATCCGGAGTTCGTGCTGCAACAGCGCAACGCGCGGGACTTCTTGGTGGTGGCGCAGCTCGGCAACGACCATCCGCCGGCCCACGAGCGCGCACCGGTGGCCCTGGCCATCGTCACCGCCATGGTGGTGAGTGTCGCCACCGGGCTGCTCAGCATGCTGGAGGCGGCACTGCTCGCCGCGGGCGGCATGGTGCTGACCCGCTGCACCGCCGGCCGCGTCGCGCGGCGGGCACCGGACTGGCAGGTGCTCGTCGTCATCGCCACGTCGCTGGGTATCGGCACCGCGCTCGAGAAGACCGGCGCCGCGAGCATGCTCGCCGGCTCTGTCATCGGCCTGGCGCATGGCCTGCCCTGGCTGTCGCTGGCGCTGGTATTCCTGGCGACGGCACTGCTGACGGCACTGGCCACCAACAACGTCGCCGCCGTGCTGGTGTTCCCCATGGCGATGGACGCCGCCCGGCTCATGGGCGTCAGCCCGGTGCCGTTCATGGTCGCGGTGATGGTCGCCGCCTCCGCAGCCTTCGCCACCCCCATCGGCTACCAGACCAACCTGATGGTGTACAGCGTCGGCGGCTACCGCTTCGGCGACTTCCTGCGCGCCGGTATCCCGCTGACGCTGCTGGTCGGCATCGTCACCGTCGGCCTAGTTCCGCTCATCTGGCCATTCTGACGCCAACCACTCGCGTCTCGTGGCCGGACTTACCTGCGCAGGCGGCAGATCAGGCCCCGGCGAGCGCTGACCGCACGACCACAAGCCCATGTCCGATAAAGACTTTTTTGAATCTTGGCGCCACGGGACTGACGCGAATGTCATCTTTGATTGACACTCGCCGCCCGTTTTTTGTGTCAATCATTCTTCACACAAGGACAAAATGGTTTAGACTCTAGCGTGGCTGTCCCGCCGACGGCCCACCTGCCCCCGTGCCCGGACCCACCGCTGCGGCAGGCTTGCCCGACGCGAAGGGCTCAGCGGCTGTCGGCCCCTTCCCATGCTCAGTTGGAGGATTCGACGTGTCCGCTGCCGCAACCACAAACGCCAAGAAGCACAACGACAACGGGATGACCCCGCTGCCGATGGCGCTACTACCCCTGCTCATCCTGTTCGTAGCCACCTTGGTCCTCTTCTGGCTCACCCAGAAGGGCGTCGGCGCCACCACCACCTATTGGGAGTTCTTCCTGCCGGTGGTGGCGGTGGTGTCGCTGATATCGGGCTGGTCGCAGTCGTACGTCAGCAACAATAACCGCGTCTGGTATCTGGTGCGGCAAATCGTCAACTGGGGCGCCATCATCGGCCTGCTCTACATCCTGAACACGCAGGGCTATCGTGAGCTGATGAACGACCAGCAGTACACCGGCCTCGTGATCTACCTGCTGGCCCTCGGCACCGTGCTCGCAGCCATCCAGATGGACATCAAGATGGTCTTCTTCGCGGTATTCCTGGTGTACTGTGCCTTCCTGGTCGCCGTGCCCACCAACAACCCCACGCTCGCGGGTGTCGGCAACTTCATGAATATCTCCGACCCGCAGAACAAGCCCATGCTGGTCAGCAGCCTCTTGGCGCTCGCCGGCTTCGCGGCCAGCCTGTTCGTGGTGCTGATGATGCGCGGGGCGGTCATCGCCAAGCGCGCCAGCAAGAAGCGCCGCAAGTAGCACACCGCTTGCCCGACGACCCAGGGGCCGGACGCCGCCCCTCGAGGTGCCGCCTCGCCGCGGCGCCGCACGCCAGGGACGGCGCCCCCCCACCCCCCGGCGACACCCCCGCCCTCTCCGCCGCATCGGCAACAGCAGCCGCCCCCCTGTGCCAGGCTCCAGCCACGCCGACCGCGACGCCGTGCCCGCGAACAGCCGCTGCCGCCAGTGCGATGCAGACCGGCCTGTCGACCGGCACACCGGCCCATTGCCGGTGACAGCAGGCGCCGGCGCCCGGATTTCCGCTAACATCCCGGCATGGCTGCGCAAAGCGGCCTCCGACAACAGCAGCAAAGCGCCCAACGAAGCGCACAAGCGGGGGAATCGAATGATGACGTTACGGCAGGCGCGACAGACATCCCGACGGCCGCGAGCACAACAGCTCGGCAGGATCGCGGTGAGGCTGGGTCCCAGCTTGATCGTCGGCCTCATCGTCGCGGGCCCGGCACCGCTGGCAGGCGCCGCGGAGACACCCTGGTCACGCGTCGAGCACGCGTCCCTGGGCAAGCCGACGGCCATCGGCGGGCCGTCCAACGGTTGCATCGCGGGCGCACAGAGCCTGCCGGCCACCGGCACCGGCTTCGTCAGCATCCGCCGCCACCGCAACCGCTTCTACGGCCACCCGGAGACCATCCGCCTGGTCAAGGATCTCGGCAAGGCCATGGACACCCACAACGGCCGGCTCATCATGATCGGCGACCTCTCCCAGCCCCGCGGCGGGCGCATGAATTCATCCCACGTGAGCCACCAGAACGGCCTTGATGTCGACGTTTGGCTGACCCTCGTGGACAGCCCCGCCGGGGCGGTGCGCGCGGCACCGGAGGGCCAGGACCCACCCAGCATGGTCACCCCGGACGGGCTCGAGCTCAGCTCGCGCTTCGGCCCGGACCAGCTCTTCCTCATCCGGACCGCCGCCGCCGAGCCCACCGTGGACCGCATCCTGGTCAACCCGGGCATCAAGCGCGCCCTGTGCAGGATGGAGCACAACGCCGCCTGGCTGCGCAAGCTCCGCCCCTGGTGGGGCCACGACGCCCACATGCATGTGCGCCTCAAGTGCCCGCCCGGCAGCCCGCATTGCCAACAACAGGCCCCCGTGCCGGCGGGCAGCGGCTGCGGCGCCGAGCTCGCCTGGTGGTTCAGCCCCGAGGCCCGCACCCCCACGGCATCATCCAGCAAGCCTCGGGCCCGGCCGCGGCCGCCTGCGCAGTGCCAGGTGTTGTTGCGAGGCTCCTAGTACCCCGTTTCAGCCAACTTTGCAGGGCGCCAACCCAGGTGGGGCCGGAGCTGAGGAACCTGGTCGAAGTCTCTGGTCTTGGTCGTGGTCGTAATCGGATACTCGACAACGACAACGACAACGACAGCAAAGTAAGGACAAGCGCTGCACTAGGACGATTGCGCCGAACCGCGACTGACCGCTGCTGGCCGGCGCGACATCGAAATCGGGATCGGCTCCGCACCGGCCACAACACGGGCGGAAGCCGGTGCGGCCAGCCGCGGTCACCGCGACGTCAACAGCCTGTTTTCGCAAGGCTGTCCCAGTCGCGAAGCGCATTCATCACAAGCCGGGACGGCGGATGCGCTTCCCCTATGAACGCTTGCGCGCGTCTCAATCCGGCCAGAATCCGTCTTCCAGCAGATCGTCGGCTCTGTATGGGCAATCGGCGGGGAAGGTGGACGGATCAAGTCCGGTCTCTTGCGTCGCGATGCGCAACGCATCGGGGTAGGCTTGGGATACCGCTTCCGGGAGAAATGGCTTGAGGCTCGGACTCAGCCGGAGCTCCCGATCGATCTGGACGCGCTGTTCCACGATGGAGCCGCGCCAACTGGAGGAACGATGGGCAGGCTGATACTGCCACTTCAGCAAATGGGCGATTAGGATGATGAGCCGGCTGACCAGTTCGTTGCGCTCGCGACGACTCATAGCTTCCAGTTCCTCTGCGAGCTGCTCGGCGTCGAGCTCTTGCAAGCGCCCCGTGCGGAGGAGGACAGCCTGGGCGTTGATCCAGGCGTCATAGTCGGCTGCGTAGGGATCGGCGTTGGCGTGCATGTCAGTGCCCGTTGCAGATTCGTGCTTATCTACCCGAGTGTAGGCCCGCACAAGGTGCCTTGAAAGACCTGGCAGCATGGCAGCGGCGGCAAGCCGGGCCTCGGCCGCCAGCCTCGCCCTACACTTCAGCCGCCAGGCCGATCGCCCGGCGCAGCGCCGCCTCCATCGCCGCCTCGCTCACCGGCAGCGGCAGCGCCGCGAACACGGGGAAGCGCGCGCGCAGAATGTCCAGCTTGGGCTGGTGCTCGGGCTGGTAGATGCAGATGACGCGGACTTCCGGGTGCTTCTGGAGCCGGGCCATCAGGGTCTCGAGGTTACTGGTGCGGTCGCGGAAGTCGGACTGGAAGTTGTACTCCGCGACAATGACGTTCGGGATGCGGCGCTTGAGGGCCGCTTGCGCCTTGCGCTGGGAATTGACCAGCTCGGCGTCGAAGCCGAGACGCTGGTAGAGGGGAGTGAAGTTGGGGTAGCCGCCGAGCTCGATGATGGCCAGCAGATGTGGTGAGTTTGGGATGGCCGTGGTCATGGCGATGCCGGGTGGGGCTTCGGGGTGGGAGTATGAGTGCGAAGTGCGGAGTGCTGCGCGGCAGGCTTACGCCCCGTACGTCATGCTCCGTACTCCGTGCTCTCTCACGCAAAAACCACCCAGGTCGTCGCGATGTACTTGACGCCGTCTTCGACGCGGTTCGCACGATGCTCATGCGTCCAGAAGGGCGGGAAGAGGACGAGCTTGCCGCGCTCGGGACGTACGCTCAAGCCTTGGTAGAGAAACTGGGTCTCGCCACCGGGACCGGGTACGTCGTTGAGGTACCACAGCGCCACGAGTTGGCGCTGGCTCAGCTCATGGCTGCCGCCGTCTACATGCCACTGGTAGAACTGGCCTGGCAGGTAGCGCTGCACCTGGTAGCCCAGGTCCTTGAACGGCCCCTTGAAGTAAGGGTAAGTCTCGCGAAACTCGCGCATCGCAGCGGCAAGCGACTGGAAGAACATCTGGTCGACATCGCGCCAGTCTTCCTTGTTGCTGACGACGAGATCCATGGTCTGCTTGACGGAGCTGTCCTCCTCGCGGAGCTGGCCGACGCGGCCGGCGTACTGCTGCTCGGGATTGGCCTCGAAGCGCTCAACGACCTCATCGCAGAAACTGGGCGGCAGCGCGCCGCGGCGCTCGAAGATGAAGCTGCCGGGCTTGACCTCACGCAGGGTCGGCAACGGCGCGAAAGGACGTTCGGGATCGAGCTGGATCATGGATGCTGTGCCGTGTTGCTAGTGCGGATTGGCGGACGCGCTTTGAGACCGTGAAAGCATTGGATGTATGAGAGGTCAGGTTAGCGCAGCGTAGCTCGACGCTGGGCGCCAGTAAGAGCGCGAGTGAGCCATTGATTGTCGGGTTACGCTATCGTTACTCATCTTCCGTTTCGGCTGCGTCGCCGGCGGCGACGGCAATGCGCTCAAAGGGCACGCGGTCCGGCGGTCCATCGGCATGCAGGAATACGGGCAGGGCGTCGAAGCCAGGATAGGCGGGGATCGCCACAAGGCTGCTGGCGACGGTGCCGTACGGCTCGCCCTGGACCTCGATGCCGTCCAGGTTCATGGCGTTCTGCCGCTCGGCGGCGGACATATCGTCGGCGGCGCGCTGTCCGAGCAAGGCGATCCAGTCCTGCCAGTCGCCGCCGTCCGCGCTGGGTTGGGGCTCGGCCGCGGCGCGGAAGGCCGGCAGGAAGCGGGCGATACGCGGCTGCGTCACGTCATCCAGCTCGGTGGCGGTGAGCATGTGCAGGCCGTCGGGCACGGGGTGGACGCGGATCTCGCCGTCACCGCCGTGGCGCAACCAGTAGCAGTCGCGGGGGTCTGCGACGAGCAGGTTGAAGGGGCGATAGGCGTCCGGATGCAGATCGGCCAAGGCACCGGCAGCCGCGCTGGCCTCGGCGTGGTCCAGCGCCTCCAGCACCAGTTCGCCACGGCTGCGGCGCCCGGGCTGCGGCCCGAGCGTGCCGGTGCGGTTCAGCACGCAGGCGACGAGGCCGTGGTCGTTGATGCCGAGCCAGCTGCCCTCGGCCTCCAGGTCTAATCCGGCGACGACCTCCGGCCGGTCCGGCCAGTGCCTGGCGGGCGGCCGCGACGGGCGCGAGCGCAATTCGTCGCGGTTCGCTGCCAGCAGCAGCGGCCAGTCATGTCCGGGGCGGCGAAGGACGACGACGGTGCACATGCACAAGAGAGGGCCAAGGGCCAAGCGCCGTGGGCCTTGCGGGGCCGGCACTTTGCACTCGGCCCTCGGCCCTTCCTTTATGGACGATCATCCACTACCTGCCCTTCCTTCGCGACCGGCGAAGGCACCAGGTCCGCCTTGCTGATGCCGAGCCAGACGGCGATGGCGGTGGCGATGTAGATGGTCGAGTAGGTGCCGACGACGATGCCGATGATGAGCGCCAGTGAGAAGCCGGCGATGGCCTCGCCGCCCAGGAAGTACAGCGCCAGCAGCACCATGAGCGTGGTGCCGGAGGTGATGATGGTGCGCGAGAGCGTCTGGTTGATGGAGCGGTTGCTGATCTCCAGCACCGTGCCCTTGCGGATCTTGCGGAAGTTCTCGCGGATACGGTCGAAGATGACGATGGTGTCGTTCAGCGAGTAGCCGATGACCGCCAGCACGGCCGCGAGCACGGTGAGGTCGAACTCGATCTGGAAGATGGAGAACATGCCCACCGTGAAGATGACGTCGTGCACCAGGGCCGCGACAGCACCCACCGCAAAGCGCCACTCGAAACGGAAGGCGACGTAGATCAGGATGCCGATCAGCGCGAACAGCACCGCCAGCCCGCCCTGCTCGCGCAACTGCTCGCCCACCTGCGGGCCGACGAACTCCACGCGCCGGACCTGCACGTCATGCCCTGCGGACTGGCCCAGGATGCGCACCAGCCGATCGCTGAGCTGGGAGCTGCTGCCCTCACCCTCGGGCCGCGGCGGCAGCCGGATCAGGATGTCGGTACGCGAGCCGAAGTACTGGACAATGGCGTCCGGAAAGCCATTGTCGGCGAGGGTGCCGGTGACATCGGCGATCTCGACAGGGTTCTGGTAGCCGAGCTCGATGACGGTGCCGCCGGTGAAGTCGAGCCCGAACTCGAACCCGCGAAATAACATCGACAGCAGGCAAATGATCAACGCCACGCCGGAGGCGATGGCGGCGATGTACCGCTTGCCCATGAAGTCGATGTTGAGCTCCTTGCGCGTCTGTGCTTTGGCCATGGCTTGATGTCCTCAGATGGCGAGCTTCGCCACCCGGCGGCCGCCGTAGATCAGGTTGATCAGCGCGCGGGAGCCGAGGATGGCCGTGAACATGGAGGTCAGGATGCCGATGAACAGCGTCACCGCGAAGCCCTTGATCGGGCCGGTGCCGAAGCTGAACAGCACGATGGCGGCGATGAGCGTCGTGACATTGGCATCGACGATGGTGGACAGCGCCTTGTCGTAGCCGGCGTGGATGCTTGCCTGGGGGCTGGAGCCGTTGCGGATTTCCTCGCGGATGCGCTCGAAGATGAGCACGTTGGCGTCCACGGCCATGCCGACGGTGAGCACGATGCCGGCGATGCCGGGCATGGTGAGCGTCGCCTGAAGCATCGACAGGACGGCGACGATGAGCACCAGATTCATCACCAGCACCACGTCCGCCACCAGGCCGAAGACCCGGTAGTACAGCCCCATGAAGACCACCACCAGCGCGAGACCGATGAGCACGGACTCGAAGCCCTGGTCGATGTTGTCCTGGCCCAGGCTCGGGCCGATGGTGCGCTCCTCGACGATCTCGATGGGCGCGGCCAGCGCGCCGGCACGCAGCAGGAGCGCCAGGTTGTGCGCCTCATCGGAGCTGTCCAGGCCCGTGGTCTGGAAGCGCCGACCGAAGGGCTCGAGGATGTTGGCGACGCTGATGACCTCCTCGGTGCGCACGCGGTCCTTGACGGGCTTGCCGTCCACCATGCGCGTCACGGTCCGGCTCTCGATGAAGACCACGGCCATCGGCTTGCCGACGTTTTCCGTGGTGACGTTGCGCATGCGCCGGGCGCCCTGACCGTCGAGGTTCACGAACACCGCCGGGGAGCCGGAGCGCTGGTCGAAGCCGGCGGAGGCGTCGGTGATCTGGTCACCGGTGACGATGACGCGGCGGTTCAGCAGGATCGGCTTGCCGTCGCGCTCCTTGTACAGCGCCGAGCCCACCGGCACGCGTCCGTCCAGGGCGTCCTGCACGTCGTGCTCGGTGTCCACCAGCCGGTATTCGAGGGTCGCCGTGGCGCCCAGCAGCTCCTTCAGCCGCGCCGGGTCCTGCGCGCCCGGCAACTGCACGACGATGCGCCGGTCTCCCTGGCGCTGGATGATGGGCTCGGCCACGCCGAGGGCGTTGACGCGGTTGCGCAGCGTGGTGATGTTCTGCTCCAGCGCGAAATCCTTTACCTGCTGCTGCGCCTGCGGCGGCAGGGAGGCGTAGACGAAGTAGTTGCCCTTGTCCTCACCGTCTTCGAGCGTCAGGTCGCGGAACTCGCGGTGGATGACCTTGCGCGCCTCGTCGCGTGAGGCCTCGTCCTTGAAGCGCACCGCGATGCGGCCCGCATCGCGGGTGATGGTGAGATAGCGCACCTTCTGCTTGCGCAGCTCCGTGCGCATGTCGCCGGTGTAGCGCTCCAGGGCCTGGTCGACCGCGGCGTCCATGTCCACATCGATGAGCACGTAGATGCCACCGCGCAGATCAAGCCCCAGGAACATGGGCTCGGCACCGAGCGCCTTGAGCCAGCCCGGCAGATCGGGCGACGTGGTGAGCGCGCTGTTATAGCGGTCGGACAGCGTCTGCTCCAGCACCTCGCTGCCGCGGAGCTGCTCGCTCGGCCGCCGGAAGCGCACCAGGAGCTTGTCGCCCTCCATCGGCTCGATCGCCTTCACCGGAACCTGGGCGTTCTCCAGGGCGGCGGAGATCTCCGCCGCGCTCGCCTCGGTGACGGGGTTCTCGCGGGTGCCCTTGATCTGGATGGACGGGTCCTGCGGAAACAGGTTGGGCAGGGCATAAAGCAGCCCCACCAGCACCACGGCGAGGATCAGCAGATTCTTCCAGAGTGGATAGCGGTTCATGATGGGGACATCTCGGGAACTGCCGCGGAACAAGCTAGGGATGGTGCCGGAAACGCGGGCCGCGACAGCGGCACGCCGCGCATGGCAGCGGTTGGCGGCGGCCCATGGCGGCCGCAGCGGTGAACAGGCGCATGCTGCCGCCCGGTTGGCGGCGGCGCAGAGGGCGGCGCGGCGGACGGCGCGACGGATGACAGGGCGCCAGCCCTCAGAGCTCCTTCAGCTGCCCCTTGGGCAGCAGCACTTCCACCGCGGAGCGGCGGATCTTGATGCGCACGTTGTCGGCGACCTCCACCTGGATGAAGTTATCGCCGAGGTCGACGATGCGCCCGGCAAGCCCGCCCATGGTGACGACCTCGTCGCCCTTGCTCAGCCCCTCGACGAGCTTCTTGTGCTCCTTCTGGCGCTTCATCTGCGGGCGGATCATCAGGAAATACAGGATGATGATGAGCCCGAGCGGGAACAGCATGCCGATCCAGCCACCGCTTGGGGGCGCACCCGGGGCTTGGGCCATGGCGTCGGAGATGAAAAAGCTCATTGGAGGACCTCTAAAGCCAGCACCGACGCGGCTGCGCCGGCGTGGTGCGTGGAATGGGGCACGCGCGCGGGGTCGCCACGTGCGGCCGGGTGAGAAAAATCAGCCGCCGATTATGACACAGGCCGCGGCTAGACAGCGCCACCCTCTGCGGTCCGGGCGATGAAGTCCGCCGCAAAGGCGTCGAGCCCGCCCGCGGCGATGGCCTCACGCAGCGCGCGCATGAGGGCCTGGTAGAAGGCCAGGTTGTGAATGGTGTTGAGCCGGCTGCCGAGGATCTCGTTGCACTTGTCGAGATGATGCAGGTACGCGCGGCTGTAGTTGCGGCAGGTGTAGCAGCCGCAGTCCGGGTCCAGCGGACCGGTGGCGGTCCTGTGCACGGCGTTGCGGATGCGCACCGTGCCCTGGCTGGTGAAGAGGTAGCCGTTGCGCGCGTGGCGCGTCGGCATCACGCAGTCGAACATGTCGATGCCCCGCAGGACGGCCGCGATGATGTCACACGGCGTGCCGACGCCCATCAGGTAGCGCGGATGCGCGCCCGGCAGGCGCTCGGCGAGATGGTCCAGCACCATGAGCCGCTCCGCCTCCGGCTCACCGACGGAGAGCCCGCCAACGGCATAGCCGTCGAAGCCGATCTCCATCAGCCCGTCCAGCGAGCGGCTGCGCAGCTCTGGATACATGCCGCCCTGCACGATGCCGAACAGCGCCGACGGATTGTCGCCGTGCGCCGCCTTGCTGCGCGCCGCCCAGCGCAACGACAGCTCCATGGAATCGCGCGCGTCATCGGCGTCGGCGGGGTACGGCGTGCACTCGTCGAAGATCATGACGATGTCCGAGCCGAGCGAGCGCTGCACGGCCATGGACTCCTCCGGTCCCATGAACACGGGGCTGCCGTCCACCGGCGAGCGGAAGTGCACGCCCTGCTCGGTGATCTTGCGCAGCTCACCGAGGCTATAGACCTGGAAGCCGCCGGAGTCGGTCAGGATCGGCCGCTGCCAATGCATGAAGTCGTGCAGGCCACCGTGCGCCTCGATGACGGCCACGCCGGGCCGGCCCAGCAGGTGAAAGGTGTTGCCGAGGACGATGTCGGCGCCGACCTCGACGAGTTCCTCCGGCGTCATCGCCTTGACGGTGCCGTAGGTGCCCACCGGCATGAAGGCCGGCGTCTCGACGCGACCGCGGGGAAAGCTCAGCCGGCCGCGGCGGGCGTGACCGTCGGTTGCCAGCAATTCAAAGTGCATTGGTCGCTCCGGGTTTGGCGCCGGGCGCGGCACCACCGGCAGATGAGTCGATTTGCGCGGTGCCGAGCCACGCCTCCAGCTCGTGCAAGTCACGCACCGCCAGCAGCGGCGGCGGCAACTCGCCGGGCCACGGCTGGCCGGTGCGGTTCACCCAGACGGCGCCTATGCCGAGGCGTCGTGCCGCCTCGACGTCGCGCAGCGGGTCATCACCAACGTGCAGGGTCTCGGCGGGCGCCGCGCCGGCCCAGCGCATGGCGAGCTCGAAGACAGCGGGGTCGGGCTTGGCGGCGCCCGCCTCGGCGGCCGTGACCGTCCGGTGAAAGGCATCGCGCAGCGGCGTCTCCCGCACGTCGGCATTGCCATTGGTGACGGCCACCAGACAGACGGACTCGCGCAGGCGTGCCAGCACGGGGACCACATCGGCGAAGGGCTCCACGCGGTTGCGGTGCCGGCGGAACAGCTCTACGGCCAGGTCGGCCAGCCCAACGTCGTAGTCCAGCTCCGCGAGCAACGCGCGCAGCGACAGGCGCCGCACGGCGGTCAGGTCGTGGGCGATCTCGGGTTGGGCGAGCATCAGCGCCCGACGATGGGCGCGCAGTCCTTCCGGGTCGAAGCGCTCGGTGAGCCGAGGCACCTGCTCGCCGAGCCAGGCATAGAGGGCCTGCTCGGCGGCCTGGATCACCGGCGCACAGGGCCAGACGGTGTCATCGAGGTCGACGGTGATGAGCCGCACCGAACCGCGGCGGGCACCGGTCGGGGTCGGGAATGGCATCGCGGGCCCTGGGTTGGGTAAGCAGGAGACGGCGCCCAATTCTGCACGCGTGCGCAGGCGGGCGAAAGCGAGACCCGCCGCCGGACCCGCCGGAGCCAGCCCAACAGCGCCCGGCAACCGACCCTTGGAGGCAATTGATGTTCGTGTTCCGCAAGAAGACCGAGATGCCCAGCGCCGAGCAGGCCCTGCCCGGCCGCGACAGGCCCATGCCGGTCATCAACCGCCACTACGTGAGCGGCAACCCGATCCAGCCCCCCTTCCCGGCCGGCCTGGCGCTGGCCCTGTTCGGTATGGGCTGCTTCTGGGGTGCCGAGCGGCTCTTCTGGCAACTGCCCGGAGTGTTCAGCACCGCCGTCGGGTACGCTGGCGGCTATACGCCGAACCCCACCTACGAGGAAGTCTGCTCGGGACTCACCGGCCACAACGAGGTGGTGCGGGTGATCTACGACCCCGCGCAGATCGACTATGAGCAACTGCTCGCGGCCTTCTGGGAAGGGCACGACCCCACCCAGGGCATGCGCCAGGGCAACGACGTCGGCACCCAATACCGCTCCGGTATCTATTGCACCGAGGCAGCCCAGCTCGCCGCGGCCGAGGCGAGCCGGGATCGCTATCAACAGGCACTGTCCGCCGCCGGGCGCGGCACCGCCATCACCACGGAGATCCTGCCGGCACCCGCGTTCTACTATGCCGAGGACTACCACCAGCAATATCTGGCCAAGAATCCGGGTGGCTATTGCGGCCACGGAGGCTGCGGCGTGCGCTATCCCGTCGCGGCATGAGTCAGACCAGGCGGCGGCGCGGACTTGCGGTTTCGCAACCGAACCAGGTCAAGGCGTGGACAGGTAAGTTTTGCGGGTCGTCATTTTCTGGACATACATCAAGAAACGTCGGTTTCAGGCCGACACCTACCCGGCCCAACGGGTTGGATGGGCTTGACAGTTTGATCGGTATATCAGAAACTGTTGATGTACTGAAGATTCGCAGTTCTTCAGTGCACTCCTCCATCCTCCTTTGGTGGTAACTTTGAAGCGCGGCATCCGCCGCGCTTTTTTTTGCCTTCCGTTCAGAGCCTTAGCTGACGCTCGCCGACACATCCGGTGCTGTGACCGCGGCCATCGCGGCGCGGACGCCGCTCCCTCGGCACGACCGCGCGCCCTCCGCCGTGGCGCTCTACCCGCGCCGGCTCAGGAACATCGCATCACCATAGGAGAAGAAGCGGTAGCGCTCCGCTACCGCGTGCCGGTAGGCCGCCATAACGGGCTCGTAGCCGGCGAAGGCGCAGACCAGCATCAGCAGCGTCGACTCCGGCAAGTGGAAGTTGGTCAGCAGCGCGTCGACGACCCGGAAGCGATAACCCGGGCGGATGAAAAGCCGGCTGTCGCCGCGGAACGGCCGCAGCTCGCCGGACGACGCCGCGGTCTCGAGGCTGCGCACCGTGGTGGTGCCAACCGCCACGACGCGCCCGCCGCGGGCACGCGCGGCCGCCACCTGCTCGCACACGCGCTCGTCCACGGCCAGCCATTCCGCATGCATGCGGTGCATGTCGAGGTCGTCCTCGCGCACCGGCTGGAAGGTGCCGGCACCCACGTGCAGGGTGACATGGGCGATGTCCACGCCCATCGCGCGCAGCCGCGACAAAATTGCGTCGTCGAAGTGGAGTCCGGCGGTGGGTGCCGCAACGGCGCCGGCGCTGCGCCCGTAGACGGTCTGGTAGCGCTCGCGGTCGCTGGCGTCGTCGGCGCGCTCGATGTATGGCGGCAACGGCATGTGCCCGTGGCGCTCCAGCAGGGTGGCGAAGTCCACCCCCTCGCTCTCCAATACGAAAAGCGCCTCGTCGCGACCCATCACCCGGACACGCTCCCCCCCCGGCAACAGCAGTGGATTATCCGGCTTCGGCTTGCGGCTGGCACGAAGATGTGCCAGGACACGTCGGGGCGCGAGCACACGCTCCACCAGGACTTCCACCCGCCCCCCGGACGCCTTGCGGGCATGCAGCCGCGCGGGAAGGACACGGGTGTCGTTGAACACCACGAGATCCTTCGGTTCCAGCAGCGCCGGCAAGTCCCGGAACAGACGATCGGCGCACACGCCCGGCGGCCCGTCCAGCACCAGCAGGCGGCTCGCGGAACGCTCAGGCAAAGGGTGCTGCGCGATCAACTGAGGCGGGAGATCGAAACGGAAATCGCTGCGCTGCATGGGCGGTGGCATCGGCGGGCTGCTGCTGCCGGCCCTGCTGCCGGCCCTGCTGCCGAGAGCGATCGTCGGCGCGTGTTTCGTTGCGGGCGCTTCGCGACGGAGGAACGTCCGAACATTATGCCAGCAACTCGACCCCAAGGGCGCAACCGGTCCGAACTCCCGTCGAGCACTTCGCCAATCACCAACGCGGCTCCTTTCCACCACTCGGCGCACGGCCAGCCAGGCAAGCTCCGCCGACCCCCGGCGCCGATCGCTCCGCCAAGTCGCGCCAGACGCGGTGCAACTTTCATGGACCATGGCCTAATCGATATCACGATAACAATGCGAGGCAATCCACCTACCACCACGGCGGCCTCTCCCCTTGGCCGCATCCGCCATCTTCTCAAGCAAGCATAAGACATCCTGAATTCATCGAAGCCGGCCTCCTGTATATCGCATAGGCCCATCAGGAGTATTCCCCTCACACGCGCCGCCGCGATCGACCCAGGACCGAATCTACTGCCGTCCAAAGCGATCCTAAACCGCGTTCCATTGGCCAGACATCAGGGATTTCATAATCTAGACGCGGTAGTCACCCAAGTCCCTCGCCGCAACGGAGAGCAGGTCATTGATCAGTCTCGGCTTGACGCATTCCCTCGCGCAACTAAGCGCCGCCAACCGCCTGCAAACGACGGCGCTACTGAGCGATGTGGAAATCGACCGCGCGCCCGGCCACCGCGGCACGCATTTGCGCGCCGGCACAACCGGCGATCGCCCACCGCGCTATCGCTGGACCAATTGGCGCTGGTGGCTTGGACTCAACCCCAGTTTTCCAACCACGACCGCACCACGCACGGTCGCCGTGATCATTCCGGCACATAACGAAGAAGCGTGCATAGCAGAAACAATCAAGAGCGTACTCGCACAAACCGCAGCTATCGAGCAGGTCATCGTCGTCGATGATGCGTCCACCGACAGGACCGGGGAAATTGCCTCGCAATTTCCAGAGGTAGAGCTGGTTCGACCCACCGTGAACCAAGGATCGAAGCCGCGCGCCCAGAACTACGCGCTGAAGTTCGTTCGCGCCGACTTGTTCGTGACCATCGATGCAGACACCCTCCTTGCGCCCGATGCGATCGAACAGCTACTTCCCTACTTCTCCGACCCGAAGACGGGGGCGGTCTGCGGCTTCGTCATTCCCCAGCGAGTCAATACACTGTTTGAGAGGGGCCGCTTCATCGAGTATCTCTTTGGCTGCACCCTATCTAAAGGAGCGCAGAACCAGGTGGGCGCTGTCGTCGTAGCCTCTGGATGCTTCGCCGCCTACCCCACCGAACTCGTGCTCGGCCAAGGAGGGTTTCCGCCAGGAACGATGGCAGAGGATATGGATCTGACGTGGCGCCTGGCGAAGAAAGGATACGAAGTCTACTTCCACGACACCGCGTATTGCTATCCGATCGATCCACCGAACCTGAAGATATTTGTCGCACAGGTTGACCGCTGGTACCGAGGTGTGCTGCAAAACCTGAGCACGCACAGCTTCCGCGGCCGACTGCGGCTCGGCCTATTTGTCTATTGGTACATGTTCGACGCGTTGCTGACGCCGCTGATCCTGTTCTTTGCGGTCTACGCCTACACCGGCGATGTCGCTCTGCCCTTGGCGGTCATGCTGCTTCACGACTTGGCCATCGTTGCCCCGCCGGCGTTCTTCAAGGCGGCCTCCATCGGGCGATTCTGGCAGGCAGTCGTCTCGTTTCCCGCCTTTCTTGTCCTCAGGCCCATCAACAAGTTCATCCTATGGCGCGCAATGTGGCGCGAATGGATCAAGCGAGACAAGCTCAAGCACTGGGTCAAAGGGCATTAACCAAATCCGCAAACCCCAACAGGTAAAAACATGAAGAAGTCACTTAAGCATGCTCTGGCGGCTCTTGCCGCTTCGGCAAGCCTTCTTGCGGCACCACTCGCCTGGAGCCAAGCGCCGACAGGGGGCAAGGCATACATAACGTTCACTTTTGACGATGCGCCGGTGAGTGTCTACACCAACGCTGGCCCCCTCTTCGCAAAGTACGGCTTTCCCGCGACTTTGTTCGTCATCACGAACGCGGTGGCTGGACCGGCGGAACAATCCTGGCACATGGACTGGAACCAGATTCACGACCTGTACCAACAGGGATGGGAGATCGGCTCCCATTCCCATACGCATCCTTATCTGACGCAAATTTCCGACGCGGACCTCTCAAAAGAGGTGGAGCAATCATTCAGTGCGTTGGCGCAGGAGCAACTGCATCCCGAAGTGTTTGCCTCGCCTTACGGAGACTATAACGCGAAGGTCGTCAAGGCCATAGCCAAACGCTTTACCATGCACCGACGGACATTCGGCGCCGATCCTGAACTGAATGGATTCAACGATACGAGCTCCCTCGATTGGATGGACATTTCGGCGCATGTCGTCACGGCCGGCGAATCCGCCGGCGACCTCTCCGCACTGATCGACCAGGCCATCCAGGAAAACCAATGGCTGGTACTCTGTTTCCACGGGATCGTCAAGGGGACGCCTGCCACAGAGTATGAATATGGCTATGCCGACCTCGACGCAATACTCCAGTACGCATACTCCGCGGGCATCTCCGTCGTCAACTTCGAACAAATGCGAGGCATTGTGGGTGACAAATAAGACACTGTGCCTGTGCGCATCGCTTCTCGCGCTGTCGCTGCCCTCTCTGGCGCCGAAGGCAGAGCCCGTTGGCTACCCATACTCGGGGTATGCCGCGTTGAGCAACACCTGGGGATCGGAAGATGAGGATGGCTACAAGCTCGACGGCTACGGAGAGCAAGGCATTGATTGGGTGCGTCTCGGATCGTCGCGCTGGCTGTTCAACACCTTTGTTGGCGTGGCAGGAACGGTGAGCGACCAAAAGGAGCGCTACTGGGACAACAAGGCCGGTCCCCGTGCCGGCCTGAAGCTCCGGTGGGAAGGACCTGCACCGGGTAGCGGGTGGTCCAACATGGCCATCGGCGTACGCGCTGAGAACTATCAGTATTTTGGCGATAACCAACCGTACGACAGCGACACTAGATTCGTGCTGTTTCTAGAGGCGGCGGTCGGCGGTGACTGGAAGAAACGGTAGGGGGTCAAACATGGTCATGTGTGGTGGTTACTCCAGTATCATCCATCTGTTTTTGCGCTTTCCGATACTCGCTCCGGCTCTGGCGATGACGTCGGTCGGGTATATGGTCGCGCCCATTCTGGTCAACGAAGTGCCCGATCATCCCGGGATGATAGGACCACAGCCACGGCAAGTCCTTGTGGCAGGACGGAGAGCAACTCCGGAACAGACGCCCATGGGTTGGCCGCTGAACCGGGAGCGGGTCATTCGCCGGGGAGCGATCGAGCCGAGAACCGGGGAGTCGCTTCTCGCGGAAACGGAGGACTCGTCGAAGCGTACGCCTATGGGGTGGCCCACGGCTGACGGCACTCGGATGCCTTACAACTCGGTTCCGCTGGATAGGTCTCTGGCCCTGAATCCGTGACGTGATGGCGACGTCGAGCCCTCGGTGGGCGTGGATCGACCGGGCAACCGGGTGCATCGCCGCCTGCACGCCGGCGCGCATACGCCGGCGCGCGGCCTTGCGGCCCCGCGAAATATGGGAGCCGACAAGTGCCACTTGGACGATCCGGCGCAGTTGGCTCTAGGAAGACGCCGAGGATTGGCCTTGCCGGCCAGAGTCGGCGCGGGACTCGAACACTCGGCCTCCGAACCCGGTCATGCCCTTGCCGCAGCACACTTGAGGGTGGCGGAATGGCCTGCCCGCCCGGAGACCTTGATTTGTCGGCGCGTCCTCGGCGGTACTGGGCACAGGTGACGAGCGAGGCAAATAATGTCGGCGTATGACCGACACTCACCGAGGTGATTGCCAGTAGCGCTTCGCTCAACCGAGCAGGTCGGCGGGTTGCACGCTGACGGACTCGTCTCTTGATTCGGCAGCAACTGACCGGCCACCAGCGCACGGCGCTTAGCCCCATGCGCTGTCAGACGCAGGCGCTCCATCTCGAAACCACCCGGGCGGGCCGGTTGGCGCCCACATCACTTGGACTCCTGCCCCGGCGCACCATGCGCCGCCACCAGCCTGCGCTACCAACTTGCACTACTGGCCGAACGGCGGGGCGCACAAGCGTACAAGCAATTGCACCGCAGCCAAGCGCCACCCTCAGGGCACGGCACCGCCTGAGCTGCAAGCAGTTGGACGATGCTCGTCGGCTGCAGACGGCATTCGCCAGGTCCGACGCTAGAGCGTCGGCTCGGACAGCGATGCCGTCGTCTCGCTCATCCTTGCCGTCACCCGGACGCCCAAGGGATTCGTTGTATAAGACTACGGAAAGCGACTGTCGGGCCTGAGGTTGACACGTAGGGCGTCATCAGGTACCTCTTGAGGCGGACCCTGATGAAATGAGGACCGAACAACGTGAGCGCTCCCATGCAGCCTCCGGGCGCTCCGCCAGGCATCTGTCGGGCTGCCGCAGGTCCCGTGGAGCGCGGGCGGGCAAATCCGTTTGCGTTAGATGCCACGCGATAAGCGCATGCACGGAGTTGGCATGGCGGCCGGTTGGAATAGGGGATATGGCGATCGCCGGGCGTCGCGCAGCGTTCCAGGATCTCTGCGAGGTGCTCGCCGAGCGAATGTCGATCACGGCCGGGTCTGCGCTGAGACGCCCGTCGGGTCGCCTACGGCGTACGAGCGTGCGTCTGCGCGCTCGCTCAGGCGGACGTCGATGGCCGGCTCGCCGCAGAATCGGCGGACGTGCTGGCTGCTGATGGACCTTGTCTCAGAGGGCATACGACAGCGGAGCTTTTTCCATGAATCATCCCCGACTCAACGCCTACCCCACCGCGCACGCGCCAGCCGAGCACTCAACTTGGCCGAGACGATGGTGCATCGCCGCCGGCTGCCAAGACAATCCATGAGCACACGTGGTTCGTCAGTTCGCACTCCGCTGGCGCGGAATCATCACGGGCACATCTGGAGGGATTACAAGCACAACGATGCCAACCTCGACGCCATCCCCCAATCTGCACACTCTGCAGGTGATCCCGCAGACATCTATTGACAAGTGAGAGGAATTTCTGGTGATAAAAAAGACAATGGTCCTGTGCGCGTCGTTTCTCACGCTGTCGTTGCCCCCTCTGCTATCGCGGGCAGAGCCGATTGGATATCCATACTCGGCGTATGCCACGTTGAGCAACACTTGGGGGTCCGAGGATGAGGATGGCTACAAGTTCGATGGCTACGGAGAGCAAGGCATAGATTGGTTGCGTCTCGGAGCGTCGCGCTGGCTGTTCAACACCTTTGTTGGCGTGGCCGGAACGGTGAGCGACCAAAAGGAACGTTACTGGGACAACAAGGCCGGCCCCCGCGCCGGCCTGAAGCTCCGGTGGGAAGGGCCGGCGCCGGGTAGCGGATGGTCCAACATGGCCGTCGGCGTACGCGCCGAGAACTATCAGTATTACGGCGACAATCAACCGTACGACAGCGACACGAGATTCGTGCTGTTTCTAGAGGCAGCCATCGGCGGTGACTGGAAGAAAAAATAGGACGTCGGGCATGGTCATCGGTATTAAAGACCATCCCCTTTGCCCATTGTTCTGGACCTGCCGCACTCGTTGCGGTGCGGCCGCCGCGGTGAGCCCCTGCTTCTTGCGAAAAGCCGCTCTCTGCCTTATTGGCTAAGAGACGGCACGATACTCGCAAACGCGGCCGCCAAGATCGCTCATGTTCAGCGCCTTATCGGCGCTGAACATCGCGAAATCGAATGCCCGCTACCTTCGCCGTCGCGACGAGCTGGCACAGAGATGGGCAATCTGCGCCGCACTTTCTCAAGAGAGACGCCGATGGGCCTGGAGCGTAATTGGGGTCACCGCCTTTCTCCCGCGGAAGCGCCGTACTCGCCGCAACTGGACGACCGTCGCGCCGAGGGCGGCGCCGCCACATGGTTGGACGGGGTGATGATCGACGCCCGCCGATAATTGCCCTTCCCAGGCAAAATCGACCCGAGCTCCGAACCTTTGCAGGAATAGGGGCATTCTGGGTCCATTCATTCTCGGCGCTTTAGGGCGCCGAAAATGACGGAACACTCTGCCCGCACTCGAAGCACCGATAAACCGGCGTCTTCCAAGGCCCTCGACAGCCTGCCATTTCCGGCTGGAAAGCACCCTGATCTCGATTGAGATAAAGTGCACTGCCCACCCGTGGCGCGCCGCGGGAGATGGAGCGACCAGCGTTGAGCCTGGCCTCCACCTACCAGCTAACGCCGCGTGTCGTAATCACCTTCGTCCAAGGGCCGTCTGGCACATCTTCGTCGTCGACGAACCGCCAATCCACTGTGTCGACGTTATCAATTTTCAGGTAATCGCGAACAGCCGGGGAGACGTCGAGGCCGGCTCCGACACCGATCTTGTTCTTGGGACGGGCGCTACCGAAAACATAGTTGACGTCGTGGCTCAAGTATGGGCCTACGTCTTGCCATTGGGCGTAGGCGACCCGGCCGCCTTTCTTGATCTGTATCCAGCGGTTCTTCAACATGCTCCCGCGTTCGCTCCAATCTTCATCCTCAGCCCAGTACACCTCATCGTAAGCGGATTGTCGGGGCCGTCCGTCTTCGAGCAGGTCATCGTATGGCAGCGCGAAGTAAAACGGATTTTCCTTCGGCGTGAATTTCTTTGGACGGTAGCCGCTTCGGCTATTCGGATCATCATAGCCGCCATAGTGCATCTTCCAGTTCCGGTCCCACGAACTTGCCGAGTTGGGAATGTGGCTGTTGTCGTTCGTAGCCTTTTCTCCCACCCAAAAGACAGTGGTTTTGATGTTGCGATGGACTGGGTAATCTGAAGCGGCCATGCATTGCGCCAGGGTGAGGAAACTGAGGAGAAAGACTACGGTTGCGAGGGCTCTGCGGCTTGTCATTTTACGCTCGATTGAGACAGCGCGTGAGGCGACGAAACCTCATGCCATGGAAGACGCGAAAGTGTACCGTCGCCCCATCTCCTTTCGCAACGTCGGCTCGATAAATACGCGAATCCACCACCCACAATAGGAACAGCCGACCTAAGCATATTCCCGCAGGAGGCCGGGTGATACCCGACGACGCGTCCCGGCCGTGAGGCCGCGCCCAATCGCCTTGGCCAAGCAAGCGGCTGATTTTTCGGCTGCATTGTCGGACGGACTGCGCCGCCAAGCTCGACGCCGCAAGAAAGCCGCGGCGAAAGCACTTTCGCGACATTGCGTGTCGTCGGCGCCGACAGCTGGCATGATCGCGGCGCAAGCCCGTGGCAACGCCGAAGGACTACGCGTTTCCCCCATGCGGGGCACCCGGACAGTACGTCTGGACATTTTCGGCGCCGTTTAGGCAAAGAGAATGGCGGCATCCGAGAACCGCCTTTTCGAATACCGTCCTGATTGCCGACGAAAATGGCCAATAATGCGCATCTACGAAGCCATTTAAGGCGAAACAGAACCGGAGCCCTGTTGTCGCCTCACTGACCGAGCCTGGCCAAGCAGAACCGATGAGCAGCGTCTCCCGCTTGCCCGCGGCTACTCCTCGGGCTCGAACTCGAGCGATACCGAGTTGATGCAGAACCGCTGCCCGGTCGGCTTCGGCCCGTCCAGGAACACGTGCCCCAAGTGCGAGCCACAACGGGCGCAGTGCACCTCGGTGCGGAGCATGCCGTGGCTCATGTCCTGCTCGGTTTCGACGGCGTCTTCGGCCATTGGCTGCGAGAAGCTCGGCCAGCCGGTGCCGGAGTCGAACTTGTGCTGGGCGCCGAACAACTCCGCGCCGCAACCGGCGCATAGGTAGCGGCCGGGGTCCTTATTGGACCAATAGGCACCGGTGAATGCCGGCTCGGTGCCCTGCCGACGCAACACGCGGTATTGCTCCGGCGTCAATGCGTCCCGCCATTCGGCATCGGACTTTTCGATCTTGTCGGTCATGTTGGTCATGTCGATCTCACTAGAGGCTCGCCGTCGTTGCCGCAGGAGCCCTGCCGGACGACATATCCCGCGACGGTTGTGGGGTCGGCGGCGGCGCGGCTATACTCAAAGGTCCACTAGGGCACTCCAGCCCAACACGCCAATCGGCTGAATCAAAAAGGAAAATGCCATGCATGCCAGCTCCTTCCAGCCGCCCCCCCGCACCCTTATGGGGCCCGGTCCCGCCGATGTCCACCCGCGCGTGCTCGCCGCGCTGGCGCGTCCCACCATCGGCCATCTGGACCCGGCCTTCAGCGCCATGATGGAGGAGCTGAAGGGGCTGTTACGCTATGCCTTTCGCACCGACAATACGCTGACGATGCCGGTCTCGGCGCCAGGCTCGGCGGGCATGGAGACCTGTTTCGTCAACCTGGTGGAGCCGGGCGACAAGGTCATCGTCTGCGTCAATGGCGTCTTCGGCGCTCGTATGCGCGAGAACGTGCTGCGCGCCGGCGGCACGCCGGTGGTCGTCGAGGACCCATGGGGCCGGGCGGTGAACCCGAGCATGCTGGAGGACACCCTGCAACGCCACCCGGACGCCCGGCTGGTGGCTTTCGTGCACGCGGAAACCTCCACCGGGGCCTGCTCGGACGCAAAGACCCTGGCGGAGCTGGCACGCACATACGACTGCCTCACCATCGTCGACGCGGTAACCAGTCTCGGCGGCTCTCCGCTGGAGGTGGACGCCTGGGGCATCGACGCGGTCTACGCCGGCAGCCAGAAGTGCCTGTCCTGTACACCCGGGCTCGCGCCCGTCAGTTTCAGCGAGCGCGCGCTGGCCAAGGTGAAGGCACGCCAGACACCGGTGCGGAGCTGGTTCATGGACCTGAACCTGGTACTGGGATACTGGCAGGCGAGCGATTGCGGCGGCGGGCGGCGCTCCTACCATCACACTGCCCCGGTGAACGCCCTCTACGCCCTGCACGAGGCCCTGGTGATGCTCGCCGAAGAGGGCATCGAGAACGCTTGGGAGCGCCATCGGAACAACCACTTGGCGCTGCGCGCCGGTCTGGAAGCCCTGGGCCTGGAAATGGTTGTGCCGGAGCCGGAGCGGTTGCCGCAGCTCAACGCCGTCGCCGTGCCCGGGGGCATCGACGAGGCCGCGGTGCGCAGCCGGCTGCTCGCGACCTACAACCTGGAGATCGGCGCCGGGCTCGGCGCACTGGCCGGCAAGGTCTGGCGCATCGGTCTCATGGGCTGGTCCAGCCGGGCCGAGAACATCCTGCTCTGCCTCGGCGCGCTGGGCAGCGTGCTGAACGACATGGGCCACTCCGCCGACACCGGCGTGGCCCTCAGCGCGGCCCAGGCCGCCCTCGGGCGCTGAAGCCGCCGCCTTGGCCAGGCAAAGCGACCGCCCCTCAAGCGACCGCCCCCGGCGGCGCAGGCGCGGCCAGCCGTTGCTGGCACGGCTGGTGATGGCCGTCGCCGCGGTTGGCCTGTTCCTGGTGGCCTACCAGTGGGGCAACCAGTTGCGCTTCGGCAGCGGCGAGCCCCCCACCATCGGTGGCGTGCTGCTGCGCCCGGCGCCGTCGCTGCCGGATTTCGTGCTGACGGACACCCTGGGCGAGCCCTTCGGCCGCGGCGACCTGCTCGACCACTGGAGCCTGCTCGGCATCGCCAATCTCGCTGGCGCGAGCGGCCATCGGGGTATGGTGCGGCTGGTGGAGGTCTACAACCGCCTCGCCGACCGCCCGCAGATCCACGACAGCCTCCGCCTGCTGCTGGTGACCGCCGATGCGGCCCCCAAGCTGGCACGAGACTTCGAGGGCCTGTCGACCGCCATCGCCGTCCTCAGCGGCGATCGCACCGCCGTGGCGGACCTGGCGACGGCGCTGGGCGCCGACCCGGACACGGCACTGAACGGGCACGACACCGAGCCACCGGCCCTGTTTCTGCTGGACCCGGACGCCCGGCTCGTGGCCGTCTTCCCGAGCGCAGAGACACCCGCGACCATCGCCGACGACCTGGCGGCCCTGGCGCAATTCCGCAAGCAGCGCCCACACCAAGGCAACGATGACGCACCGCACTGAGTCACCAGCACCAGCACCAGCACCAGCACGGGCACCCGCACGCACCCGTGATCCAGTTACGGCACCCGCCGCCGCCGGGGAGTGGCTGTTCGCCACCCTTCAGCGAGCATTGCCGCAGCACCGCCTGTCGCGGGTCGTACACCGGCTCACCCGCCTGCGCGCCGGACCGCTGACGCGTGCTGCGATCCACACCTTCGTTCGCGCCTTTGACGTGGACCTCCGCGACGCGGCGGAGCCCGGCCCGGGCCAATACGACAGCTTCAACACCTTCTTCACCCGCGCGCTGCGCCCGGACGCACGCCCGCTGGACGCGCGCGCGAACGCCCTGCTCTGCCCCGTGGACGGGGCCGTCAGCCGGCTCGGTCGGCTCGACGAGGGGCGTTTGGTGCAGGCCAAGGGGCACGCATACGACGTCGCCGCGCTGCTGGGCGGCGACACCGAGCTGGCCGCGCGCTTCAAGGATGGCGCGTTCGCGACCCTGTACCTGTCGCCACGGGACTATCACCGGGTGCACATGCCCATCGACGGTACGCTCACACAGACCATCCACGTCCCGGGGCGGCTCTTCAGCGTCAACGCCGCCACCACGGCACAGATCGCACGGCTCTATGCCCGCAACGAGCGCGTCATCTGTCTCTTCGACACAGCGCTGGGGCCATTCGCGGTGGTGCTGGTGGGCGCCATCTTCGTCGGCAGCATCGAGACGATCTGGCACGGCGAGCTGACACCGCCGCGCGGGCATCGCGTGCGACGACTGCCGCCGCCAATGCCGGCACCGACGCTGGCACGCGGCGCCGAGCTTGGACGCTTCAACATGGGCTCCACCGTGATCCTGCTGCTACCAGCGGGCGCTGCCCGCTGGCGGCAGGACCTCGGCACGGGCAGCCGGATACGCGTCGGCGAGGCGCTGGGCTGGCTCGAGGTGAACGCCTGACGCGGTCCTCATCGACGGCAGCCATCCGGCTTGCGCACGCTGCGCGCCCCAAGGCCCCAAGAATGTAGAGACGGCCTCGCAGCCGTGCAGCGACCACGATCCCGGAAGTCGTTGGCCGGGGCGCCGGTCGGGAATGTAGGCGGGCCGGCGCCGAACGGGTCGTCCGGCGCGGAGATAGCGACTCAGCGACGCTCCGGCAGCGGCGGCATGGGCGAGAACTGCGGCGCCCAGCGCGGTGCACCATGGCTCGGCGCCAAATGCCTGGGAGCCACCGGCACCGTGTAGGTGTTGCCGGGGCCGCCGGACGGCGCTGTCGTGGCCGGCTGGGCCGGCACGGCTGGGGCCTGCGCGCTCTGCGGTTCGGCGGCTGCTGGCGCAGCCGCCCCCGCCTCGGCTGGGGCAGACTCGGCAGGCGCGGACTCTGCGGCGGGCGCGTCGGCTGCACCAGGCTCCGCGGCGGCAGCCGGCTCGGACGCGGCGGGCTCGGACGCAGCGGGCGGGGCGGCCTCTGCCGGAGCAGATTCTGTCTGGGCAGATTCTGTCTGGGCAGGCTTCGCCGGGGCAGGTTTTGCTTCAGCGGCAGGCGCAGGCGCGGCCGCCGGAGCAGCAGGCTTGGCCGCGGGCTCAGCCGCTGGCGGAGCGGCAACGGAAACGCTACCGATGGGCTCCAGATTCGTCGCCACCTGCTCCGGCGAGAGTACCACGGGGGACTGCGTCGTCTGACCGAACACCAAGTAGACAAGCCCGGCCACCAGCAAGGCGGCGGTCACCTTCACAATGATGGTGCCGGGGTCGTCCTTGGTGATCGTGGAGATTTGCTCGGCCAGCCAGGACAGTGCGTTGTTCAAGGTCGTATTCCTCTATTGCGGCAAAAGGGATTTTTTTGGCTGTGCATCCGCCGCGACTTCAGGCCGCAGCGGCGCACGGGAAACCGATGGGCGGTGGTGAATGTTACCGTCACCAGGGAGGGCGGACGCGGACACCCCGCGGGCGGCGTACGCTGCCTGAACGCGGGCGCTGATGCAAGGCCCGGCGGCAAACTCACTGCCCGATGCAGGCCGCGCCGCCCCTGCTGCAAAGCGTGGCCCGGGCCACCGACAGCGGTGCGCTCGGCGCTACCGCACGGAAGAGCGCCCGCAGCATGTGCGGGCGGGAACGCGCCAATCCACCCACACGAGCGGGGATTTTAGTGGCAAACAAGCCGAGATGCATGCGCGGCCGGCCAGAACAGGGCCCGCGGCAGCCTCCGCCGCAGCAACATCCGGCCCGGCGCCGTCAATGGGACGGCACCTGCACCCCGTGGTCGGCGAGCCAGCGCACGTCGAGGCGCCAGTCCACGCGTTCTACGTCCGGTTGGCCCAGCATCAGGGTTTGGGCGCGCTTCTGGTGCTTTATCAGATCCTGCTGGGCGGCGATCATCGCCGGATCGTCCTGGGCCTTGCCGGCGAGCTCGGGCCTGACGATCTCCAGATAGCGCATGGCGGGCACGTCGAAGGAGCGCGGCGTGGAGATCACCGCGACGCCGTTGTCGTAGTCTACGACGCGGAACTTGTAAACGTAGCTGGCGAGGTCGGGGTCGGCCTCGAGGACCTTGTTCAGCTCGCTGACGCGCGGGTTCCAGTTGGCGGAGAACAACCAGAAGCCGAGCCCCACGAGGATGACGACCAGCGCGATGCTGTAGTTGCGGGTGAATTTATCCATCTTGCTGTCCTAACGTGAATAATCAGGATGACAGTCGGCCGAGGCCGAGCACTTGCTTCTGCGCAAGCATGCCTGCGACAGCCTTGGCAGCACTATGAAAATGCGCAAGCTAATGTAAACGCCGAGACGTCGGCGCTTCCCTGGGGCCGGGACTCGACGCACAGCGCAAAGGAGGCATCCCATGAGCGACTCCCTCGAAACCGCGGGCGGCGTAGCCACACCGCCCACCATCCTGGACGGCTATTGGCTGCGCCACTGCTGGCACGGTGCCGCAACCGCGCTGCTCGACGCCCGCGCACGCCTGGACGACGCCAACGTCTTCCCGGTGGCGGACGGCGACACCGGCACCAACATGGCCGCGACCCTGGCCGAGGCCGTCGCCGACTGCGGCCCGGAACCCCACGCCGGGCGTCTGCTGGCCAGCCTCGCGACCGCCGCGCTGGCCGAGTCACGCGGGAATTCGGGCATTATCCTCGCGCAGTTCCTGGACGGCTTCGCGGCACCCCTCACGGACGACGCGGCGATGGACACCCGAGCGCTTGCAGCCGCCGCCCGGCGCGGGGCACAGAGCGCGCGCAGTGCCGTCGCCGCACCCGTGGAAGGCACCGTGCTGACGGTGATGGATACCTGGGCAGCGGCGCTGGCGTCCACGGCACCGGACACGCCGGTGCCGACGGCACTGGCCGCCGCCTTGGGCATCGCCGAGGCGGCGCTGGCGGCCACACCGGCCAAGCTCAAGGTTCTCGCCGATGCCGGCGTCGTCGATGCCGGGGCGGACGGCTTCGTCTGCCTGCTGCGAGGCTTCTCGGCGGCACTCGCAATGCCGCCGCGCGCGAACCCGCGGCTTGCGGCCGCGGACGCCCTGGCAGCGCCGCCCGACGCCGGGCATCACCCGGCGCATGCGCCAACGCAGCCGAACTTCCGCTGGTGCACCGAGATCGTGCTGGAAGATGCAACCGCGTCCTCGGAACAGCTGCGGACCGCGCTTGCCGACCTGGGTGATTCGCTCATCACCGCCGGCCGCCCGCCACGCCTGAAGGTGCACCTGCACACCAATGAGCCCCACCGCGCCGCCGCCCGGCTGCGTGCCCACGGCCGGCTCGGGCGACAGAAAGTGGAGGACATGCGCCTGCAATACGCCGCCCATCACAGCCCGGCGGCTCCCGTCGGACTAGTAACGGACAGCGGCTGCGACCTGCCGGAGCCGTTGCGGGAGCGCTTCCAGATTCACGAGGTGCCACTGACCATTCAATGGGGGCCGCACCAGTACATCGACGGCCGCACGCTGACCGCGGCGGATTTCTATCGGCTGCAGGGCGAACTGCCGGAACATCCCACCACCTCCCAACCGCCGCCGGGACGCTTCGAGCGCCTTTATGCCGACCTGCTGGGCAGCCACGAGTCGGTGCTGTCGCTGCACCTGTCCGGGCGGCTCTCCGGCACGCTGGGCGCCGCGCGGCTGGCCGCCGAGCGCACCGGGCAGGGCCGCGTGCACTGCGTGGATAGCCACCAGCTTTCGGCCGGACTCGGGCTCATCGTGCTGGGCACGGCGGAGGCTCTCGCCGCGGGCGCCGATGCCCTGGCCGCGACCGCGGCGGCGCGCCGACTGGCCGAGCGCACGCGGATCTTCGTGGCGGTGCCGCACGTGGCGTTGCTGGTGCGCGGCGGGCGCGTGCGCCCCGGCATCGCCCGGCTCGCCCGCTGGAGCGGTTTGAAGCCGCTCGTGTCCGTCGGCGGCTCGGGGAAGTCGGGTCTGAGCGGTGCGGCCTTCTCGGCGGCCGGGCTGGAGCGGCAATTGCTGGCCCGCCTGCGGCGGGAGGCGCGCCGGCGCCCGGCATTGCGCTGGGCCGTGGTGCATGCAGGGGCGGCGCAGGCGGCGGCGCGCCTGGCAGACAACGCGACAGTGGCGCTCGGCCGCGCGCCCGCGTACGTCATGGAGACGTCACCGCTGCTGGGCATACACGCCGGCATCGGGTCGGTGGCACTCGCGGTGACCTGGCAGTAGTGCAACGCCGATAAGACAGCGTTTCCCCGGGGCCGGATAATGCAGTGGTTCCTGCTGCCCTCTCCTGCTGCCCTCTCACGACCCGGACCTCGACATGACCAAGACCAACCTCAACAAGCTCGTCCTGCTGGGCCTGGTGGCGGCCATCTCGCTGCTGTTCCTCGGCATGATCGCGCAGTTCCTGATGGCCATCCTGATGGCCGGGCTGTTCGCCGCGCTGACCCAGCCGGTGTTCCACTGGCTCACCCGGCTCTTCGGCGGCAGGCGCTATCTGGCGGCCTCGGTCAATCTGATCCTGCTGGTGCTGGTGGTGCTGCTGCCGCTGACGGTGCTGGCCGGCGTCGTCATCGCGCAGGCGGTGGAAGTGGGCAAGTCGGTCACCCCCGTTGCCGTGCAGTTCGTGCGCGAGCCGGAGACGGTCTTCACCTGGCTGCACAAGCTGCCCTTCTACCACGACCTGATGACCTACGAGGACACGCTCAGAGACAAGCTCGCCGCCTCCATCGAGGCCGCCGGCACCTTCCTGGTGAACGGCATTTCCGTGGTGGCCATCGGCACCGCGAACCTGCTGTTCATGTCGGTCGTGTTCCTGTACACGTTTTTCTTCTTCCAGCTCGACGGGCACAAGGTGGTGCACGCCATCCTCTACTACCTGCCACTGGAGGATCGCGTCGAGCGGCGCCTGCTCACCAAGTTCACGCTGGTGACCCAGGCCATGATCAAGGGCACGCTCCTGATCGGCCTGCTGCAAGGGGCGCTGGCGGGCATCGCCTTCGGCGTCGCCGGTGTCCCGCATGCGGTGTTCTGGGGCACCGTCATGGCGGTGCTGTCCATCGTGCCCGGCATCGGCTCGGCGGTGGTCTGGGTGCCGGCATCCATCATCCTGATGGTGCAGGGGCACGCGGTCGCCGGCATTGGTCTGTTCGTCTTCTGTGCCCTGGTGGTCGGCAGCATCGACAACGTGCTCCGGCCCATCCTCGTCGGCAAGGACACCAACATGCACGAGCTGATGATCTTCTTCGGCACCCTGGGCGGGCTCGTCACCTTCGGCATGTCGGGGCTGCTCATCGGGCCAGTCATCGCGTCGCTGTTCCTGACCGTCTGGGAGATCTACGGCGAGGCCTTCCGCGACGTGCTGCCGCAGGTGGGTGAGGAAACCATGGAGGCGCCCGTCCGCGCCATCGCCGAGGACGGCCTCTACGACGATGAGACCGCCGCGGCCATGGCCGCTGATCTGGCGGTGCCGGACGGCGGCACCAGCGCCGGCGAGGACGATGGCAAGTGTTCCGGGTGAGGTGAGCTTGCAGTTGAGTCAAGCTTGTCGTTGTCGTATTCGTAGTCGGGTAGTCGATTGCGACAACGACAACGACAACGACAACGACAACGACCGCAGTATCGCTTGCGAGAGGATCTTAGGTCGGGTTAGCGATAGCGTAACGCGGCAATCAACGACTTACCGCCCCTCTCTCGTCGGGTTACGCTGCGCCAACCCGACCTACACGGAATACGTTCGCAGTCGCTCCGCTCAAGCCATCCGATGCCGAAACATCCATGCCGCGATCAGCGCGCTGATCAGCGCGATCAGCGCCATTGGCCAGTAGGTATTCGCGAGCGAGGCATAGCCGTCGCCTTCGAGCAGCACGCCGCGGGCGACGATGAGGAACCAGCGCAATGGATTGATCACGGTCAGGTGCTGGACGGCCTCGGGCATGTTCTCGATCGGCGTCGCGAAGCCGGACAGAATGACTGCCGGGACCAGGAACAGGAAGGCGCCGAGGATGCCTTGCTGCTGGGTAGTCGCAAGGGAGGAGATCATCAGCCCGATGCCGACGGCCGAGAAGATGAAGAGCAGCATCCCGAGCAGCAGCGCACCCAGTTCGCCCCGCAGTGGGACCTCGAACCAGAACAGGGTGGCGAGCAGGATGAAGCCGCCCTCGATCAGGCCGATCAGCACCGAGGGCAGGGCCTTGCCCAGCAGAATTTCCGCGGGGGTCAACGGCGTCACCAGGAGCTGGTCGAAGGTACCGAGCTCGCGCTCGCGGGCGACCGACAGGGCCGTGACGATGGTGGTTACCACGAGGGTCAGGATGCCGATGATGCCAGGCACGATGAACCATTGCGATCGCAGGTCCTGGTTGTAGAGGGCATGCACCTTCAGCACCGCGGGCGGCGGGGCCTGGCCGTGCGCGCTGCGCCAGTCGGTGCCGAAGGTCGTGACGATCTCGCGCACATAGCCGAGCAAGACCAGCGCCGTGTTGGAGTTGCGCCCGTCGATCAGCAATTGCACCGGCGCCGGCTCGCCGTGCAGCAGGTGCTGGCTGAAGTGCGGCCCGAGATGCAACACCGCCAGCACGCGGCGATTGTCGATCAGGGGCGCGATCTCGCCGTCGTGGCCAATCTCCCGGATCAGCCGAAAGTTCGGCGAGCCGACGACGCGGGCCACGAGCTCGCGGGCGGGCGCGGAGCGATCTTCGTTGTAGACGGCGATCGGCACCCGGTTGAGGTCGAAGGTGGCGCCGTAGCCGAAGACGAAGAGTTGCAGGATCGGCGGCCCGATCAGGATCAGGCGGCTCTTGGTGTCGCGCAGGAGCGCCAGCAGCTCCTTTAGCGCCAACGACAGGATGCGCGCGACGACGTCCATCTAGTCGAGCCGCTTCCTGAACGAGCCGCGCGCACGCCCTAGCAGCAGGACCATCATCACCAGCAGCGCCGCGCTGTTGAACAGAATGATGCGCCAGACATCGCCGGCCAGAAACAGCGTTTGCAGGATCGCGACGAAGTAGCGCGCCGGCACGATGTGGCTGATCCACTGGATCGGCGCCGGCATCGAGCCGATCGCGAAGATGAAGCCGGACAGGATGAACGCGGGCAGGAAGGTGGTGATGATCGCCATCTGGCCGGCGACGTACTGGTTCTTCGCGATGATGGAGATCAGCAGGCCCATGCCCAGCGCGACCAGCATGAACAGCGCCGAGGTGGCCAGCAGCACCAACACGGAGCCACGCAAGGGTATGCCGAACAGCCCGACCCCGACCGCGACGCACAGCAGCATGCTGCCCATGCCGAGCGCGAAATAGGGCGCGAGCTTGCCGAGCATCAGCTCCGGGATGCGGATCGGCGTGACCAGCAGGGCCTCCATCGTGCCCCGCTCCCATTCCCTTGCGACGACCATCGAGGTCAGCAGCGCGCCGATCAGGGTCATCAGGATCGCGATCAGGCCCGGCACCAGGAAGTCTCGGCTGCGTACCGCGGCGTTGAACCAGATGCGCGGCTCCAGCACCACCGGCGGGGCGCCATCGATGCCCTGTTCGCGCAGCCAGCCGGCGAGCCATTTGCGCCAAACGCCTTGGATGTAGCCGGTGCCAATGCGGGCCTGGTTGGCATCGACACCATTAACGATGACACCGATCGGCGCATCGCCATGGCCCCGCAACCGGCGCGCGAAATCGCTCCGCAGCCAGACTAGCGCAAACACCTGCCGCGCCGAGAAGGCCCGCTCGGCCGTTTGAATGTCCCGGTACTCGCGCGGCTCGAACAGCGGCGACCGGCGGAAGGCACCGAGCAGCGACGCGGTGTCGGCGTCCGGCTGCTCGACGACGAAGGCAATGCCGAGATTGCGGGCATCCAGCGAGACGCCGTAGCCGAACAGTAACAGCAGGACCACGGGCAGCACGAAGGCGATGGCCAGACTCGACGGGTCGCGCTTGATCTGCTGGGTCTCCTTGCGGATCAGGCCGAGCAGGCGCATGCGCCGGGCGGCGATCGAGCCCACCGTGTCCACCGTGTCGCGGTAGTCGGTCCGCGTGCCCTGGTGCGCGTCGCTCACGCGGCCTGCTCGCTCGCTTTGCGGTGCGCCGAGATCAACGCGATAAAGGCGTCTTCGAACGTCGGCTCGGGCTGCTGCGGCCGCCGTGCCCGCTCGATCAGCGCCATCGGCGTGCCCGCCGCCAGCACCTCGCCATCGGCCATGATCACGAGCCGGTCGCAGTAGTTGGCCTCATCCATGAAATGGGTCGTGACCAGGATGGTCGTGCCGGACTCGGCCAGGGCGTTGATGCGCTGCCAGAACTCCCGCCGCACCAGGGCATCGACGCCTGACGTGGGCTCGTCGAGGAACAGGATCTCCGGCTCGTGCAGCAGCGCCGCGGCCATTGCCAGACGCTGCTTGAAGCCCAGCGGCAGATCGCCACTGCGCTCGCGCTGAATGTCTTCGAGCTCGAAGGTCGCGAGCGCCCAATCGATGCGCGCTCGCTGATGCTCACCGCGCAGCCCGTAGGCGCTGGAGAAGAAGCGCAGGTTCTGCAGGACGCTGAGGTCGCCGTACATCGAGAAGCGCTGCGCCATGTAGCCGAGCCGCCCACGCGCCCGGGGTGCGGAGCGGCGCATGTCGAGGCCGGCGACGCGGACCTTGCCGGCCGAGGCGGGCAGCAGACCGCAGAGCATCCGGAAGGTCGTCGACTTGCCGGCGCCGTTGGCGCCGAGCAGGCCGAAGATCTCGCCCCGCCGGACCTCGAAGTCGAGCCCCTTGACCGCGACGAACCGGCCGAAGCGGCGCTGTAGCCCGCTGACCTCGATGACCGGAGCATCGATCGCTGGGGCGTCGATCGGCGGGGCATCACCACCGGGGCGCACGGCATGCGTCGCCTTCGACGGTTGCTCGCGCGAGGCCCCGGAGCCGGGCCGCGACGTAGTGGCCGCCGTCGGTAAAGGCGCCGGTGCTCGACCGCTGCCCACCGCGGCGGCGAGCCGGTCGATGAACGCATCCTCGAAGCGTGGCTCCACGGGCCGAATAACGAGATCGGAAACCTCGGCCGCAAGCGCAGGCAGCGACAACGCGCCCGGCGCGCGCGCCACGACCCGCGCCCCCGCCCCCTCGAGCACGACGTCGAGCACCGCCGGATCGCGGCTCAGGCGCAGCTGCAAGGCGCGGCGACGCATCGAGCCAGCCGACACATGGAAGCAACGCCCGCGCATCGCCTCGCTGAAACGTCGGGGTGGCCCCTGTCCGAGCAGTCGGCCGCGGTGCAGCAGCACGATGTCGTCGCAGTGCTCGGCCTCGTCGAGATAGGCCGTGCTGACCAACACCGTGACGCCGTTGTCGCGGGCCATTGCCTGCACGATGGACCAGAGGTCCCGGCGCGAGACCGGGTCGACGCCCACGGTCGGCTCGTCGAGCAGCAGCAACGGCGGCGGGCGCACCAGCGCGCAGGCAACGCCGAGCTTCTGCTTCATGCCCCCGGACAGGCGCCCGGCGAGGCGCTCGGTAAAGCGGCCCAGGCCCGTCAGCTCCAGCAGCTCGGCGAAGCGAGACGCGCGCGCCGCGTGGGCGACGCCATGGAGATCGGCGTAGAGCTCCAGGTTGCGGCGGACGCTCAGGTCCTCGTACAACCCGAAGCGCTGCGGCATGTAGCCGATGGTCTCCTGCACGCGCATGGGCTCGGCTAGGACGTCGATGCCGAGGACGCGGAGCTCGACCGTCGGATCGCGCTGCTGCCGTGACCGGTGCACGGTCGCGGAGCTCGCGTTCGGATCGGGTGTGAGCAGGCCGGTCGCGAGTCGCATCAGGGTCGTCTTGCCGGCCCCGTCCGGACCGATCAGACCGGTGATGCCGCCACGGGCGATGTCCAGAGCCAGCCCATCGACTGCGCGGACCTCCATACCACCGGCGCGAAAGGTCTTGCTGATGGCACGCAGGCGCAAAGCAAGGCCGGCGCCTGCATCCGGGGTGGTTGCGGACAAATCGTCGCGGCCGGGCTGCCCTGGTCCCGGCGCCCTCGCTCGCGTCGCCACTGGTCAGTCCCTGGACTTGCCCGGCGCGGCCGCAAGACAGTCGGGCGCCTTGCCGTCTGCCGACGGCGGCTCATCGAGCCGAAGGGTCACCGTCGCGGGCATACCGAGCCGCAGCTCGTCGTCGGCGTTGCAGGCATAGACCCGCACTTGATAGACCAGCTTGGTGCGCAGGTCCGGGGTCTCGACGTTCTGCGGCGTGAACTCGGCCGTGGGCGAGATGAAGCCGACCCAGCCGTCATAGACCTTATCGGCATAGCTGTCAGTCGTGATCGACGCACGCATGCCCAGCTGAAGCCGGCCGAGCGCGGTCTCCGGGGCGTAGGCGCGCACCCAAACCGGATTGGTCAGGGCCAGCGTCAGCGTCGCCGTTTGCGGCGAGGCCAGATCGCCTGGCTGCTGGATGCGGTCGCGGATGACGCCGTCCTGCGGCGCGTACAGGTCGGCCTCCTTCAGCACGACCTCGGCGAGCTCCAGCCGGGCCTCTTCCGCATTCAGCGTTGCCCGTGCCGCGTCGATGTCCTCCACCCGCGGACCGGCCAGCGCCAAGGCCAGTTCCTCCTCGGCGGCCTTCACCTGCGCCTCGGCCAGGTTCAGCCGGGCCTGGGCGTCGTCGCGCTCCTGCGCCGAGGCCATCTTCTTGGTGAACAGATCGTCGGCGCGCCGAAAGCGCTGCCTTGCATCGACCAGTTCCGCCTGTTGCGCCGCGAGATCGGCCCGTGCCTTGCGGATCTGTTCCGGCCGAGTGCCCGCCAACAGTCTCGCCAGGGTTGCCTGCTGTGCGGCGACGCTCGCCCGGGCGGTGGCCAGCTCGGCATTCAGGCGCGCCTTTTTCAGGCTGGCGAGCAGCTGGCCCTGCTGGACGCGATCGCCCTCCTCAACGAGGATCTCTGCGATGTGCTCGGTGTTATTGAAGGCGAGCGCCACCTCGCGAATATCGACATTGCCATAGAGCAGCAAGCGATTCGCATCAGGCTCCGTGCGACTGCTCTCGTAGAGCCAGAAGCCGACGGCAGCCCCGCCCGCGAGCAGCAGAACGACTACGAGAAGAACCCTTTTTTTCATCGCTCACCTGTGGTCCGGGGCAGAGCCGTGTCCCCATTCCGGTCCCTATGCGAGACGGCGGAGGCGCAGTTGCACAATACTAACGGCCGTACGAAACGTTGCGAAAGTTGTGTCAGCCGCGGAGCCGAAGAAGAGGAACTACGAAACACGCAAAAGGCGCGGAAAGACGCGATCTCGTCAAAAATTCCCTCCGTTTCGCGTGTTTCGTGCATTTCGTAGTCACAGAATTCTAGGATCGCAGGTCGGGTTGGCGATAGCGTAACCCGACCATCAGCGGCCTACCGACGCCCGGTGTCGGGTTACGCTGCGCCAACCCGACCTCCCATCAGGCGTGCTCGATGCGCCGGTGTGGGAGCGCCACTGCCTTTTGCGGCGCGATGGCGGCTGCGCCGCTGCCTGGCGCTTGGCAGTGACCTGAGGCGTGGTTTATTGCATTGCCGCCGGTCGCGGCACCCAGAGTGCCGCTCCCACAATAGCTGCACCGAATACTTTCGCAGTCTATGAAGTGCATCCACCGCGGGCGAGGACGGCGGACGCGCTGCGCCCAATCTCTGGACAAGGTCCGCCCTACGCTGTTCACGTCGTCTTTGAACCGTTGCTTATCGCTCCTCGCTGGGCGCCACGCACCCGCCGTGCTCAGTCGCGCACCCAGGCGCGCACCTGATCCGGAGCGGGAATGCCGCCGGCGTGCACCACCTTGCCGTCCAACACCACGCCCGGTGTGGACATGACGCCGTAGCCCAGGATCTCGGCCATATCCGTGACCTTCTCCAGTGTGATATCCACTCCCGCCTCCCGGGCCGCCTGAGTGATCACATTGGCGGTCACCTCGCAGTTGCGGCAGCCGCCGCCCAACACCTTGAATGTCTTCATCGTAAATCCTCAATGGATCAGGTTGAAGCCCCACCCCACCAGGGTGAAGGCAACGGCCAGCACGCCGGCGAACAGGGCCAGGGCCGGCCAACGGATGACCTTGCGCAGGATGAGCATCTCCGGCAGCGAGAGCGCGGCGACGCTCATCATCAGCGCGAGCGTCGTACCCACGGCAACGCCTTTGCTCAACATCGCCTCCGCCACCGGGATGATGCCGGTGGCGTTCGAGTAGAGCGGGATGCCCAGCAGGACCGCCGCCGGGACGGTGGACCAGTCATCGCCGCCCAGGTGTGCGGTGACCCAGGCGGCCGGCACGAAGCCGTGGAAGAGCGCGCCGACCGCGATGCCGATCAGCACCCAGCGCCAGATGCGCCCGACGATCTCCTTCACCTCGCCCACCGCGTAGCGATGCCGGCCCAGGAGACTCGTGTCGGGCTCAATGGTCGCCGCCTCGCCCATGTGGATCTTCCAGACATAGTCCTCGACCCAGCGCTCGGGGCGGAACGCCTGCATGGCCATGCCGCCGAACCAGGCCACGAGCAGCCCCGCCACCACGTAGAGCGCAGCGAGCTGCCAGCCGAGGATGCCCACCAGGATGACGGCCGCGACCTCGTTGATCATCGGGCTCGCGATCAGGAACGAGAAGGTCACGCCCAGCGGGATGCCGGCCTCGACGAAGCCGATGAACAGCGGCACCGAGGAGCAGGAGCAGAACGGCGTCACCGCGCCGAGGGTGACGGCCATGCCGCGCGCCTGCCAGTCCGGCCGGTCGCGCACGAAGGCGCGCACACGCTCCGGTGAGAGCATCGCACGCAGCAGCCCCATGACATAGATGACGGCGACCAGCAGCACGAAGATCTTGGCCACGTCCATGACGAAGAACTGCACGGCCGCCCCCGCGTGGGAGGCGGGATCGAGCCCGAAGAGCTGGAAGGCGACCAGATTGCCGAGGCGCTCAAACATGGACAGACACCGCCTGGCCTCGTTCGTACCAGCCCCGGGTCCGGTTCACGACCCGCACCACGAGCAGCATCACCGGCACCTCGATCAGTACCCCGACCACGGTCGCCAGCGCCGCCCCGGACGCGAAGCCAAACAGGGAGATGGCCGCCGCCACCGCGAGCTCGAAGAAGTTGGACGCGCCGATCAACGCGGACGGACAGGCGACGCTGTGCTTCTCACCGACCGTGCGGTTGAGCCAATAGGCCAGGCCGGCGTTGAAGAAGACCTGGATCAGGATGGGCACGGCGAGCAGCAGGATGATCAGCGGCTGTGCCAGGATCGCCTCCCCCTGGAAGGCGAAGAGCAGGATCAACGTGGCGAGCAGCGCCAGGATGGAGGCGTGCCCCAGGGTGTCGAGGGTGGCGTCGAAGCGCGCCTGGCCCTGCTTCAGCAGCGCCTTCCGCCAGACCTGGGCGATGAGCACCGGGATGACGATGTAGAGCACCACCGAGGTCAGCAGCGTGTCCCAGGGCACCACGATGGACGACAGCCCGAGCAAGAGTCCCACAATGGGCGCGAAGGCAAAGACCATGATGGTGTCGTTGAGCGCGACCTGGCTCAGGGTGAAATAGGGGTCACCGCCCGTCAGCCGGCTCCAGACGAAGACCATGGCCGTGCAAGGCGCGGCGGCGAGCAGGATCAGGCCGGCCACGTAGGCGTCGATCTGGTCGGCCGGCAGCCATTGCGCAAAGAGCCCGCGGATGAACAGCCAGGCCAGCAGCGCCATGGAGAAAGGCTTGACCGCCCAGTTGACGAAGAGCGTCACGCCAATGCCCTTCCAGTGGTCGCGCACCTGATGCAGTGCGCCGAAATCGACCTTGATCAGCATCGGGATGATCATCACCCAGATCAGCAACCCGACGGGTAAGTTGACCTGGGCCACCTCCAGCTTGCCCAGGAACTGGAACGGCGCGGGGAAGAACTGCCCCAGTCCGATGCCGGCCACGATGCAGAGCGCGACCCACAGGGTCAGCCAACGCTCGAAGACGCTCATGGGCGCACCGGCGACCTGCTTGAGGGAGACTTCACACTGAACGGACATGGCTCACTCCTGGGCGCTTGGCGTCAGATCCAGGGTCTCGGCCACCGCCGGCACCAGCCGCGCGCGGATCTCGTCACGCACGCGGATGAAGGATTCCAGCGGCTCGCCGTGCGGGTCGTGGAAGGGCAGATGGATCTGCCGTACCGGGCGCGGAAAGATCGGACAGCTCTCCTTGGCGTTGTCGCAGACGGTGACCACCAGGTCGATCGCCTCCTCGAGCACGGCGTCGACGTCTTTCGGATAGAGGCCCTCTGTCGGCAGCCCGATATCCGTTAGCGCGGCGATGGCGCCATCCGCCACCTTGGCCTGTGGCCGAGTGCCGGCGGACAGGGCGTGCACTTGCCCCGCCAGGTCGTGATTGAGCAGCACCTCGGCCATCTGCGAGCGGCAGGAGTTGCCGGTGCAGAGGACCAGGACGGTCTTGGGATCGGTCGTCATGGGTGTTTCCTCCGGGCTCTCTTGCGATGCAGGGATCAGTCGGCACTGCGCTCGAAGTCGAGATAGGCGCGGTTGATGTTCGCGCGGTGCAAGGTGTCGAAGTTGGCGAGGTGGCTGAACCGGGGAGCATCCGCCAGGCGATCGACCACCTCGTCGAGGGGCTCCCAATCCGCCTGCGCGGCGCCCACCTCGCTCACCAGCCAGTCGAGATAGGCGCCGGTGTCGGCCTGAGCCTTGGCGAGATCGCCCACACCGCCGTGGCCGGGGACGATCACCTTGGACTTCAGCGTCTCCATGCGGTGAAAGGCCGCTTGCCAGCCGCGCACGTGGCTGCTCGGCAGCACGCCGAGCAAGCGGTCGGTGAAGACCAAATCCCCACTGAAGAGCACCTGCTGGTCCGGCAGCCAGACCACGGCGTCACCGGGGAAGTGCGCGTCGCCCAGATACCGCAGCTCGATGGGCGTTCCGCCAAGTGTCAGCCGCGCTTCATCACCAGGCAGGGGCTCGGGAGCAGTGATCGGCTCGGTTCCCGTCAGCCGCTCGCCCAGCACGCCGCCGAGGCTGGCCAGATGCTGCGCCGCGTAGCGCTTCTGCGTCTCGACCGTGCGCCGCAGGGCGATGATCTCGGCACCCTGTGCGGCGAAATAGCCGTTGCCGAGCCAGCGGTGGTCCTGGCTGCCCGTGTTGATCACCCAGCGGATCGGCTCATCCGTCACCGCGGCGACGGCGCGCGCGATCCGCTCCGCGCCGAGCCGCGAAGCGCCGGAGTCGATGAGGACGACGCCCTGCTCCGTCACCACGAAGCCGATGTTGCAGTTGAGCGCATCGTTCTCCGCCGTGCGCGGTCCCGTGGGACCGATCAGGGCGTAGACACCCGTAGCCACTCGGCTTGGCGCCCACTCGGTTGTCCCCGCATGCGAGGCGCCTGCCCCGAACAACACAAGGGTAGAGGCCAGAATCAGCAATCGGGACAGGTGCAGCATGGCTGTTTCTCACTCTCGTCAAGCACCAATATATATGACATTACATATATATCACTGATCGAATGTTTACAGTCCCACCAGACTTTCAGGCGAGCGCGCCAGCGTCTCCGTCGAGTCGCTTCGGGGGTCTTGTCGGTATCGCGCGGCGCTGACGGCCACGGCGCCCGCTCAAGCGCAGCGCGGGGCCGAGGGGCGATTGGGCATCTGTGCGAGCGCCTCTGCGTCATCGGCGAAGGGCGACTGCGCCCGCACACCCGCGGCCGTTGCCTCCAGAACGTGCAGCGCCCAGGCGGGCAGCGCCGGATGGATGCGGTAGTAGACCCAGAGCCCCTCGCGCCGGTCCGACACCAGCCCCAGCTCGCGCAGTTGCGCCAGATGGCGCGAGACGTGCGGCTGGAGCGCGCCCGTCGCATGGGTCAGCTCGCAGACGCAGAGCTCGCCATGGCGCAGGAGCAGCAGCAGGCAGCGCAGACGGGTGGCGTTGGCCAAAGCGGCGAAGAGGTCGGTTGGGCGCATGCGTCAAAACATACGCGAGGCAATATATACCGTCAAACGAATGTAGTGTGCTACGGGGCATTGCGCACCTTGGCTTCATCGGCGCCGCCCCTCACATCCTGGCAGCGGCTCCAGCCAGGCGCATGACCCTGCAACCTGTCCGGCGTCGCGAGCGCCAACCCGTCCGGCCGAGCGCCCTCATCGACCACCGCGGAGGCTGACCATGGCCCCAAGTCCTGCCGAAGAGCTCGTGATCCGCAACATGACCCGCGCCGAGGTGGACCGGCTCGTGGACTGGGCCGCCGCCGAAGGCTGGAACCCCGGCCTGCACGATGCGGATGTCTTCTGGGCCACGGACCCGGACGCCTTCATCGCCGCGGAGCTGGATGGCGAGCTGATCGGCGGCGGCGCCATCACGGCCTACGGCGGCGCGTTTGGCTTCATGGGCTTCTTCATCGTGCGGCCGGAATTCCGCGGCCATGGGCTCGGCAATGCCCTCTGGCACGCCCGCCGCGAGCGCCTGCTGGCGCGGCTCGCGCCCGGCGCCGCCATCGGCCTCGACGGCGTCGTCGCGATGCAGGACTACTACGCCAAGGGCGGCTTCGTCTTCTCGCACCGCGACATCCGATTCCAGGCGGATAGGCCCGGGAACGCACCGGAGCAGACGCACGCATCCGACTCCGACACGCTCATCGTCCCGCTCGCCGAGGTCCCCTTCGAAGAAATCGCCGCCTACGACCGCACGTGCTTCCCGGCGCCGCGGGATACCTTCCTCACCGGCTGGAGCAGCCAGCCGGATGCCCTCGCCCTCGCCTGCCGGCACGACGGCAGGCTCGCGGGCTTCGGCGTCACCCGCCGCTGCCGCGAGGGCTGCAAGATCGGCCCCCTGTTCGCCGACGACGTGCAGGTCGCCGATGCCCTGTTCACGCGGCTCGCGGCCTTCGGCGCCGGCGGCCCGGTGTTCCTGGATGCCCCGGAGAACAACCCGGCGGCGCTGGAATTGGCGCGCCGACACGACATGCGGGAGGTCTTCGGCTGCGCGCGCATGTACCTCGGGCCGCCACCCGAGCTGGCGCATGGGCGCATCTTCGGCGTCACCACCTTCGAGCTCGGCTGATGTCCGGGCGCAACCTCGTCGGCTACGCCGGGGCGCCTCCGCACCCGCACTGGCCGGGTGATGCGCGGGTCGCGGTGCAATTCTTGCTCAATGTCGAGGAGGGTGCGGAGTCGACGGTGCTCAATGGCGACGTTGGCTCCGAGGCCTACCTGCACGAGCTGCCCGGCCGCCCGGTGCGCAACGGCGAGCGCGACCTCAGCATCGAGGGCATGTACGAGTACGGCGCCCGTGCCGGCGTCTGGCGGCTGCTGGCCCTGTTCGGCGACCGCGGCCTGCCGCTCACCGCCTTCGCCTGCGGCCGCGCGCTGGAGCTCAATCCCGCCATCGGCCGTGCCTTGGCCGACGCCGGCCACGAGATCGCCGGCCACGGCTATCGCTGGCTGGACTACCACCACGTCACCGAGGACGTGGAGCGCGAGCACATCCGCCGCACCCGCGACATCATCCAACAGCTCTGTGGCCGTCCGCCGGTGGGCTGGTACACGGGCCGGGTCAGCCTCAACACCCGACGGCTCCTGCGCGAGGCCGGCGGCCTCCTCTACGACTCCGACGCCTACAACGACGACCTGCCCTACTGGCTGCCCGATGCACACGACGCCGGGGCGCCGCACCTGGTGATCCCCTACACCCTGGTGAACAACGACGCCCGCTATCTGCTTCCGCACGGCCTCGCCAACGGCGACGACTTCCTGCGCCTGCTCACCGACGCCTTCGATCAGCTCTGGGCCGAGGGCGAGCGCAGCCCGAAGCTGATGAGCATCGGCCTGCACGCGCGCATCAGCGGCCACCCGGCCCGCGCCGGCGCGGTGGCCCGCTTTCTGGATTACGTGCAGGCGCGCGAGCAGGTCTGGATCTGCCGGCGCGAGGAGATCGCGCGGCACTGGCTCGCCACGCATCCGGCCCCGGACACCCAGCCCTGATCGACGCCCACCTGCGCGCCCGCCACCCCCGGCCCGCGCAGGGCGCCCGTACCAACGAGGGGGGTCAGGTCTCACATTGCACACGATGGTCTCCTTCGTCGCCGCAGGCTCGGGCTATACTCGCTGGACCCAGACGAGGAGCACGTCGATGTCCCTGCAACCGAGACCCCGCTACAGCTTCGACGATTATCTCGCCGCCGAGCGCGAGTGCGTGGACCAGCGTCACGAATACCTCGACGGCGAAGTGTTCGCGATGACCGGCGCCAGCTGGGAGCACAACCTCATCACCGCCAACCTCGTCGGCGAGTTGCATGCCGCGCTCAAGGGGCACCCCTGCCGGGTGCTCACCAACGACCTGCGCGTATACGCCGCCGACGCGAATGCCGGCACCTATCCCGACGTGGCGGTGCTCTGCGGCGCGCCGGAGTTCTACGACCAACGCCGCGATACGCTCATCAATCCAACCCTGCTGATCGAGGTCCTATCCCCATCCACGGAGGGCTACGACCGCGGCGGCAAGTTCGCAAGCTACCGCACCTTGCCGAGCCTTCGCCAATACGTCCTGGTGGCCCAAGACCGCCAGGCGATCGACGTCTTCACCCGAGAGACCGACCAGCGCTGGGTCATGACCAGCTACACCGCCGCCGACCGCAACGTCGTCTTCGACGTCATCGACTGCACCATTGCGATGACCGATCTCTACGCGGGGGTAGAGTTCGGCCGGGGTGACTGACCTCCGCCATCCCGGCAGCGTAACCCGACGCCGGGCGCCGATAAGCCTTTGATTGTCGGGTTACGCTATCGCTAACCCGACCTACGATCCTTGTGGGAGCGCCACTGCCGTTTGTGGCGCGATGGCGGACGCGCGACCGCCTCCCGCTCGGCAGTTGCCTGAGGCCTAGTGTGCTGCCTTGCCGCCGGTCGCGGCACCAAGAGTGCCGCTCCCACAAGAACCGCGCCACAAGAGCTGCTGCCATCGCGGCGACATCGCCACGTGCGCTGATCCGTGGCGCCCGGATGTCGCATGTCCGTGCAGGCGTATCAGCGCCGCCGACGCCGTTTCATCGCCAGGCCCGGCAGTGCGCCCAGCATCAGCACCGCCGTTGCGGGCGCCGGCACGGCTGCCAGGAAGTCGTCCGCGAGGATGGCATGCACCGTGCTAGTTGGGTGCACGCGATCGTAAAAGGCATAGCTCTCGGGATTCGAGCACAGGCTCGGGTCCCCCGTCGGGTCGGTGTCGGTCTCGACGAAATAGCCGGTGAGGCAGGCGTCGGTGACATTGGCGAGACCAAAGCGCGCCGGATCCTCGACGATGTCCTGGAGACGATCGAAGGTATCCAGGTACCAAAGATTGAGGTCGTCCACACCCGTCAGCGCGGCGAGCTGCGCATTCAGGGTGCTCACCACCGCATCGTTGTACGCGGTGGTCAGGCTGCTCAGCGCCGCGGAGACGCCCGGCGAGGCTGCATCGAAAGCCAGCGCCTCGGGCGTCAAGCCCAGGTCCGGCACCGTCGGCACGACGACGTTGCGCGCGCCGGCGCCGATGAGCTCGAGGATGCCGGCCACCACGTCTCCGACCGACTGCGTGAACAGACCAGTCGCCTCGGCGCTGCCGAGGTTCTGAAGCGTCGCGATGTCCCGCACATCGTTGCCGCCGATCATCACGATGTAGAGCGCATCGGCGTCCGCGACGCTCGCGGACGTCGGCAAATAGGCGTTCAACTGTCCCCACAGGCTACCCGCGGAGGCCGCGTCCCGGCTCGGCATGTCCGCGAGCGCGGGCGGCACCCGTGAACCCACGGCCCCCGTCATGTCCGCCTCGCCGTAGCGGCTGCGCGCGCCGCCGACGGCATAGTCGGTGCCGCCCGCGAGGCCCGGCGCTAGCTCGCCGGGCAGGTTCAGCGCCCGCCACATGACCTCGCCGTAGCTGTCGCCGATGCCGTCGTTGCCGGCGTCGTTCAAGAAGTGTCCGGGAAGTGGGTAATAGGTCGGGTCCGGCGACGGTGGGTCCTGGCCGTCGGCGGTGGTGGCGAGGTAGCTGTTGCCGATGTCCGACAGGCTGTCGCCGAAGATGTAGAGATTCGAATAGGGCATGCGCCCGGCAAGCACGACGCCGGGCAGCAGGAGGAGCGAAAGCAGGGTGAGGCGAAGACGATGCGGCATGAGGATGAGCTCCTTGGCAGAGACAGAGGTGCTTGTCGGCGGCGGCATGCAACGGTGCGACAGACGGCACCGCCACGGATGCACAAGCCGGCGTCGGCCCACCTGAGCCCGC
>NZ_JAJDNQ010000134.1 GCF_022340605.1 Thiohalocapsa sp.
CCCGACATGCACCGACGCTCAATGTACTGCTCGACGCGTGCCGGCGGCTGGCCAACGACGCCCGCCACGAGAAAGCCCGCGCGCTCGCCCGCGAGCTGCTCAACGATTGGGACACCTTCTGGGTCGTGCTCGATCATCCCGAATTGCCGCTGACCAACAACGAAGCCGAGCGCGCCTTGCGACACTGGGTCATTGCCCGGCGCATCGGCATGGGCACCCGCACCCCGCAAGGCACCCGCGCGTTCGCGCTGCTCGCCAGCGTCATCGAGACCTGCCGCAAGCGCGGCGCGTCACCGTGGACCTATATCGCCGATGTCGTGCGCCAACGACGCCGCGGCTTGCCAGCCCTCCCGCTGCCTGTGCCCGCCGGCTGACGGACTGCCCCGGCACGCTCCGATGGCGGTGGGGGCTAAACGGTTACGATCCGTCTGGATCATGGCTTGGGGTATTGGCGTACTACCTGGAGCAAGCCGTTCGGCTTCGCGCTGCCAACTCGACAACAAGCAGCCGAGTTGCGCCGAGCAAGCTTCGGGGTCGAGCCCAGGAACGATCAGTGCGGGACGATCGTCTACGTCGGCGAGGTGCTGCTGCGAAATTGACGAGCATCGCGCGACCGTGTCCAGCTATGGCCCCGCAACCAAGACAGACCGCCTGGACACCAGGGCCAGCAGGTGGGCGCGAGACCTCGAAATTCGTAATGCCGGACGGGGCAGTGGCAATGCCGCCGGGGGCACCTCCCCACTGCAGGTAGGAGTCACGTCTGCCCATGACCCCGGTCAGATTGCCCACCGCATCGGGGCACAGCTTGGGCACAGGATGGGCACAGACGAAAAAGCCGGCCCAAGGCCGGCTCTCAAGTGCTTGATTTGACTGGTGGGCGCGGCTGGGTTCGAACCAGCGACCCCTGCCGTGTGAAGACAGTGCTCTCCCACTGAGCTACGCGCCCGAAGCCGATAAGGATAGCCCGTGAGGTGGGGGTGGTCAACGGTTGCCGGCGGTTGGTTGAGCCATGCTCGCCGCGGCGGGGGTCGGTGGCGGCGGTGGGCGCTCGTCGCGCAGGGTTTCGGATGACGCGAGATGTCCGGTTTATCGGCACTGGATGAGAAGGGTTTATCCGCACGTCCTGCGGGGTGCTTGCAGCGCCAGCGACGTGGCCACTTGTCGCGTCGCCTGGCTTGGGGTGGGGCGGCGCGCTAGGCTTGCTTCGCCGCTGCATCGGGGCTTTTTGGAGCAAAGCGTGGAGCCGACGCTGACCTGGATCGATCTAACCAGTGCGGACCGGGAGCGCATGCGCCGTGTGCTGGATCTGTTCCGCGAGCAGGGCACGCTGGATGAGATGGGGCTCGGCAGCCTGCGTGATGGGCTCGCCGAGGCGCTGTTTCCCGGCACCTCGACGCTGCATACGCGGCTGCGCTATGTGCTGTTCATCCCCTGGGTGTACCAGCGCCTGGCGGCGAAGCTCGGCGCCGATGCGGATGTGGCGGCCGCGGCACGGGCGGCGGAGTTGGCGCTGATTCCGGCGCTGGAGCAGAACGACGATGCCGGGGGCATCATCGGCACGTGATCGCGGGAGGCGCTGAACCGGCTGCCGAGCTCGGTCTACTGGGGCGCGCTGAACCGCTGGGGGCTGTTCGTGCCCGGGCAGAGCCAGAATTGGTATCACGCGCGTTTCCGGTCGCTCGACCGCGGCCATCACGGCCTGGCGTATCCCGATGATCCCGGCGTGCTGCTGGAGAAGGCCGCTGTGTGGCATCCGCGGCTGCCGGCCGCGCCCGAGGGCTTTCCGTCGCGGGTGTCTTTCGCGTTGCGCGCCGATGAGGCGGAGTTTCTGCAAGGCCGCTGGGAGGGCGCCTGCGCGGGCACGCTGCTGGCCTGGCTCGCGCGGGAGGGGGGTGCCGAGCGGGTGGACGCGTTCTGGGACGATCCCAGCGCGTTGGCCGCTCCGGCGCAGCTCCGGCATGTCATCGAGCTGGCGCGACGCTTCTCCCGCTGCGTCGAGGGGCTGCCGCTGCTGTACAACCTGTTGCTGGCGGAGGCCCGCTCGCGTCTCCAGGCCGCGGGTGACGGCGGCGCGGCGGACACCTGGGTGGAGCATTATCGGGCCGCGCTCGAGGCATGGGCGGCGGCAGAGGCCGAGGAGGCTCCGTTCGATCCATCGGTGCTCTGGGCCTTCATGGCCGAGCGCGGCAAGCGGGTGCCCTATGCACAGCAGCAGCTGATCGAGACCTGGGCGCAGCGCACGGTCGGCGAGCGGGCGGCGTATGCCTGGCGGGACGAGCCGCTGCGGCGGCTGGTGGCGTTGCGCGAGCTGCGGCTCAAGGGCGCCCACCGCGCGCGCCTGCAAAACCCCGCGCGACTGCTGGACTGGACCGGCAGCGCCGGGGTCGGGCGCATGGATTTCCGCTGGTCGCAGGCGCGCCGGCTGTTGGCCGACCTGCATCTGGGCCTGCATCCGGACCTGAGTCGGAGCCCGACGAATGGCGCGCGCAGTGGCTCGACCCGGCGCTCGCCCGCGGACGCCGAGCCCGGCGAGCCGACCTGATGTTCTCGCCGGAGACCCGCACCGTTGCGATGGACCTGTTGCGCCCGCCGCCGGGCTGGCGGCTGGACGCGGCGCTGCTGACCACGTACAGCCTCGATCTCGACACCCTGCTGGCGCTGCCGCTGGCGATCCTGGCGTGCGCCGACGGTGGCCTGGATGAGCTCTTGGAGGAGCCGCTCCGGCTGCTGGTGGCGCTGCGCGAGGCCGCTCAGCGGGTGCACGTGTTCGTGGACCGGGCCGGCATCGGCGCGCCGCTCATCCCGCGCAGCCTGTTCGCGCTGCTGGAGCCCTGCGTCCATCCGGTGGTCGCGCCCGGCGGCGGCGCCTTTCACCCGAAGCTCTGGCTGGCGCGCTTCGTGCCGGATGGCGATGCCGATACCGCGGCGCCGCCGGCGCTGCTGCGGATGGCGGTGCTCTCGCGCAACCTCACCGACGATCGCAGTTGGGACCTGGCGCTGGCGAGCGAGGCGCGCCCCGGGGCGCGGCAACGCTATCGCGCGGCCCGTCCGCTCGCAGAGCTGCTGCGGGCGCTGCCGGGACTGTGTCTGAGCCGGCCACCCGAGACGCTGAACGCGCTGCTCGCCGAGCTGGCCGATGCCGTCGAGCGCACCCGATTTCCGGCGCCGGCCGGCTGTGACGGCGCGGTGCGCTTCCATTGTCTCGGGCTCGGCGCCGGCACTGCGCGACCCTGGCGGCCGGTGCCGGACGCCGGCGCGCTGCTGGCCATGGCGCCCTTCGTGGACGCCGGCATTCTGGCCGCGCAGGCGGCGCCGGGCGGGCGCTCGCGCACGCTCATCGCCCGCGGTGAGGCGCTGGATGCGCTGCCGGCGGCGGCCCTGGACGGTTGGGAAGTGCTGGTGCTCGGCGACGCCGCCGACGGCGAGCCCGACGACCGCGCCGCGGGCCGGCCATCCGGTCTGCACGCGAAGGCTATCGGCTTCGAGCAGGGCCGGGATGCGACTTGGCTGGTGGGCTCCGCGAACCTGACCCAAGCGGCCTTCCGCGGCCGCAATGTCGAGGTCATGGCCGAGATCACCGGCCGCCGCGGTCCGCGCGATAAGGGCCTTGGCCTGGAGCGCTTCCGCGCCGGCATCGCGCCGCTCTGCACGCCCTATTTCAGGCAGGAGCCGGCGCCGGCGGATGCGGCGCTGGTGGCGGCCGAGCAGCGCCTGGAGCAGGCCCGGCACGATTTGGCGGAGTCGGACCTGCGCCTGGCCGCGGTGCCCGCCGGCGACGACTGGACGCTGACGTTGGACGGCACCGCAACGCTGCCGGCGGACATCACCGCCGTGTGCTGGCCCATCAGCATCCGCGGCGATGAGGCGCGCGCCTTGCGGCTCCCGGTGAACTGGCGTCTGCCGGGCAGCCGGCTCACCGCCTTCGTCGCGTTCCGGCTGCGGGCGGTGGCAATGGGCGCCGACGCCGCGGTGCCGGAGCTGGCCTTCACGCTCAAGCTGCCCGCCGCGGGCCTGCCGGACGGGCGCGTGCACGAGATTCTGCGGGTGCTCATCGACAGCCCCGAGCGGCTGCTGCGGTTCCTGCGCGCGCTGTTGGGCGGCCTGGAGGGGCTCATGGACTGGGGGCTGGCCGCCGGCGACGACGACAGCGAAACCCATCCCGCCCTTCGGTCCGCCCACCCGGCCGCCTGGTCCGACGCCGCGGTGCTGGAGGACCTGGTGCGCGCCGCCGCCCGCGACCCGGCGCGGCTGCAGCCGGTGCGCCGCCTGCTCGTCGACCTCTGTGCCAGCGATGAAGGCCGCCGGCTGGTGCCGGACGGGCTGCTGGCGCTCTGGCAGGCGGTGGACGCCGCGCTCGGCGGCACGCCCGATCGCCTCAATGGCGCGACCCCATCATGAAGCGCCCCGATCCGGACCGGGTGTTGGCCCCGCTGAAGCCGTTTCAGCGCCGCACCGTCGCGCACGCCTTCGAGCGCCTGTTTCTCGCCGCGGACAGCACCGCCCGCTTCCTGGTGGCCGATGAGGTAGGGCTGGGCAAGACCCTGGTCGCCCGCGGTGTCATCGCCCGGGCCATCGACCACCTCTGGGACAGCGTCGGGCGCATCGACATCGTCTACATCTGCTCCAACCAGGGTATTGCCCGCGCCAACCTGCCCAAGCTCAGCATGGGCGCCGACGGCGAGCATGCGGCCTCGCTCGCGACCCGGCTCACCATGCTCGCCACCGAGCTGGCGCCCCGCGACGGCCGGCTGAGCCTGCGGGACGGCCGCCTCAACTTCGTCAGCTTCACGCCGGGCACCTCGTTTGCGATGGGGCATTCCACTGGAGCTATGCCGGAGCGTGAGGTGCTGTTCGCGCTCACCGCGCCCCTGGTGCCGCGCACCAAGGGCCTCATGAACCTGCTCCAGGGCAATGTTGGCCGCACCGACTACTGGCGCGGGCGGCTCACCGAGCATCCGCGCCCCCTCGATCCCGGCATTGCCGAGGGGTTCAGGGCGGCGCTGGTCGCGGACCGCGCCCTGCTCGACGACATCATTGACCTCACCGAGACCCGGTTCCGCAAGCGCCGCGACGCCTGGCCCGCCGAGCTGCGCGCCGAGCGCAACCGAGTCATCGGCCGGTTGCGGGCCTTGCTCGCGGATCAATGCGTCGCCGCGCTGGAGCCGGACCTGGTGATCCTGGACGAGTTCCAGCGCTTCAAGTGGCTTTTGGACGCCGGCAGCGCCGAGCGCGATCCCGCCGCGGAGCTGTTTCAGGCGCTGGTCTGCCGGCGCACGCCGAAGGGCGAGCCGGTGCGCTCGCTGCTGCTCTCCGCGACGCCCTACAAGCTCTACACCACCGACGCGGAGATCGAGCAGGAGGATCATTACAGCGACTTCCTCGCCACCACCCGCTTGCTGCTCGGCGGCGATGCCGCCGCCGGCGCTGTGGACGTACTGCGCACGGATCTGGCGCGCTTCGGCCTCGCGCTGAAGCGGGCCGCGAGCGGTGCACCGGCGGACGTGGACGCATGCAAGGCGCGGGTCGAGCGCGCGCTCAAGCGCATCATGTGCCGCAGCGAGCGCGTCGGCGCCAGCGCCGATGCCGATGCCATGGTCGCCGAGCATTGTCCGCCCCTGCACGTCGACGCCGCCTGCGTGCGCCAGTATCTGGCGGCGGATGCCCTGTTCCGCTGTGTCGGCGACCAGGACCCGTTGCCGTTTTGGATGTCCGCGCCCTACCTGCCGCACTTCATGCGCGGCTACGCCGTCAATGCGCTGCTGGACGAGGCGCGGTCCGCACAGCCGGACGACCTCGCCGCGGTGCTGGCCGCGCACCCCGGCGCGCTGCTGGAGCGCCGGCGGCTGCAAGCCTGGCAGCCCCTGGCACCGGCCCATGCGAAGCTCGCGGACCTCGCTGCGACGCTGCTCGATGGCGGCCTGTGGCAACTGCTCTGGCTGCCGCCGACGCTGCCCTACTGGCCCGCCGATGGCGCCTTCCGTGGCCAGGAGGGCGCCACCAAGGCGCTGGTGTTCTCCGCCTGGAATCTGGTGCCGGATGTGCTCTGCGGCTGGCTCGGCTACGAGGCGGAGCGACGCATGCTCGGTGGCCGCCTGGAGCAGTACGAGGCGTTGAGCAACACCGCGCAGCTACTGCAACTGCGCGACCGCGACGGCACCCGCGCCCGCCACCGGCTGCTCCTGCTGCTGCTGCCCTGTCTGGCCCTGGCGGACCGGGCGCATCCGCTGGCGGCACCGCCGGGCAGCGATCGGCGCGCCCATGTGCAGGCGCAGGTGGAGCACCTCCTCGCGGAACTGCCGGACCCGGTCAGCGGCCTCGTGGACCGGCGCTGGGAGTGGGCCTGGCCGCTGCTGCTGGACCCGGATCTCGCGGTGCTGCTGCGGGAGTGGCGCGATGGTGCAGTCGTGGACGCGGGCGGCGGTGTCGTCGAGCCGCCGAATCCGGACGCCTTCGCCGCTTACGTGGACGACCTCGTCAACCTCGATCCGCGCAGCCTCGGCCGCCGCCCGGCCGGGCTCGCGGGCGTGATCGCCGACACGGCCCTGGGCGCGCCGGCGGTGCTCGCGGCGCGGATGCTGGTCGCCGCCGGCATCGGGCCGATGGATCGCCGCCGGCTGGCCGTGGTGCTGGCGCTGGCGTTCTGGCACCTGTTCAACCGCCCGGCCGTCATCGCGCTGCTGCGGCGCGGCGCCGCCGGCGCTGACGACGACAGCGGCAAGGGCGGTGACGACGCCTACTGGCGCCGCGTGCTCGGCTACTGCATCGACGGCAATCTCCAGGCAGTGCTGGACGAGACCTGGCACCTAGTGCGCGAGCAGCAGGCCTGGGGCGATACCGAAGATCCGCTGGTGGTTGCCGAGCGCTGCGTGGATCGGATCGCGGCGTCCGTACAGCCGCCGCAGGCGCGGGTGCATGCGCATTTTCTGGAGGCCCGGCGCGACGGTACCGTCGTCGAGGAAGAGCTGCGGCTGCGCACCGTGTTCGCCGTGCGCTTCGGCAACGCCCGCGCCGGTGCCGGCGACATCGAGCGCCAGCTCAGCCAAGACCAGGTGCGCGCCGCCTTCAACAGCCCCTTTCGGCCCTTCGTGCTCGCCAGTACCTCCATCGGCCAGGAGGGGCTCGACTTCCACCCCTGGTGCCATCGCATCGTGCACTGGAACCTGCCCGGCAACCCGGTGGACCTAGAGCAGCGCGAGGGCCGCGTGAACCGCTACAAGGGCCACGCCATCCGGCGCAACCTGGCCGCCGTGCACGGCGCCGACGCGCTGGTGGCCTGGCGGCCCGGCGATGATCCCTGGGCGCTGTTGCTCGCCCTGGCCGAGCAGGCCGCCCGCGCCCGCGGCGACAGCGATCTCGTGCCCTGCTGGGTCGCCCCCGGACCCTGGAAGGTGGAGCGGCGGGTGCCGCTGATGCCCTGGCCCCGGGAGATCGAAGCCTTTGCTGCCCTGAAGCGTCAGCTCGCCGCCTACCGCGTCGTCTTCGGCCAGCCCCGCCAGCAGGAACTGCTGGGTCTGCTCGCCGCCGCCGGCATCGAGCCCGAGCGGCTGCGCGCATGGGCGGTGGACCTTTCGCCGCCAGAGATTGACGACAAGAACACGACGATGCCTTGCCGGTCCATCTGACCTAACTGGCCCTTTGACGGCATAACGCCACCTGCCGTCTTGTCAAACCATCCGAGAACCGACCGCTGCAATATCGAGGAGGAACCACCGTGGACCAAACCCAGCCGAGCATCTGGGGAATCAAAGACGAACCCCCTTTCCAACGAAGCAGGCGACAACCTGAAACTCGCCGAGCATGCTCAGATACTGGCTGATTTCATCCGTCGCTGCGATACGCCGATGACCATCGGCATACAGGGCGACTGGGGTACCGGCAAGACGAGCATGATCAACATCATACGGCATAAACTCAACGCTGTTCCTGGAAACCCGTACCGGTTCGAGCGGGTTGAGAAGACAGGCGAGGTGGCTGACCTGGTCCCGAGATTTGCTGCGAAGGAGACTGAAGCGGCTCGATTCCGTCGCTTCGTCGGCGCATTCCGCGACGCCGTAAGCTTTGAAAGCTCGGACGGCAGCTTTTCAGAAAACGAAGCAAAGGTCTTGAAGCATGTGCTCAACTCGGCGAAAGTTACGGTAGTCTCGGACGCCGAGCAAGACGCGGGTGATGATGAATCGATACCGGGCTATGTTCGGGGCTTTTTCTCCGCATTAATCGGCGCCAAGCTGAAGCAGCATCAGGCCGAAGATATCGAGAGGTCGAGGGAAGGGCGAACGTCCTATTATGGACTGACGCTCTACTGCGACAAAGACGCAGAGTATTATCTGTATCTGCAATTGGATATTGCGGTCAAAAAGTGCAATTTCGGCATCTGGGGCTGCGGAAAAGCGAGTCGATCGTTCATTCCCGTGCGGGATCACCTTCTGGAGAGGGCCCCTGAGCTTTGGTCTGCCGGTACGAGCGAGGGTGGTCGCGAGGCGCAAAAGGAGATCGATTACAATGGATCGGACGCGTGGAGATTCGGCGTAGCGGACCTCACCGACAACCCGAAGGAGACCG
>NZ_JAJDNQ010000091.1 GCF_022340605.1 Thiohalocapsa sp.
TTCCCCGCAACGGTGGCGTCGATGGTGATGTCCGTCGGGTCCAGCAGCCAGGTCCCGGCCTGCCCATCCGCATGCCGCGCGGACGCGCTGAAGCTCGCCGCCGGGTCGAGATCGACCTCCGCGGCGGAGGTCTCGATGAAGCCGCCGTCGCCGCCGTTGACGCCGCCGCGGGCGCTGAAGCTGCCGCCGATGTCGGCGCGGTCTTTGGCCAGCGCCCAGATGCTGCCGCCGTCGCCGCTGTCGGTGGCGTCCGCGGTCAGCATCGCGCCGGGCGCGATGACCAACTCGTCGGTGACGCGCCCGCCGTCGCGGCCGTCGCCGCCGACGCGGATGCTGCCGCCGCCGGCGGGGCCGGAGGCGTCGAGGCGCGCGCTGCTTTCCACCAGAACATTGCGCCCACGCACGTCGATGCTGCCGCCGCGGCTGCCGGCGCCCCTTGCAGATGGGGCGCCGGAGGTGTCGAGGCTGCCGGCCACGCGCACGCGCCCGTTGTCGCCACCGTCCAGGACGATGGCACCTTGGCTGTCGGTGAAGCTGTGCGCCTGCACGCGGCCGGCGACGTTGACCACGTCTTCGATGACGCCGGCGGCGGCATCGGCGGTGATGAGCACACTGCCGCCGTCCACCAGGATCTCGCCGGTGTTCTCGGCCAGGGCGTGGACGCCGTCGGGGCGGCGCTCGACCTTGCCGGTGATGTCGAACTCGATCAGGCCGTCGCCGTAGACGTCGAGCGAGAAGGTCTCGGCGCCGCCGACGACGACATCGGACATGCTGCCCTCGATGACGCCGTCGTTGCGCGCGTGCGGCGCCACCAGCGCGCCGAGGCCGCGCTCGCCGAGCGAGATGCGGCCCTGGTTGATGACCTTGGCGTTGGGATTGCTGCTGGGACGATCGAAGTTGTAGCGGCCTTCCATGAAGGCGTCGTCGTCGATGTCCGTGGTGGTGGCGAGAAAGCCGTGCGCATTGACCTTGCCGGTGGGGCCGACCATGACGCCGTTCTGGTTCACCAGCCAGACGTTGCCGTTGGCCTTGAGCTCGCCGTCGATGCGCGAGCTGTCTGGGCCGACGACGCGGTTCAGGGCGATGGCGCTCTTGTCCGGCTGCTTGAATTCCGTGACCTCGCCGCCCTCGATGCTGAAGCCGTTCCAGTTGACCACGGTCTTGCCGCTGTGCTGCTGCACGGTGACGCGGCCGGGGCCGGTGGCGATGTCGGCGCTGCCGCGCACGACGACGCCGCCGTGCGGATTGGCGAGGGCACCGCGGCCGAGTGCGAGCATCAGCGTTGCAACCGCCGCTGCACCGACAAAGCGCGGGGCAGGTCCGAACAGGGGTCCAAGCGTGGCCGCGGACGGTGCCGTGGAAGCGTTCTTGCGCACCATCGTTCCTCCTCGATCTGTGGCTTAGAAGCGCGCGATGGCGCGCAGCAGTAACTGGGTGTCCTTGGTGCCGTCGGCACGCTGGCTCGGCAGGGTGAGCGGCTGGGCGAGCTGAAGCTCCAGCGACAGGTCATGCGCGAACCAGGTGCGCACGCCCGCACCGGCGGATGCGAGCGAGGCGCTCGCCGACGGCAGCAAGTTGTTGGCTTTCTGCTGCACCCAACCGAAGTCGTAGAAGGCGAACAACTGCCAGCGCTGCAGCCAGTCCTGACGCGATGGCTGCGTGTACTGGAGCTCGGTGGTAACGCCGACGCCGTCGTCGCCGCTCAGCTCTTTCGGGTTGTAGCCGCGGCCGAAGTCGATGCCGCCGACGTCGAATTCCTCGTCGGAGAGCACGGGCTCGAAGGCGTACTGCGCCGAGCTGATGAGATAGAGCGCCCAGTTGCCGATGATCTGCTGCAAGCGCGAGCCGGTGAATTGCACCGTGGTGAAGCTGCCGTCGGCATCGAAGCGCGAGGCGAGCGCGTCATTCGCCGGCGTGGCGCCGAAGGCGGCGAGCCCCTGGCGCATACCCAGCGAGAGATAGCTGGAGCCGCGCCAGCGGTCGCGGAAGTCGAAGGACAGCGAGGCGTTCAGCACCCGCAGGTTGTCCTCGACAAAGGGCACGTCCTTGAACACCTTGGTATTGCTGTCGATGTAGTCGAAACCGACGTCGACGAACAGGTTGCGCGCGCGGGCGCGGATGATGGGGTGCACCGCCTTCACGGACACCAGCAGCTTCTTGGACTCGTAGGCGAACTGCTCGATGATGCCGCCCGGGTTGGAGTCGCCGTAGGAGACGAAGCCCGTCAGGTAGGTACCGAGGCTGCCGACGCGCACCGAGCCGTTCACCATGCCGACCTTCTGGTTCGTGGCGTTGCTCCCGGGGCCCTGGGCCGGGTCGCTCACCAGGCCGGTGACACCGATCTCCTCGCCGAGGCTGGTGAAGCCGTGCATCGCACCAAGCGCGGCGAGTTCCCACTCGCCGGTGAAGCTACTGCCGATGTTGTCCAGGATCGCCATGCCCTCGAAGCGGCGGCGGCTGGCGACCACGACTAGGCGGGACGCACCGATGGCGTCGTTGGCGGGCTGCAGGATGCCCTTGACGTCGATGCCGGGGATGTCCTTGGCGAGCAGCAGCGCCCGTTCCAGCGTGGCGAGCTTGAGCGGGCGCTGGTCGGCGACCTTCGCCAGATAGCGGCGCACCAGCTTCTCGGCGGGGCCGATGTCGCCCTGGATCTCGACCTCGCTGATGTAGCCCTCCAGCACGTCGAAGCGCAGGCGGCCATCGACGATGCGCTGCGGCGGCACCAGCACGCGCGCCAGGAACCAGCCGTCCTCGCGGTAGCGGCGCTGGATCTCGGCGGCCATGTCGTAGACGTCGGCCAGGCTCACGACGCTGCCGTAGCGGCGCCCGAGCGTGGCCTGAAGCGCGTCCAGCGGGTAGGCGGTGACGCCGTCGAGGTCGATGTAGTTGAGCTCGAAACGCACCTGCTCCGCGCCGGCGGGGGCGATGGACTCGAAGCCGAACGGCACCGCCGGCAGGGGCTCCGGCAACTCCGGCCGATTGCCCGTGATGTTGCTCAGCCGGACGTCCGGCTCACCGGAGCGCGGCAGCCCAGCGGCGTCGATCCGGGCGCGCACATCGGCTGGCAGCGAGGCCGCCGCACCGCCCGGTTGCGCCATGGCGGGCGGCGAAGCGACGAGGACGGCCGCGAGCAGCGCGATGCATCCCACCCCCGTGAGCATCCGCATGAGGCGGGACAGAGAGCGCGTGTGACGCGATGCAGTAGAGAGAGCAGGGAAACGACGGAAGGTTCTGGAAACAGGCAAGATGCCTCCTTGGCCCGGCAGGGTCATGCTCCGTGGGCACGGCTCGGCGGTAATGACGAAGACAGGCACCGCGCCGCGGCGCTGCCGCCGGGGGCAGCGCCGCGATCATGGGCCGGTGAGTGGGTTTCGGACGGAGCCCGGGAGCACATTGGCTCGCTTTCCCGGGATCGGTAGGCTCAGGACGCGCTGGTCGGCGATGCCCCCTCGTCCGCGGGTGCGGCCGCGCCGGCATCGGGTGCGGGGGCCGCTGCGGGATTAGGCGTGGGCCGAACCGGTTCTGGCGCCGCGGCGGGCGTCGGGCCGGTCTCGATGATGGTGCTCTCCACTTCCATCGTGTCCTCGGCCGGCGTGTCGGCGCTGGTCGCGACGGCGCCCGCCGCGGCTTCGGCCGCAGTCTCGGGGGCGGAGAAGGTCACGCGCCGGTTGATGGCGGCGGCAGGCCGGCTCGGGTCGTAGGGCCTCGACTCGCCGTAGCCGCGGACCGGCAGCCGCGCCGGGTCGATGCCGTGCTTGGCGACCAGGTAGTCGCGCACGGCCTCGGCGCGCCGCAGCGAGAGCTCCTGATTGAACTGCTCGTCGCCGGAGGCATCGGTGTGGCCCTCGACGACGAAGGCCCAGTCGCGCAGTTCGTCCGAGGTAAGCGCTTCACCGAGCCTATCCAGCAGCGGGATGGCCTCGCGCCGCAGCTCGGCACTGCCTAGGGCGAACTGGATGCGGAAGGAGGCCGGCCCCTCGTCGAGGTCACCCGCGGACGCTGGCAGCGGCGTCGCGGCGACGGTGGCTGCTGCGGCGGCGCTTTGCACGGAGCGTGCCGCCGAGCCGGAGCGGCTGCCGCCGTGGCCGGCCGCGGCGCGCTGGTGGCTCGGTGCGCTCACCTGTGGTGCCGATCTGCGGCTGATGGAGCGGGTGCCCTGCAGCGCCCGCTTGATCTGCGCCGCACTGGCGTTGCGGTCCAGGTACGACTGAGCCGTGGCGTCAGTGCTCGCGAGCCCGGCTATCGTGAGCAGTCCGGTCGCGAACAGCAGCGAAACTCGGTTCATTGTGCGCCCTCCATGAGATATCCGATCGGATCGGCCGCGCCCGTAAGCCCGCGGTCGCCGCACCGTCCGCTCTTGTTTGGGTGCATATAGTATGAACACATCAGGTGAACTCTGACACACAATTATTTATCGTTTCCGCCAAGCGGAAGTTTGATGCACTATTCAGATATCAGCCAAACCCCCTTATCGTCATAGGCGTCTGACTTGTTGACAGCAAACATGTATTAAGATCCGCGCGGGCTTTCCGTTCCCGGGGCAGCCGCGCGAAGCCGCGCCCGGCCAGCCGCTGGTCACGGCCGCACCGGTGCGCCGGCTGCCGCGCGCCGACCCTCCTCCCAGGTCCCGACCGCCGTACATCGAATGGACACGCGCAACTCCGCTCCCTCCCTGCCGGCCGGCACCAAGCTGTTCGGCTACGAGGTCGTCGAAAAGCTCGGCTCCGGCGCCTTCGGCATCGTCTACCGCGCCACCCTGCTGGAGATCGGCGGCACCGTTGCCATCAAGGAGTTCCTGCCCGCCCAGCTCGCGCGCAGGCGCCCCGATGGCTGCGTCGAGCCGCTGCCCGACCAGGTGGACGCGTTTCAATGGTCGCGCGAGCAGTTCCGCAAGGAGGCGCGCACCCTGCGGGCGCTGGCGGACCCGGAGCCGCACCCGAACATCATCAAGGTGGAACTGGTGTTCGAGGCCAACGACACCGTCTACTTCTCGATGCGCTGGGAAGAAGGCCGCCCGCTGGACGAGGTCCTGACGCCCGCGGAGCGCTGGCCGGAGGCGAAGCTGCGCACGCTCCTGCTCGCCCTGCTCGACGGCCTGCGGCGCGTGCACGAGGCGCAGGTCCTGCACCGCGACATCAAGCCCAACAACCTGCTGGTGCGCCCGGACGGCTCGCCGGTGCTGATCGATTTCGGTGCGGCACGCCGGGTGGTGGGCGACGCCACCCAGTCGCGGTTCATCGTGCAGACGCCCGGCTTCGCCCCGCCCGAACAGGCCTGGGGAGAATACGGACCCTGGACGGACATCTACAGCCTGGCCGCAGCGCTGTTCTACGTACTGACAGGCGAGCAGCCGGTCGCCTTCACGGAGCAGCGGCGCTTCCTCGCCAAGGACCTGGCGGGCATCTATAGCGCGAGCTTCCTCTGCGCGCTGGATGCAGCACTGGAGCCGGACCACCGCCGGCGCCCGCAGAGCGTCGCCGAGTGGCGGCGCCTGTTCGAGCCGGAAAGGGACACGCTCGCGACCGTCGTCATGCCCCGCCCGCAACCCGCCGCGAGCACGGCCGACACCGTCGCCGCGCCGGCACCGAGCCGCGAGGAACGACTCGCCGCCAGCCAGGCGCAAGCGCACCCGGGCGCCGAGCCCGATCGAGCAGCGACAGCGCCGCCCGCCGCCGCGCGGCCACCGCGCGGTCGCGGGCTGGCCATCACCATCGGCGCGCTGCTTGCCACGGCGGCCGTCGCGGTGGGGGTCTGGCTGTGGCAGCCTTGGGTGACGGAAACCGGACCGGACATCGATCAATCGACCGGGGACGAACCGCTCCGCCAGCCCACCGCCGGGGCCAAAGCTGAGCCGAAGACCGAGCCGGTTGTTGCGCGGACGCAGGCACCCGCCGGCGACAACGCTGCAACGACTCCGGTCGCGACACCAACAGCGACACCGCCGCGACCGACATCGACGCCGCCCGCATCACCAACCACCACGGCGCCCCTTCCGCCAGCACAGCAGTCGGTGTCGGCGTCGGCGTCGGAGCCACCGCCACCGCCGAAGCCCGAAACCGCCGCGGAACCGCTCCGCCCCGAGGCACCCAAGGCGCCGCCCGCATTGCCGCCGGCGAGCCCCAGCGTCCGCGCCGCGGCGGCATCCCTGGACTGCGCCCGCATCAAGCTGACCGAAGTCGGCGAGCGCAGCTTCAAGATGTCCGGCTACGTGGGCGGTCCGGCGACCATGTCGGCGCTGCGCGACGCGCTCCGCCGTATCCCCTCGATCCGCGTGGACATCGGCGGCATCGAGGTCCTGTCGCCGCCGGTTTGCGCCACGCTGCACGCCATGCGGGCCTACAAGGACCCGAGCGCGCCCATCATCCGCACGAGCCATGCCAACGGCCGCTATGCGATCGGCGACGTCCTGTCGTTCTCTGTCCAGAACCACGACAGGCGCTCGGGCCGGCTGCACGTGTTCTATGTCAGCGCGGCGGGCGAGGTGATGGCCGTGCCGACGAGCTTCCGCAGGCTGCTGTACAAGGGGGAGTCGGTACGGGAGGAAGGCTTCGACGTCGGCGGCCCGGTGGGCGCCGACCTGCTCCTGGCGGTCTGGTGCCGCGGCGGCGTCGAGTTGCCGCAGTCGCTGGCGGAGGACAGCACCAGCAGCGACTTCTTGCCGCGGCTGCGGGCGGCGATGGACGCGTCCGGCGAATGCAACGCATCCTCCGCCGTCATCCACATCACGCGCTAGCGATAGCCCAACCCGACAATCAAGCGCGTACTCGCGCCCTTACTGGCACCCATCGTCGGGTTACGCTGCGCCATCCCAACCTCCCATAGAGGCTGCTCCCATAGCGGCTGCTCCGGGCGCGCCGGCGTGGGAGCGTCACTGCCTTTTGTGGCGCGACGACGGCTGGGGGCTGCCTGTCGCTTGGCAGTTGGTCAGGGCATCGTGTTGTGCCTGGCCGCCAGTCGCGGCACCGAGCGTCCCGCTCCCACAAGAGCTGCTACACCGACTACTCGCCTGGTCTCGAAGCGCACCCGGCCGTGTCGGCTGACCGGCATCAGCGCGCCTCGCGCAGCGCCTTAAGCCCGGCGGTGATGCCGAGCAGCGACGCCGGCACGCTGAGCCGGTTGCCGTCCAGGCGCTCGACGGACAGGGTCGCGTTCAGGCCGGCGCGTAACTGCCCGAGCAGGCGCTCCGGTACCGGAAAGATCGCGTAACACCCGTCGCTGCGACAGTGGTGGAAGGGCACCTTCTGCGGCGCACCGTCGTCGACAGCCAGCGCCAAGCCCTGCGGCAGCACCACATCGAGCGGGACCCGCACCGCGGCCATGAGCCTCTGCCCGGGGCCGGCGAACAGCAACGACAACCGCATCAGGGGCGATTTGCCACCCTCGACGAAGATGCGCTGCTCCAGTAGGCAGGTGCCGGCGGAAGGGCAGCGCAAGGCCCAGTCGCGGAACGCCTGCACCTCGGGCGCGTCCGTCGCAGGCAGCGCCGCCGCGGGCAGCAACCAGAGGCCGATGGCGAGCGCTACGGCATGGACCTCGAGAAAGACACGGCCGCGCCCGGCGCAACGCGTGCGCGCGACATGCATTGGCGCTGCGTTGGGAGATGTATCAACGGCCGCGGTCCGCGCAGCGGGCATTACAACTCGCGCTCCGGATCCAGCCCCCGCTCCCGCACACGCTGCAAGATCGCCTTGGCCCGCCCCATGGCCTCCACCATCGGCCGCAGTCCCCGCTCGGACCCGTCGGCGTTCGGGAACTCCAGCCATTCGCTCTCCGGCATCGCCTGGAAGCCCATACTCCAGTCCGGGCACTCTCGCGCCTCGACATGCTCCTCGGACACGAGCGTCACGTCCCGATGGCGCTTGTCCCGCCGGATCAGCTCATAGAGCTTGCGCACCTGCGCCTCGTCGCCCTCCAGGAGCTGGATGAAGCGGTCGCTGCTGTAGAGCAACAGACCCGTGATACCGAGCCGAGCATTGTTGCGACGGGAAACGGTGAGCAGATCCACCAGATCCTGCCGCTGCATCTCGGTGATGGCGGTGCTGGTGTAACAGAGCTGGAAGGTCATCAGTGCAGTTTCTCGTGCTGGAACCGAGCAGTTTCTCGTGCTGGAACCGATTCCGTCCGCGCCAATACGGGCGCTACTCCCCCGCCTGCCCGCGCGTGTTGAACGACACCCGCCAGTGCGCCTCGTCGCCCAGCAGCGGAATGGCCGTCAGCTCCAGGGTGCCGACCTCGGATACCGATGCCTGGAGGCGCACCGGCACCACCTCGCCGCGCTTGCGCTTTTCGGCGGGCAGGTTGGTCTGGATCTCTTCCAGCTCTTCGAGCTCGTCCTCGGCCCATTCCTCCAGCAGGTCGCCGACTTGGTCGTCGTGGCGCACGCTGGAGCCGAAGAACCGAAAGCGCACCGGCTCGCCCACGACGAGGCCAAACTCCTGCGGCGCCGACACGGGCTCCGAGCCCTCCTCCAGTCCGAAGGGCACGACACATAGCGCATGCAGCTCGGGCTCCATGCCGGGGATGGCGGGCATGCTCCGCTCGACGCCGACGTAGTAGGAGTGCGACGTGCCGCCGCGGATGCGCACGCCACCATGCCTGCGCACGTAGGCGAAAAAGGCGGCGCCGCGGGCGACGGCGAGGTCCAGGTCATTGCTCTCCAGCAGCCGCGCCGGCGGGGCGTCTTCGGCGGCGAGCCATTGGTTGATGACCGTGAGCACCCGCTCGCGCAGCGCGCCGGCGTTGAACACACCGCCGTTGAAGAGCACCGCAGTGGGGTGCAGGAAGGTCGCCCAATGGGCATGCTCGACGAAGCCTTCCAGGTCCTCGGTGGCGCCGGCCTGCTTGCTGAGGAAGGCGGCCAGGTGGCGGGTGACGCCCGGGTCCTGCGCGAAAGGCAGGCCCATCTTGGTGATGGCACCACGCGCCCGCTGCGCCGGGTGGTCGGTAACCGCCACTTCCGGGAAGAAGCCGTCGATGAGGATGGCCGTCACCTCATCGCGGGTCAGCTCGGTGCGGATGCTGCCGCCGATGAGCTTGGCGCCGCGGCTCGGCACCACCACCGGCACGAGCTCCAGGCTCTCATCGGCCAGCAGCCGCTCCTTGGCGATCCGGCAGCCATGGGTGAGCGCCTGCAACTGCCAGCGGTCCAGCTCCACGCCCTGGGCCTTGAGCTTCTGCTTCACCAGGTGCGCCAGGGTCAGGTCCATGTTGTCGCCGCCGAGCAGGATGTGCTCGCCGACGGCGACGCGGGTCAGCTCCAGCGCGCCGTCCTGCTCGGTGACGGCGATGAGCGAGAAGTCGCTGGTGCCGCCGCCGACGTCCACCACCAGGATGATGTCGCCGACCTTGACCTCCTGGCGCCACTTGCCCTTGCTGTCATTGACCCAGCTGTACAGCGCCGCCTGCGGCTCCTCCAGCAGCACCAGGTTCTCGACGCCGATGGCTCGCGCGGCCTCGGCGGTGAGCTCGCGCGCGGCGGGGTCGAAGGAGGCCGGCACGGTGACTGTCACATCCTGCTCGCCCAGCGGGTCGAAACCGTGCAGGCCGTTCCAGGCCTCGCGCAGGTGGGTCAGGAAGGCGACGCTGGCGTCGAACGGCGACACCTGTGGGATCTCTGCCGGCACCTCCGGCGGCAGGATCGGCGCCTTACGGTCCACGTCCGGATGGCAGAGCCAGCTCTTGGCGCTGGAGACCAGCCGGATCGGCGTATTGGCGCCCTGCTTGCGGGCCAGCTCGCCGATCACCTGCCCGGGCGGCGCCGGCCAGGGCAGGCCGAGATCGGCGGGCCGGAGCTCGTCCGGGTGCGGCAGGTACAGAAAGGACGGCAGCATGGTGCGCTCTTCCACCGAGCCCGGGTCCACGAGCTGCGGGATGGGCATCAGCTTCTGCTCCACCTCCTCGCCCTCGCACTTGGCGACTTCCACATAGGACAGCGCCGAGTGCGTGGTGCCGAGGTCGATACCGATGGCGAAACGCGTGCTCACAGCTCCACCTCCGCCGGTGCCAGGATGGCCACGTCGCGACTGCCCGCGACCTTGGGCAGCCGCACCTCGGCGGCGCGCCAGCCGCGGTGCACCAGGGCACCGGTGAAGGGCGGCTCGCCGACCACGTTACCGATGGGCCGCACGGCGGACGCATCGAAGCCCCGCTCCAGCGTCACGCGGCTCCCCTCCGCCTCGCTGCGCACCGGTGCAATGCTGATGTAGTCCTTCAGCACCTGCTGGCAGCCATCGTGCACGACGCGCGCGGCAGCGCCGATCTCCTGGTCGGAGTAGCCGGTTATCTGCTCTTGCAGGAAGTCCACGAAGCGCCCTTCCTTCTGCAGCAGCCCGAGCAGCACCAGCGCGGAGTCGGGTGGCGCCTCTTGCAGCTTGGCCGCCGGCTGCGGCAGCGGCGGCGGCTTGGCGGCCGGCGCGCTGGGCCGATGTGCATGCACCGTGCTGGCGCCATCGACATAGAGATCCGTCAGCAGGTGCGCATAGTCGGCATCCGCCAGCGCCCGCACGAAGCTGTAGGTGGCGATGGGCAGTCGCTTCAATACGATCCAGGTCTTGGCCGCGGCGATGCGCAGCCAGCGCCAGGCGACGCGCAGCCCCACTTGCAGCGCGTGTTGCAAGGGCCGCAGGCGCTCCACGATGGATGGCTTCGTTTCAGTCATCAAGAAGATCCTCGGACAGGCAGCGGGGGACAGGCGGCGGGCAACCCCCGGGTTGCCCCTCGGAATGCAGCCGGACGCAACGGCACGCGCGGCCCAACTGCGGCGCCGCGCAACGGCGCAGTTTACATCGCCATGCCGTGAGGCTTCATCCGGTTTGCAGCAGCAGCCCGGCTCACGGCCACGCGTGACGGCAAAGGGGCCGATGCAGGGCCGGTGCGGACACCGTGTTCGGCGGCCGCTGGCATAATTGCCAGGATACGGAGCACCGGCAGTACCCTCAATGCACCATGGGCACGCAGTTCCCGACCGTCCCCCCAGATCCAGCACCGCAACCCTTCGAGCCCACGCCGACGGAGCGTGAGGAGATGATCGCGGTGGCCGCGTATTATCTCGCCGAGCGGCGCGCGTTCGCGCCCGGCGGCGAGGAGACCGACTGGCTGCAAGCCGAGCAGCAGATCGAGCGGCTGCTCGCCCACACCCGTGCCGCCGGGCTGGGACGTGAAGCGCTGGTGCGGATCGGCTTGCGCAACGCGCTGCGACTCTGGGCATAAAAATGTGGGCATGAACATCCGCGCAGGAGGAAGCATGGCCAATGCCACCATGGCAGCGGCCATCGCCGGCGCCATGATCGCCGCGGGCCCGCCGTTTGCGCTGGCCGCGCCAGCGGCGGACGAGCTGGCCACCGGCAAGATGCTCGTCGACGCCTGCGCCGGCTGCCACGGCACCGACGGCAACAGCGCAGGCCCCGCCATGCCGAGCATCGCGGCCATGGACCCGCTGGTGTTCGTGGACACCATGACCGCCTTCGCCCACGACGACACCTATTCAACCGTCATGGGCCGCGTCGCCCGCGGCTACACCCAGCGGGAATATCTGCTGATGGGCGAATACCTGCATGGCATCGCCTACAAGCCCGCCGCGCAGGCGCCCGACCAGACGCTAGTGCAAAAGGGCGCGAAGCTGCACGAGCGCTACTGCGAAAACTGCCACGAGGAAGGCGGCAAGCCGATAGTGGAGGACGAGGACTACTACATCCTCGCGGGCCAGTGGACGCCGTACCTGAAGTACGCCATGAGCGACTTCCGGGAGCACCGCCGCCACCTGCCCCGGAAGATGGGCCGCAAGCTCGACGACATGCTGGCCGCCGAGGGCGCGGGGAGTCTCAACGCGCTGTATGCCTTTTACGCGGCTTATGCGGACGCCGAGCGCGACAACGACAACGACAACGACAACGACAACGACAACGACAACGACAACGAGTCTGAATGAGACAAGCGCCGTGGATGAACAGCCCGTGGCCATGAACAGACGCGCCTTCATCAAGACCACCGGCGCCATCGCCGCGGCGGGTGCCCTCGGCGCGCCCGCGATCGTCCTGGGCGGCGGTAAGAGAGTGGTCGTGGTCGGCGGCGGCACCGGCGGCGCCACTGCGGCCAGGTACCTCAAGCTGGCGGATGACGGCCTCGACGTGACCCTCATCGAGCCGAACCGGCACTACTACACCTGCTACATGAGCAACGAGGTGCTAAGCGGCGAGCGCCAGCTCGACGACATTAAGCAGGGCTACGACCGCCTCGCGGCACGCGGCATCAAGGTGGTGCACGAGACGGCCACCGGCATCGACGCGGACAAGCAGGTCGTCAAGACCGCCTCGGGCGTCTATCCTTACGACCGCTGCGTCGTCTCGCCGGGAGTCTCGCTGCTGTACGACAAGATCGCCGGTTACAGCGAAGCGCTCGCGCGGCAGCTGCCGCATGCCTGGAAGGCCGGCGCGCAGACCAGACTCCTGCGCGGCCAGTTGGAAGCCATGCAAGACGGCGGTGTGGTCATCATCGCCACGCCGCCGAAGCCCTTCCGCTGCCCGCCGGGTCCCTACGAGCGCGCCAGCCAGATAGCCATGTACCTCAAGGCGGCCAAACCGCGCTCGAAGGTGCTGATCCTCGACAACAACCAAACCTTCGCCAAGCAGGCCCTCTTCATGCAGGGCTGGGAGCGGCTCTACGGCTTCGGCACGGGCAACAGCCTCATCGAGTGGCAGCCGGGGCCGGACGCGGCCGTGGTCGGCGTCGACCCCGTCGACATGACCGTCGAGACCAGCTTCGGCGACACGGTGAAGGGCGCCGTCATCAATCTGATCCCACCGCAGGCGGCCGGCAAGATCGCCTTGGACGCCGGGCTGGCAGACGCCAGCGGCTGGTGCCCGGTGGACAAGAAGACCTTCGAGTCGACCCGGGTCCCCGGCGTGCATGTCATCGGCGACGCCGCCATCGCCACGGCGATGCCCAAGTCCGCGTACGCCGCCAACAACCAGGCCAAGGTGGCCGCCGCGGCCATCGTCGCGCTGCTCAACGGCGAGGCGCCGGGCGTGCCGTCCTACATCAACACCTGCTACAGCATCATCGGCAAGGACTACGGCATCTCCGTCGCCGCCGTCTACCGGCTGAGCGCGGACGGCACCGAGATCGCCCCGGTGGCGGGGGCGGGCGGCCTGACCCCGCAGGACGCACCGGCGTTCGCCCTCGCCCGCGAGGTTCAGTACGCGTACAGCTGGTACAACAACATCGTGCACGACAGCTTCGGCTGATTGGCCTGGCGCAGCGCAATGACTTCAGGGTTTTGCCTGTCTCCGGCTCGGCGGACGCGGCATAATGCGCGCCGCAAAAAGAGCCAGTATCAAGCCGAGACTCCGCAGTCACCTGGAGAGAGCCCATGTCGCCGCGCACAGACGCAGATCCGCACCTTTGGAAGATCCTCTTCTGGCTTGTCTTCGCCATGCTGGTGGGCGCGCTCTTCATCTACAGCCACCACAACGACGTCCAGAAGCAGAAGCTCGCCACTGCGCAGGCGGGCCTGGCCGAGGCATCGGCGCGCCTCGCCGCCGTCGATACCGAGCTGAACCAGTCTACCAAGGCCGCCAAGAGTGCCGAGGAACAGATCGCAGAGCTCAAGGCCGAGCATGAGCAGGACATTGCGGACCTCAAGGCCGAGCATGACGCGGCGCTGGAAAAGCTCAAGTCGGAGCATGCCGCGGAGCTCGATAAGCTGAATGCCGAGCACGCCGACCTCGTCGCTTCCCTGAAACAGAAGCACGATAAGACCGTGACCGAGCTCCAGGGCCAGCTCACGCAGGCGCAACAGGCCGCGGAAGCGCATGCCCAGGAGCTCGCCGACCTGGGCGATACCAAGACCAAGCTCGCGCGGGAGCTGGAACAGCACAAGGCATCCGTCTCCGAGCTGAACGAGCGTCTGGTCGACGTGACGGAGCAAAACCAGGAGCTCCAGGCAAAGCTCGGCGCCGACAACAAGACCATTGCCGGCCTCAACTTCGAGCTCAACAGCGCCAACCAGTTGGAGGCGGCGCTGCGCGACAAGCTCGAACGCGGCGCCAAGCGCCAAGACCGCCTGCAAGTCCTGGCGGACAAGGAAGAGGCGGCGATCCTCGACCTGAAGAACAAGCTGGTGGATCTCACCGCGCAGCGCAAAGCCCTCGCCCAGCGCGCCGACGCCGCCGCCAAGGCCGCGGCCGGCGAGCCCACGCAATGGAAGGCGGAGTTGGAGAAGAGCCAGTCCCTCATCGCCGAGCTGCAAAGCGAGCTCGCCGCCGCGGTGCACGAGCGCCAGGCCGCGGAAGAGCAGCTCGGCAACGCCAAGGCGCCCGCGGATCCGCCATCGACCGAGCTGGAAGACGCCAAGGCGCTCATCGCCAAGCTCAAGGACGAGATCGCCACGCTCAAGCAGGGGCTCGCCGAGCGCGACGCGGCGCTGGCCGAGGCCAACAAGACCGCCGCGGCCGCCGCCGACAATGGCGGCGCGGCGCAGACCGCCGAGGTGTCGCGGCTCGAGTCCGAGCTACAGGCAGCCACCGAGGCCCGCGACGCCGCCGAGCAGGCCGCGTCCAGCGCCGCGGCGGCGCTCAAGCAGGAGCAGGCCGACTGCGCGAAGCTCGACGCCGAGCACCGCCAGCGCCTCGCCGAGGCGGAGCAGAGGATCACCGACGCCCAAACCGAGCTGGCCCG
>NZ_JAJDNQ010000094.1 GCF_022340605.1 Thiohalocapsa sp.
GGGCGAGGGCAGCGGCAACGAGAACCTCGCCGGCGCTCACATCACCCTGGCCGCGAAGACCGGCATCGGCAGCGACGCCACCGCGGACGACGACATCGACACCGCCGCCACCAGCTTGGACGCCAGCACCAGCGGCGCGGGTGGCATCTACATCGCCGAGTCCGATGCGCTCACGCTCGGCAATAGCGCCTCCGTCAGCGCCGGCGCCGACCAAGACATCCAAGTCACCACCGGCGGCGTGCTGACCGTCGCAAAAAGCGTCATCACCACCGGCAGCGGCAGCATCACGCTCACCAGCGTCGGCGCGCAGATCGTGAATGCGGCCGTCAGCGCCGGTGGCAACGCCAGCCTGAGCGGTGGCGATCAGACCATCAACGCCGCCGTCACGGCCGGTGAGGAAGCCATCCTCACCAGTGGTGGCAGCCAGCGCATCAACGCCGGCATCGGCGCCGGCGCCGATGTGGTCCTGTCTGCGGCCAGCGGCATCACCCACACCGTGGACGGCAATGTCAGTGCCGGCAGTGTCATCAGGGCCGACGCCGGCAGCGGCGCGCTGACCATGGCCGATGGCACCGTCTACGACGCCGGCACCGATGCGAGCCTCCGCGCGAGCGGCGACATCGCGCTGGGCCGCTTGCAGGCCGGTGGCGATATCAGCGTCACCAGCACTGGCGGCGCCATCAGCGACGCGAGCGCCGCCGAGGGCAGCGGTAACGAAAACCTCGCCGGCGATCACATCACCGTCACTGCGAGGACCGGCATCGGCACCGGCACCGCGGCGGGCGACATCGACACGGCCGCCACCAGCCTCGACGCGAGCACCACCGGCGCGGGAAGCATCTACATCGCCGAGACCGACGACCTTCAGCTCGGCAACGGCGCGGTCATTGCAACGGGTCAAGGGGATCAGGACATCGAGGTCACCACCGGCGGCGCGCTTACGGTCGCCCGGGCGGTCACCACCATCGGCACCGGTGACATCGTGCTCGACAGCGGCGGTTCGCAGATCTTCAATCTCGCCGTCAGCGCGGGCAACGATGCCATCTTGAGCAGTGGCGGCGTTCAGATCGTCAACGCCGATGTGACGGCCGGGGGCGACGCGGACCTCACGAGCTGGCTCAGCCAGCGCATCGACGCCGACGTTCGGGCCGGCCGCAATGCCACCCTCGCCGCTGGCACCGGGATTACCCACACCGCGGCCGGCGACGTGACCGCCGGCAATGCCATCAGCGTTGACGCCGGCAGCGGTGCGCTGATCCTGGCCGACGGCACCCGCTACGATGCCGGCACCGCCGCAAGCCTGACGGCGACGGGGAACATCGCCCTTGGGCGCGTCATCGCCGGCACTGACATCGATGTCACCAGCAGTGCCGGCGCCATCACCGACAGCACGGCCGGCGAAGGCGCCGGCAGTGAAAACCTGGCCGGTGAGTACGTCTCCCTTGCCGCGAAGACCGGTATCGGTACCGGCATCGGGGCGGGCGAGATCGATACCGCCGCCACCACTCTGGATGCCCGCACCACCGGTGCGGGGGGCATCTACATTGCCGAGACCGACGCGCTGCAGCTCGGCGACGCCGCGGCTATTACCACCGGTCGAGCCGGCCAAGACATCGAGGTCACGACCGGCGGTGTGCTCACGGTCGCCCGCGCGGTCATCACCACCGGCACCGGCGACATCACTCTCGACAGCGGCGGCACGCAGACCGTCGATGCCGTCGTCAGCGCGGGCAATGACGCCGTCCTGACGAGCGCCTGGGACCAGACCGTCAACGCCGCCCTGACGGCCGGCGGCGACGTCAGCCTCGCAAGCGGTGGCAGGCAGAGCGTCAACGCGGTCGTCAGCGCCGGCGGCAACGCCACCCTGACGGCCGTCAGGGGCATCACCCACGGTGCCGACGGCGACGTGACGGCGGGCGGCGCCATCGCCGCGAACGCCGGCAGGGGCGCGCTGAGCATGGATGGTGGCACGCGCTATACCGCCGGCGAGGATGTGCAACTGGCCGCGGCCGGTGACATCGTCGTGGGACGGGTGCAGGCCGGTACCGACATCGCCGCCACCAGCACGGGCGGCGCCATCTTCGACAGCAGCGCCGCCGACGGCTGGGGCAACGAGAACTTCATCGGCGATGACCTGACGCTGCTCGCCGCCGACGGCATCGGCGCGCCTGGCTCGGGGGACATCGACACGGCGGTGAGCCGCATCGACGCGGTGACCGGCAGCGGGAACATCTACCTCGACGAGCGCGATGCCGTCACCTTCGGCTTCGACCGGGGCGTGCACACCGGCAACGGCGACATCTACGGCAGCGCCGGCGGCACCATGACCATTGGCGCGCCGGTCACCGCCGAGGGCAGCGACATCCTGCTCGCGGCCGGCCGCGAGCTGCTCATCCTGGCCGATATCGGCACCGACAATGGCAACATCGAGCTGGATGCCGGCAGCAACATCCGCTCCATCGGCCCCGGCGTGATCAGCGCGTCGGTGAACGATGCCGGCAGCCTGGTGCTGCGCGCCGGCGGTGCCATCGGCGAGCAGGATGCGCCGATTCTCACGGACGTCGCCCTCCTCGCCGCCCTGGCCGACGGTGGCGGCGTCTACATCGACCAGATCGATGGCGTGCAGGACAACCTGGAAATCGGGCTCACCACGGGGCCGTCACTACTGGCGGGCATCACCGCCAATGACGGCGATATCGAGATCCGCACCCTGGGCGACGGCTCGCCGGAGGACTATGGCCGGCTCGACGTCAACGAGGCGGTCCGCGTCATCGGCATCGGCGACATCCTGCTGGTGACCGAAGGCCTGAACAGCGACATCTTCGTCGACGCCATCATCAGCACCGACAGCGGCACCATCACGCTGGATGCCGGACGCCGTGTGGTGTCCACCTATGACCTCGGCAACGTCCTGATCCAGAGCCAGGTGGACGAGCTGGCCACCGCCGTGGACTCCACCCTGAGCCTGTCCCGCTACTTCAGCGACTCGATGGCGGAGGCCTATGCCATCCCGGACTACGGCGACGACGAGGAGGACATCCTGTTCCTGAGCGACGCGAACGAGTCGCTCTGGGGGCCGGCACAAAACACCAACGACGTGGACGCAACAGACTGAGGAGCGGAGCGCGACAATGACTGACGGGTCGATCTGGAACCGCCATTCGGGCGGTCGCGGAGCTCAGCCTGGGCAAGTAGTGGCACGTGCCGACTGGCGGCTGGCGGCGGGCGGTGCCGCGGCAGCGGTGGTCGCGGTGGCGCTGGTGGCCTGCACGGCGACGCCGGTGGGCGAGGATGTGACCGACGTGGTGCTCGACGTGGGCGAGAACCACGCGGGCGATGCCTGCACCCTGGTTGGGCGCGTCGCCCCGGAAAAGATCGCCGAGGCGGGGGCCAGGTACTACAACCTGCAATGCGGCCGCTGGGAGCAGCCGAGCGGGTCTTTGTTTGTCACCAAGGCCAGCGCCGGATCGCCCGAGACCCTGGTGCGCGGCGGCTGGTGGCGCACCCGTCTGGAGCAGTTCCTCAACTGTGATGCGCCCACCGACACCTCGGTGCTGGGCGGCGTCTCCGCACTCGCGATGGACTGCAACCTGATCAAAGGCGGGTGGGCTTTTCAGACGCTGGCGGTGCAGATCGGCGATAGCGTGTATCTCGCTGACAGCATCCCCGGTGCCTTCGGCCCCATGGAGCAGGCCATCGGGGCACTGAGCGGGCGCCGTTCGGCGAACGAGCTCGGCGGCAGCGAGTCCGAGGAGCTGCGCCGGCTGCAGAGCCGGCTGGCCGGGGCGGACTTCGACATCGGCGACCTCACCCAGTACAACGACCTGCGCCGCCTCGCCCGCTACCACAACCGCCGCGGCGAGTACGCGCTGGCCGAACAGCAGTACCGGCGCGCGCTGGAGGTTGCCGAGCGCGATCGCCCGGGGCAGGTGGCCTTTCTGTCCATGCACATCGCGCTGGAGCTCAGTAACCAGCGCAAGTTCGCCGCCGCGGACGCGATGTTCGACCAGGCCGAGGCGGCGCTGTCCAACTCCGACAACGTGGGGCTCGACCAGGCGCGCCTGCTCGGCTACCGCTCCATGCACCTGGCCAATCAGCGGCACAACCGCGAGGCGGCGGCGCTCGCCGAGCAGGCCACCGAGCTGTTCCAGGTGCAGGGCTACGGCGGCGGCACCGGCGAATACGATCTCACCGCTGGGCACGAGTTCACCGCGGCCTCGGGGCTGCTGATGGCCACCACCGGCGCCGACCTGGTGCGCAGCGACGATGCCAACGCCTGGGCCAACTCGGTCAAGAGCAGCATGGTGGAGACCCGGACCCTGCTCAACCAGGGGCGCGTCGATGCCGCCGAGACCAAGCTCCGCTCGGCCCGCCAGCTCTACGCCGTCAACCCCCAGGCACCGCGGAGCTGGGCGGTGCAGTTGGATGTGCTGGGCGCGGAGATCGCCGAGCAGCGCGGCCAATTGGGCAAGGCGGAGCGGCTCTTGCGCGCCGCCGTCAATACCGACCGGAGCCTGGTGAGCCGCACCCGCAGCGGCGGGCTCGCCTGGCTCGCGCTCGGGCGCATCGATGCCCGCCAGGGCAAGGACAGCCAGGCGCTGAAGGCATTCCGCGAGGGCTTCGCCATCTTCGCCGAGCAGGGCGGCAGCGTCGATCTGGATGAAGCGATGCCGTACTTCCGCATCGGCGCCAAGCGTGGCGGCAAGGCGTTGGCGAAGGAGCTGTTCGAGGCCGCGCAGCTCGTCAGCAGCGCCACCGTGAACCAGCAGATCGCGCAGGTGACTGCCCGGCTGGAGTCCGGCGATCAGGACGTGAGCAAGCTCATTCGACAGATCCAGGACGCACAGCGCGAGCGCGAGCGCATCAGCGAGCAGCTCGACGTGGCCGGCGCCGCCAATGCCCCCGGCGCGGAGGCGCTGCGGCAGCGTTGGGAGCAGGTCAACGCGGACCTGCGCGACCTGGAGCTCCAGGTCCAGACCGCCTCGCCGCAGTACAACCAGTTGGTGTTGTTCGAGCCGGTGCCGGCGGAGCAGGTGCAGCGCAGCCTGCATGCCGGCGAAGGGCTGTCGCAGTTCCTGATCGGCAACGAGGGCAGCGTTGGCTTTCTGCTCGGTCCGGACGACATTCAGGTCTACCCGGTCGAGCTCAGTCGCGCCGATGTGCACGACGCGGTCAGCGCCCTGCGCTTCGCGGTGGAAGACCCGGAGATTCCGCCGTACCCGGTGGACAAGGCGCACAAGCTCTATCTCGAGCTGTATGGCCCGGTGCTGAAGCAGCTCGACTCGGGCAACATGCGGGACTTGGTGACCATCCCCTCCGGCGACCTGCTGAGCCTGCCGTTCGGCATGCTCGTCGTCGAGCCGGGACCGGTGTCTGAATTCGACTACTCCGGCGTGACCTTCATGGTCGCCCGCCACGCACTCACGCTGGCGCCGGCGGTGCAGTCGTTCGTGAGCCTGCGCGAGACCAAGCCGTCCCGGGCGCCCTATCCCTTCCTCGGATTCGGCGATCCGATTCCGGGCGGCAACGCCGCGGCGGTGCTGCAGGGCGCGGACATGCCGCGCTCGGCGGAGTGCCGGCAGGAGGCCGGGCTCATCGCCCACTTCGCCCCCTTGCCCGACACCGCCTACGAGATCGAGGAGAGCGCCAAGGCGTTGGGGGCGGGGCGCGGCAGCGTGGTGCTGGGGCGCGCCTTCACCGAGCCCGCGGTGAAACGGGCCCCGCTCGACCGCTATCGCATCGTCTCCTTCGCGACGCACGGCCTGCTGCCCAGCAAGCTCGACTGCCTGTCGGACGCCGCGCTGGTTACCACGCCGGTGCGGGGCAAGGGGCCGGCCGCCGACGGCCTGCTGCAGGCGAGTGAGGTGGCGGCGGACCTGAAGATGGATGCGAACCTGGTGGTGCTGTCCGCCTGCGATACGGGCGGCGGTGGCGCCAGCGGCGAGGCCTTGTCCGGCCTGGCGCGTACCTTCTTCTTTGCCGGCGCACGCAACCTGCTGGTGAGCCATTGGGAGGTGCCGTCGGTCGCCACAACCCAGCTCCTGGTGCGCTCATTCCGCAAGCTCTCGACGCCGGGCGTGACGGCGGCCGAGGCGCTGCGCGAGAGTCAGATGGAGCTCATCCAAGAGGGCGTGCTTTCACACCCGAAGGCCTGGGCCGGCTTCACGCTGGTGGGGCACGGCGGCTGAGGCGCCGGCGGTCGAAGAGGCACCGCGGTAGATCGGGCTGAGCGGTCGCGAAGCCCGACGCGGACGTCGGGTAGCCCGCGCTAGTTCAGCCCTCGCGCGCCCTTGAGTTTGGCATTGGTCAGGTCCGCGCCCTTGAGCTTGGCCTTGCGCAGGTCGGCATCGCTGAGGTCCGCGTCGCGCAGGTCGCTGCCGCGCAGGTCGGCCTGCCGCAGCCGGGCGCCGTGGAGGTTGGCGCCGCGCAGGTCGGAATTGCGCAGGTTGGCGCCGTTGAGGTGCGCATCGTGCAGGTCCGCGCCGCTCAGTGCGAGGCCGCTCAGGTCCTTGTCGTCGAGGTCGACGCCGCCCTTGCCCTTCTTGCGGCGCTCCTTGACCCACTGGTTGAAGGCGTCGATGTCGCCTGCTTTCAATAGCTCAACGGCCTTTTTCGTTGCCACTTGCGCGCCTCGGGCAGCCTTCCACGGAGTGGTGGGGCAAGCGTAACAGACGCTGCCGCCCGGGAGGGTGCCAGTGGTCAAGGCCGCAGCCGGCCTCTATGCTTGCGCCCATGCCGAGCATCCCGGGAGCAGACGCATGCATCCGCTCGTGATCGTCGTGCCGGTGCTGGGGGCCGTGGTCGCCCCGCGCTGGTGGGCGAAGGCGCAACTGCGCCGGTTCGACGTGGAAGACGACGCCTTTCTGCCCGCCGACGAGCTGGCCCGGCGCCTGCTGGACCGCCACGGCCTGACCCTGGTGCCGGTCGAGGTCACGGACTTGGGTGACCACTACGACCCGCGCGCCAAGGCGGTGCGCCTGAACCGGGCGCACTTCCACCGCAGCAGCCTGAGCGCGGCCACCGCCGCCGCCCACGAGGTGGGCCACGCGTTGCAGGATGCCTCCGGCGACTGGACCTTCCGTGTGCATCACTGGCTGGCGCGGGTGGCGCAGGTGACCACCGGCGTCGGCACCGTGCTGCTGGTGGCGGTGCCGGCGGCGGCCATCGCGTCGCAGACGCCGGCGCCGCCGCGGGTGCTGAGTCTGGCGGCCGTGGCCATGCTCGGCACCGGCCTCGTGGCGCAGCTCGCTGCGCTGCCGTCAGAGCTGGATGCGAGCCTCACCCGCGCGCTGCCGTTGCTGCGGGACAGTTGCTTGTCCGATACGCAGCTGCGCGACGCGCGGCGCATCCTGCTCGCCTGCTCGCTCACCTACCTCGCCTCCGCGGCAGTGCCGGCGCTGGCGCTCTGGCCGATTCTCGGCGCCCCACTGCGGTCCGCCGTGATGCCCGGGCTGATGGCGCCGGGGCCGGCCATGCTCGCGGCTTCCCGCACCGCGCGCGGGAGGAAGCGTCGTGCCCCGGCTCGTCCGGCTCCACCGCAGCGAGAGCGGCCGCGATCGGGTGTGTGGCGGGCCGCGCCGAGCGCGCCGGCGGCAACGCTCCGCGCCGGAGCCGAGACCCGGGCGGTCCAGGGCTCCCTCGCGCGCCGCTACGGCCTGCTGCGCGCCGTGGCCCGTCCGCTGGTGTGCGGCTGGCTGCGCGCGACCGGCGACTACTGACCGAGCCGGGCGGCACATTTCATGACAGCCGCGCCGTCGTCGTCACGATTTCTCCACAAGAACGGCGCAGTTGACGTCGTCTGCGCTGGAGATGCCTACCAGTCTCCCGTCGCTGCCGAGTCTGGCGCACGGGGCGCTGCACCATCGACGAGGAGCTCATGGCCGACTCAGCCCAGCCGCTGACCGCCACCGCCCGCGTGCTGCCGGTGCACACGCGCTGCCGCGATCGCGTGCGGCTGGAAGTGCGCGGGCTGTACCGGATGCCGGCGCTGAAGCGGCGGCTGGAAGGGTCCCTGGCGGCGATCGGCGAGATCGACCGGGTCTCGGCCAGCACCGCGACGGGGCGGCTCCTGGTGTGCTTCTCTGCGCCCATGACGCTGCCGCGGTTGCTGGCGCTGGTGGAGGACGTGCTGGGCGATCGGCCGATGCGTCGACGGCGGCCGGCGCTGCGCGGTTACCCCCGCAGCCGCGCGCTGGCATCCGTTGCGGCGCTGTTGCGCGGCCTCGGCCGATTGCTGGCGCCGACCTTCCCGCGACGGGCGGCCTGCGTGCTATCAGGCGTGCTGCCCGGCGGGGCGCCGGCGGTGCAGACGCGCCAGGTGGAGCCGCAGCCCATTCGTGCCTGGTTCGCGATGGCATTCGCCGACGTGGAGCGGGTGCTGGCCAGCTCGGCGGAGACCGGACTCACGCCAGAGGCGGTCGGCGAGCGCCTGCGCCGCTTTGGCGAGAACGCGCTGACGGCCGCCGAGAAGCGCTCCGACATCGCCATCTTCCTCGGCCAGTTCAACAGCCTGCCGGTGGCGCTGTTGGGCGTGTCCGCCGGGGTCGCGGTGGCCACCGGCGGGTTGCTGGATGCGGCGGTGATCCTGGGCGTGGTGATGATCAACGGCGCCATCGGCTTCGTCACCGAGCGCCAGGCGGAGCGCACCATCGAGTCCCTGACCCAGACCGGCGTGCGCGCCGTGAAGGCGCTGCGCGCCGGCGAGGCGGTGGCCGTGCCGGTGGAGCAGATCGTGCCCGGGGACGTGCTGCTGCTGGCGCCGGGGGATTACGTCGCCGCCGACGTGCGCCTGTTGCGCTGCCATCGCCTCAGCGTGGACGAGTCCGCGCTCACCGGCGAGAGCATGCCGGTGAGCAAGAATCATGAGTACCAGGCCAAGCCCGACACGCCGCTGGGCGACCGCCGCAACATGGCCTACATGGGCACGCATGTGACCGGTGGGAATGGCCGCGGGCTGGTGGTGGCCACGGCGGCGGCGACGGAGCTCGGCCAGATCCAGACCATGGTGGGCGAGGCCGAGTCGCCGGAGACGCCCATGCAGAAGCAGCTCGGGCGCATGGGCACGCAGTTGGCGCTGCTCTCCGGCGGGGTCTGCGCGGGCGTCTTCGGCGTCGGCGTGCTCCGCGGCCTCGCCTGGCTGGAGATGCTGAAGGCGTCCGTGTCGCTGGCCGTCGCCGCGGTGCCGGAAGGCCTGCCGGCGGTGGCGACGACGACGCTCGCCATGGGCATCAACGACATGCGCCGGCGCAACGTCGCGGTGCGGCATCTCGACGCGGTGGAGACGCTGGGCTCGGTGCAGGTGTTCTGCATGGACAAAACCGGCACGCTCACCATGAACCGCATGGCCGTGGTGGCACTCTACAGCGGCGGCATACGGCTCAAGGTGGCCGCCCACAAGGTCACCGACGCCGACGGCCGCTTCGTGGACCCGCTGACACGCGACGAGCTGGTGCGGCTTATGCAAGTGGTCTCGCTCTGCAGCGAAGCCGAGGTCAAGGGCGTGCCCGGCAAGTGGCAGTTCGACGGCTCGCCCACGGAGAATGCGCTGGTGGAGTTGGCGGTGGAGGCGGGCATCGACGTGCCGGCGCTGCGTGCCGAGCGCCCGCGGCTCAAGACCCGCTACCGCGCCGAGGGCCGGCCCTACATGTCGAGCCTGCACCCGTACAAGGATGGCAAGCACCTGCTGGCGGTGAAGGGCAGCCCGGAGGAGGTGCTGGGCCTGTGCGACAGCATGCTGCGCGACGGCCGCGAGGTGCCGCTCGACGACACCCTGCGCGCCGAGATCGTCAACGAGAACCAGCGCATGGCGGGCCAGGCCCTGCGCGTGCTCGGCGCCGCCTACCGGGAGTTGGACGACGGCACGATGCCCGCCAGGACCGCCGGGCTCTGCTGGCTGGGCCTCGCCGGCATGGCGGACCCGATGCGCCCCGGCATGGACCAGCTCATCGCCGAGTATCACGCTGCCGGCATCGAGACCATCATGATCACCGGTGACCAGAGCGCGACGGCCTACGCCATCGGCAAGGAGCTGGGCCTGTCCGGCGACAAGCCGCTGCAGGTGCTGGAGTCCGCCAAGCTGGAGGACATGGACGCCGACCTTCTGGCGGGCCTGGTGCGCAACGTGCACGTGTTCGCGCGGGTGAGCCCGGCGCACAAGCTCAAGATCGTCCGTGCCCTGCAGGAGGCGGGCATGGTGGTGGCCATGACCGGCGACGGCATCAACGACGGTCCGGCGCTCAAGGCTGCCGACATCGGTGTGGCCATGGGCGAGAGCGGCACCAACGTCGCCCGCGAGGTCTCGGACGTCGTGCTGGAGGACGACAACCTGCACACCATGACCATCGCCGTGGCGCAGGGACGGACCATCTACAACAACATCCGCAAGATGATCCACTTCATGGTGTCCACCAATCTCACCGAGATCGAGGTGATGCTGGCCGGCGTCGTGCTCGGCTGGGGCGAGACCATGAACCCGATGCAGCTCCTGTGGATCAATCTGGTGACGGACATCTTCCCGGGTCTGGCGCTGTCCATGGAGCCCGCGGAGCCGGACATCCTCGATCGCCCGCCGCGGGACCCGGAGGAGCCCATCATCACCCGCGCGGACTTCAAGCGCATGGCCTTCGAGTCCGGCGCCATCGGCCTCGGCACCATGGGCGCCTTCCTCTACGGCCTGCGCAAGTATGGCCTGGGAACCGGCCCCAGCACGCTCGCCTTCAACACCCTGGTGCTGAACGAGCTGGCCCATGCGCTCAGCTCCCGCAGCCGGTTCCGCAACGTCTTCGGCGGCGAGAAGCTCACGCCCAACAAGCACCTGACCCGCGCCGTGCTCGGTATGGCGGCGCTGCAAGTGGTGGTGAGCGTCGTCCCGGGCGCGCGGCGGCTGCTCGGCACCGTGGCGCTGGGCTGGATGGACCTCGCCGCCATCGGCGCCGGCGTGCTGCTGCCGTTGCTCGTCAACGAGGCGACCAAGCCTGCGTACCGGGGGCCGGAGCATGCGCTGGCATTGGAGGTGGAGCCGGAGGGAGGATGATGATGTCTCGGAGTGCGGAGTGCGGAGTGCGGAGTGCGGAGTGCGGAGTGCGGAGTGCGGAGTGCGGAGTGCGGAGTGCGGAGTGCGGAGTGCGGAGTGCGGAGTGCGGAGTGCGGCGGGCAGGTTGGGCTGAGGAACGAAGCCCGACACGGTGCTCGATGTAACCTGCTGGTTTTCGGGGCTCCTGCGTCGGCCCGACCTGCGACAGTTGCGGGACAGGCAGTGGGAACGGGCTTTTGTTCACATCCTCGCAGGCCAATGGCCCGCGGAAAGCAGTATCGGCAGATTTTCAGACAATTCACGCCCGGAGCGCGGCCATGAGCGACGACTTCATCTTCACATCCGAGTCCGTCACCACCGGCCATCCCGATAAGCTCTGTGATCAGGTGAGCGATGCCATCGTCGATCACTTTCTGAGTCAGGACCCGAACGCCGGCATCATCGCCGAGTGCGCGGTGGCGAGCGGCGTGCTCTTCATCTCGGCGCACTATGCCTACAAGGGTGGGCTGGCCATCCCGGACGTAGCGCGCGCGGTGATCCGCGGCATCGGCTATCCGCGGGAGGTGTTCGACGCCGACGCCTGCACCATCATGACCAGCTTCATGGACCATACCGAGCGGCACTATCGTGAGCTGGACCTCGACGCGCTGGACGACGCTGGCCTCGCGCGCATCACCGCCCGGGACCAGGTCACCGTATTCGGCTATGCCTGCGACCAGACCGAGGCGCTGATGCCGCTGCCCATCAGCATCGCCCACACCCTGGTGCGGCGACTCGATGAGCCCGATCTGCATACGGAACTGCCCTATCTGCTGCCGGACGCCAAGGTGCAGGTGGGCGTCGAGTACCGCGGCGGCCGGCCGCTGCGCATCCATAGCGTCGCCCTGGAGACCAGTCAGCACGAGCGGGGCGGCCCGGGCGCGGACCGGCTCCAGTCGGACCTGATCCACGGCGTCATCACGCCGGTGCTGGCCGAGCAGCCGGTGGCCCCGGACGGCGACACCCACTACTTCATCAACCCGGCAGGCCCTGTCATCGGCGGCGGCCCGGCGGTGCATTCCGGTCTCACCGGCCGCAAGACCGGCATCGACACCTACGGCGAGTACGCCCGCCACAGTGGCGCCGCACTGAGCGGCAAGGACCCGATGCGCATCGACCGGGTCGGTGCCTACGCCGCCCGCTACGCCGCCAAGAACGCCGTCGCCGCCGGCCTTGCCGCCGAGTGCGAGGTGCAGCTCAGCTACAGTATCGGCTCTGCCGGGCCAGTGAGTCTGCGGGTGCGCACCTTCGGCACCGGCACCATCGATGACGCCGGGATCGCCGACCGGCTGCGCCAGACCTTCGACTTTCGCATCGGCGCCATCGTCCGTGACCTGCGCCTCAGAAATCTTCCCGCCGAGCAGCCGCTGGGCTTCTACCGCCGTCTCGCCACCTACGGCCACATGGGCCGCACCGACCTCGACGTGCCCTGGGAGCGGATCGACCGGGCAGACCACCTCGCCTAGCGCCGACGCAAGGCGTGTTGCCGGTCTCGGGACGAAGGATTGAGGTCAATCCCTGATCCGGTCGCGAGTGAGCCGCCCGATCTCGCGGCCACGCCTGTTCGTGTGAGCCTGTTGTTTGCTCTGTGCGGATGTTGCGCCGCGCCTCGCGGCGGGATTCATCGCATAAGGAACCGCGCTCCCTCAGCCAGCGGGGCGGCTCGTCCAAAGAGCGAACGGCTCGGCACACGAAACAGGTCAATCGATGATCAACGCTTGCGCGCTCTCGCATCCGACTCGTTTGATTCGGCGGCTTTCCCTTGCCGCTGTCTTCGTCGCGGCAGCCGGCGGCGCCATGGCCGACAGCGCCGCGGAAAGCAGCGGCAAGAGCACGCAAATCTCGGCATCGACCCCTGAGCCCAAGCGCTTCGTCGTTCGCGGCACGTCTGTCGTGGACCAGTCTAGCGGTACGAAGGTCTTCTTCCGTGGGGTCGGCTACTCGCCCTACGTCCCCGGAGAGACGCCGCTGAACGGTGCATCTCCAGGCGACGATGACCGCTATTCGGAGCACTTCGCACACATTGCGGAGTTGGGCGTCAATTATCTGCACGTGTTTCCGCTGCTTATGCCGGCCGGCTTCTTCGCGGCGCTGGACAAGACGGATCTCGCCTACGGCCAGGACATCTGGGTCAAAGGCAATGCGGAGGACTTTCTGGACCAGGGCTTCCAGGCGAGCACGCTGGCACAGATCAAGGCGGTGATCGATCACACCTATGCCGTCGGGCGCCCCGACCGCCTGGTGCTGTTCTCGGTGGGCGATGAGCTGTCGGCCCAATCAGTGACCGCTACGAACGCTCGGCATTCGGATGTGCACGACTATCTGGGCAAGCACGTCCAGGTGAAGGGCCGCACCCCGACGGAGGTCGCCCTGGCCCGGCTGATCGATGCGGCCATGGACTACGAGCTGACGCGATACGGCCAGCGCCATCTCTATTGCCACACCAGCTGGACGCACATCGGTCCGGTCGCCGACCGCCCCGACCTGGAGGTGGCCGCGGACGACGTCCTGTTGCCTGACATGGGTGACCTGTTCTGCCTGAACATCTACACCTATGCCCGCGGGGTGGTTACGTCACCGCCCGGTTCGGTCACCGGAACGACCTATCAGGGCTATCTGGACGAGCTCCTCGCGCGGGCCACGAAGCCGGTGCTCATCACCCAGGTGGGCCTGTCCACGTCGCCCATCACACCGAAGCCCTGGGTGCCGGGCTGGGGCGGCCACGGGGTTTCCGGCGTACCAGCGGTATTTCGGTCGGTGTGGCGGGATGTGCGCACGGCGAAGGACAAGGAGAAGATCGCCGGGCTCGTGTTCTTCGAGTTGCACGACGAGTGGTGGAAGAGCGGCGAGACCCCCGACGACAGCACCCGCCATGAGGAGAATGACCCGGAGGAATGGTTCGGGCTCTACGAGATCGGTACGGACAAGCGTCTGACGCCCAAGGGGCGCATCCCGGCGGCCGTGCGGGGGTTGTTTACCCAGCCTTGAACCTAGAAAGGGCGGCCGTGGCGGCGCTCACCCGGCAGGTGACGTGCATCTTCGAGCGGACATCCAACTAACCGCGGGCATTTCGATGCCATTGGAAGCGGTCAACTGTTCTTTCCAGGTTGAAGCGGCGCTTGCTGATGCCGAGCGTCGATTCCCATAGGCTCGGCTTGGGTCAGCCCGCGGGGGCCGCTGCCGGGACAGAGCCCCGTGACAAGGTCGCTCAAGCGGGTTGGCTCTCCAATGCGGCGCGCGACCTTTGGCGCAACCGGTCGTAGAGTTGGGACGTCTCCTCGGCCAGCGCCGGGTCCGTCGGCTGCTCCGCGGTGACGCGACTCAAGCGTAACGGCTCGGCGTTGGCGCTGGCGTCCGTGACGTCGGCCATGTCCAGCAGCCGGTCCAGCGTCTCTGCCCGGCCGCACAGATCCTCGTAGCAGACGAATACGGCGTCCGGCGGCGCCGTGCGCTCCAGCCAAAGGTAGCTCTGTCGCCAAAGCTCCAGCCAGTAGTCCATCTTGCGGGGGTCGAAGCGCGCGAGTCGCGCCGCACCGGCGGCATCGAAGCGGAATGGCCGGTGGTCCCCGCCGAACTCGTGGTGCGCGAGCCAAGTCATGTAGGCGCGGACGAAGGCGTCCTGCCGTTGCACCTCGCTGAAGTGCGCGTGCTGGCGCCACAGCGAGGTCGCGTGGGTCAACGGCTCCCGGAACGGCAGCAGGATCAGCGCCCGCGGGAACAGGCGCCGTATGGTCGTGAGTCGCAAAATGTTGTTGTTGTTCTTCGACAGATAACGTGCGTCAGGTCGATCTGTCGTGCTCAGGATTGCCGCGACGTAGGCGATAAACTTCTGCGCCGTCTCATCGTCTGGCGTGTGCGGTGCCAGATGGGTCTTGGCGATGTAGCCCTCGCCGTCCAGCACGCGCCAGAACACCTCGTCGAGGCTCTCCGGGCTGTCTGCATCGACGCGAATACCGTCGCCGTGCGCGCGCTCATGTGCCGTGACGTCACGCTTCATGCCCGCCGAGAGCTTGCCCCACAAGCGTGGCGCGAGCACGAACGGCATGTGCCGGTAGGTCAGGGAGCAAAAGTCGCCGGTCGCGTGGAAGCGTCGCATCAGAATAGTGGTGCCGGCACGCGCGAGACCCGAGATGAAGACGTGGCCTTGATGTGCGGTCTGCTCGGGGACGCTCTTCAGCCCCTGCTGATCCAGATCGAAGCTGGCCTCGGCGATCGGCCGCACTTGCAGTGCCAGCCGATGCAGCAGCCGATCGAGCGCACTATAGTCGGCCACGAATCAATGCCCTTCTGGCGGCGACGTACAGACTCGCGAACACCAAGGTGAACGCGATGCCCTGCCAGCTAAGCAGGAAGCTTTGAAACCCGCTGAAGCCGAGCTCGAACAGCACGGTCAGCACCGCGACGACGGCCGCCACCGCCAGCAACAGCAGGGCGAGCTTGAGCGTCGACAGGAAGGCGCTGCGCGCATAAGCGGCCATGGCCTTCTCTTTCCAATGGTCCGAGATCGCGCGCGCCCTCACGGTATGCAGCGCCTTGTCGCTGGCGGCAAGGAGTCCATGGATTGCGCCCTGGAATGGCAGTCGCGCGATCAACTCCACCAGGCAGACACAGAGCACGCTGCCCAGCAGCCAGTTCACGACGCTTTGGACCCGCCGCCTACGCCGTTGTCGCGACTCTGCGCATCGGTTTGGGCGACCGCCGCCGCGCGGGCGGACCTGCGCTTCTTGAACACGCGCTTGACCGGATACCAGAGGACCGCGAAGAACGCCATCACCACGGATGCGAGGATGCCGAGCACCACGGCGATGGTGCCGGCGCCTGCGCCTGGCCCGATGTATGCTTGTGCCGGGGCTGTCGTCAGCAGCCCGAGCGGGAGCAGGGCGAGGATCAAGTTGCGGGCGGACATTGCCAATTCTCCACGTCTAGGGCGTTGAGAGGAAACCATTGCATTTCAGAGATCACGTAGTTTTGAGTGTCGCTACCGGGCTTCGGGTTGACCACTTCCAGCGCTACGTTGCCGTCGCGGTCGACCTCGAAGGCGCGGCCCTGCTGCGGGCTGGATATGGCCTGATGGCCGTCGGGGTACAGCTCGTGCTTGCCGCGAATCCGGGTATAGAAACCGTTCTTTCTCCCGTCGAACAGCACGCGGCGCTTGTAGTTTGCCGGGTCGATGGCGACGAGCTCGCTGTAATCGCGGCTCATGCGGTTGTTCAAGATCAGGATTTCACCGGTGGGTAGCCAGTCCGGGTCGTGTTGCCGCTCGGTCATCCCGGCGCGCCACCACTTGATCCGCAGCGTGTCCGGATCGATCACGAACAGCAGGTTCAGTGACCTGGCGCTGATCAGCAGATCTCCGGCGGCGAAATCCTTGAAGCGGTCGGCGATGGCTGACGGCAATGGCTCCACGTCGTTCAAGTGGAACGGGTCATACAGCCATTTCCCTTGCGTGTTGCGGCTGTTCACGTTGAGGTCGTTGTCGTGCAGGCGACGGACCTCGAGAATGTCCGTCGTCGGGTTCGCAGCGATGATGTCCTCAACCGGAATAGTGCGAATCACCCTGCCGTCGTCGACGGAGACTTCGGCGATGGTCGTGAACCCCCTGAAGGTCCAAACCGCATCTCGGGCTTCATTCAGCGTGACGGCGTGGTTGAATTCACCGCCAGTCGACCAGAGTCGCTTGCCGCACGAGTCGATGCGCTGCAGCGAGATGCTGCCGTCATAGGTGAAGATGACCGAGCCATCCGCGAGCATCTGAACGCCGTGAACGAATTTGCGGTACTTCGGTCTCGGCTCGACGCCGTCCACCGGTGTCTCTTCGAGAATCCAGCGCTTGACGATCTTCAGCTCGGGTGACAGCAGCAGGATCGCGTTCTCCAAGTGTCCATCGACCGTGAAGGTGCCGGCGAGCATTCGCCAGCCGGGCACCACATGCCCCTGATGTACCTTGAGCAGAGGCCCTTGCACATCGATACCGGCCGATTCCGGCAGGGTCTCGAAATCGGAGTAGTCTGCATTCGCCTCGCGCTCTACGCGCAATTCGGCGTCTTTGTAGTCCCCCGTTGCATAGCCGGCAACTTGCCCGAGGACATCCGTCACGAGGTCGGGGAAGGACGCGACTTCGACGGCGAGATTTCCGAAATGGCCGCTACGATCTTCGCCGGCGACCTTCGACTTAACCGCCCAGCCGAAGGCGACCGTCGCGAGCGCCCAAAGCAACATGAAAAGAAGAACCAACCAGATTGGAATAGTACGTTCCATTCTCGGGGCGACGGGGACGTTCGAGCTTCAAGGCAGGCGTGGAGAAAGCCACGACTTTCGCGAACCAAACACAATAACCGGCATCGGCAGTCGCTGCCATAAGGGTTTTGATTATGAAAACCGTCAGTGGATGCCCTAGACTGCTTGAGGGGGCCGAATGCTTGCAGATGAGTCAGGTTTGCCGTTGCGATTTTCGTGCTCGTTGTCGTCGTCGTAATCGTAGTCGAATCGTCGGCGACGACAACGACAACGACAACGACAACGACAACGACAACGATGGGCGGTGCCCAGCTTGGGGAGGCGACGATGACGACTCGTCGGTCCGAGGCCAAGCCCGCTGGTTCTCGGTCGGCTACACGAGATGCGGATACTTTCGGACCCTGCCGGCCTCATGGAGGCGGACGGGCGCGAAGCGCGGAAGGTCAATCAGGCAAGGCCGGCCAGCAGCGTGCCGGCGTGGCGCCGACGAGCTTGGAGGCATCGGCAGGCTCGGGGTTAGCGGCGCGCATTCTCCGTCCCTTGGTAAACCTCGGCCGAGGCGTTGGCGCGGCCGCTAACATCCGCACGCCGACGCTGCTTTTCCTTGTGGAGCCGCACCGCGGCCATGGCGGCGTCGGTGACGGTGTACATCTCCAGCGTGGCTGACGCCTGGTCGTCGACGGGGGTGAGCGCCTGGTCCATGTAGTCCTTGGCGCGGGGGTCGCGCTTGAGGCGTTGGCGCTCGAGGGCGAGCGGGATCAGCATGGCGAGCGCCTTGCTGTAGCCGATCAGGGAGCGGCCCAGGTACTTCGGGTAGAAAAGAAACGGGTGCTCGATGGGCAGCCCCGGGCGGCGCTCGCGGCGCACGCGGCGGCGGATGAAGCCGCTCTCCAGCGGCTGCACGCCCTCGATACAGGCGTAGACGTAGACCGCGATGGACGACCCCATGATGTTGCCGGTGCTGACCCGGTTGGTGCGGCCTCGCCGCATCAGTGTCTTGATGTGCTCCACGCTGTAGAAGCTGCGCCAAGCGTCCCGAAAGGCGCCATGCCACTCATCCCGCGACATGACCGGGTGATCGGTGGTGATGTGGTTGAGATCGTAGTTGTTGAGGTCAGGGTCCATGCGCGCGCCGCGTGCGTAGAGCGCCTTGTGGTCGGCGGAGCCGGGGAGCGGGGTCAGGCAATAGAACTGCACCCGATCCATGGGCAATTCGCGCTTGAGGATCTCGACATCGCGGCGAATGGTCTCCGGCGTATCACCGGGAAAGCCGATGATATAGCCGCCGTCGATGAACACGCGGTGCTGGCGCCAGGCAAGCAGCATCGCGCGGTAGTCGGTGATTTTATTCTGCTTCTTGTTGGCGGCGACGAGGTTGTCCGGGTTGATATTCTCCAGCCCGATGAAGATGCGCTTGGTGCCTGCCGCCGCCGCCTTGTCGATGAAGCGAGGGATTTTATGGCACTGGGTGTCCACCTGCAGGGTCAGGTGAACGCCGAGGCCCTGGCGCTTGAGTGCGATCAAGCGGTCGAAGATGGGTTCCCAATTCTTGTTGCGGGCGAAGTTGTCGTCGGTGATAAAAAAGCTCTTGATCTGCTGGGTTGCATTCTCGCGGACGATGCGCTCGATGTCGTCGGGCGTGCGGAAGCGCGACTTGCGGCCATGCACGTTGATGATGGTGCAGAAGCTGCAGACGAAGGGGCAGCCCCGGCCGGCGTCGAAGCTGGTGAGCTGGCCCAAGGTGCGCTGCACGTATTCCCGGGGCATGTACGGCGGTGCGACGCCCTCGATGCCCGGCAGGTCCGCGAGGAAGTTGTAGATGGGCTTGAGCCTGCGCTCGCGGGCGTCTCTGAGAAAGTCGTCGAAGCGGTGCTCGATCTCGCCGGCGAAGATGGAAACGCCGAGATCCATGGCCTCCTGGATCTCCGGCGTGACCTCCTGGAGCATCGACAGGACGCCGCTGACGTGGAAGCCGCCTATGGCGACTTGGATGCCGTGGGCACGAAAGCGCCGGGCGATGTCCATGGCGCGGGGGAATTGGTTCGTTTGCACGCCCACCAGGGCAATCAGGCCATGGCCGCCGCTACGCTCGATCATGGCCGTGAGCCGGTCGATGCGCACGCGCGTGTTCGTCTCGTCGATTGTCGTGATGCGAAGCGCAACGCCATCGCCGAGGACGCTTCGCTCCCCGGCGTCGCGGGCCAAGGCGTAGAGCGTCGCCAGGGTGTTGGACGGAATGCCGGAGCGCCACCAGCGGATGACGTAACCGTCGTCGTCGTAGTGGGACGGCTTGAGCAGGACGAGATGAAAGCTTTTCACCGAGCGGGCCTTTGCGCGTGAGGGCGCTCACACATTATCAGGTAATCCCTTGGTGTTGGTGAAAAATCGCCTGGCCGCAATTTGCGTCTATTCGCTCACGACCACGACCACGACAACGACAACGACAACGAAAGCAAAGTCAGGTGACTCGCTGCACTAGGATGATCGGCGTCTCCACGGCAACGCAGGGATGCGTAACAACGGTGCGCAACACAAAAAGGCCCCGCCTCGGCGGGGCCAAGCTTGCCTGCTCAAACGGAAGGGAAGTGGTGGGCTCTGCCGGGGGCGGCACTGCGCCGCCAGCGCCGCCGACGCGCGCGCTTACGCCAAACGGTGCTGGCTCTGCATGTACAGGTAGACCAGGTTGGACACTTCCCGAATGGCATTGCTGCGGTTGGTGATCCACCTGCCGTAGGCGCCGCTGCGGCTGGACTTCTCGATGATGCCGACGAAGGTGTAGGGCCGCGGCCGGCCGCGGCTGTCGCGGCTCTCGATGATGCCCATGTCGCCGCACAGCATCGCCGTGGAGCCCGTCTTGTCGTAGACGCGGACGTCCGACGGGATGTTTCTGACGCCTTGGGTGATGCGATCGTGGTTGGGCAGCGCCATCAGATCGAGCACCTCCGACGAATAGGGCATCTGGCGGTGCCACTGAGCGAAGAGGAAGCGACTGTAGTCCCGCGCCGAGGCCCTGTTCCGATAGGTGCGACCATCGGATGGGATGTACTCGACGACGCTGGTCTGCCGGAACACCTGTGGCGCATTGCGCTTCAGCACGTATTCGGTGGCCTGTGGCCCCATGTTGCCGTTGTAGCGGCTGATGATCTGCATGATCTCGTTGGTGGCGCTGTTGCTGCTCTTGCGGATCATGTGCTCCATGGTGTCACGGGTGGCGGACGTGTAGTGGAGCCGGCCCGAGTTGTCGCGCAGGGTGTAGAAGAATGCCTGCGCAACGAACGGCTTGATCATGCTGGCCGTCTGGCGCGGCTCCTCCTCGTTGATGGAGACGAGCTTCTTGCGGCCGGTGAAGTCGTACACGGACCATGACGTCTTCTCGTCCCAGCGAATCTTGCCTTCCGCTCGCAGTTGCTTCACCAAATCCACCACGCGGGCTTGCAGCGTGGGGCCGCGCGTGGCGGCGCCGGCAACCAGCGGCAGGCCGGAGAGCAGCGCGCCGCCGGCGAGTGCGGAAAGCCCAAGGAAGGAACGCCGATCAAACAGCGGTGTCTCGCCGTTGTCGACGCGTGCGACTTCGTCTTGCGGACGGAGACAATGGTCCTGCAGGAATCCTTGCATGATGAGTACCCCCAATACCGGCTTTTTCCGAATGGATAAAACCCGCCCGCGATGCCCGCGAACGGGCATCGCTCCCCCCGGAGTCAGGACGGGCCCCCACGAGCCGTTATGTTTGAGCAGAGCATAGGCGGGAGTAGTTAGAAATACAAGGCCGCCCGCACGGAAAAAACATCAATAACTCAGTAGGGTCTGAGGTGTTCTTAAACCAAGGTGCCAGGTTTGTCCGGGTCCAGAGCGGCGCCGGCGCCGGCGCCAGCGCCGGCATCCGGCGTTGATGCTGTGCAGGTGGCCGTGTCTGCGCCCGGACTCAGCCGAGCTTGCGGCGTGGGCGGCGCACTTCCTCGCTGGGCTCGTTGACGCCGCGCAGGTGGCTGGTGACGATGATGCGGCTGTGGCGGTAGCGGCGGCGAGCACTGGGGTAGCTGGGCGTGCCCAGACGCGGGCGCATCGCATCGAGCTCGAAGAGCATGAAGTGCGGCGTGATGGCCCGCAGCCGGCGCAGCCGGGTGGTGACCCGCAGTTGCCGCGTGCGGATCTGGATGGGGCAGCCCACCGGCAACGAGCTGCGTGGCGAGGAGATGACGCACCAGCCGAGATCATCGTCGTAGGCCAACAGGCAGGGCACCTGTGCGGCGCTACTGTCGGTGCTGTCGTCGCCGACGGTGGCGAACACGTTCACCAGCGTCCCGAAGCGTGCGCGGCGGGTGATGCCGATCAGGATCTGTCCGTCGTCGAGGCGCACGACACGTGCGACTTCGCCGATCATGGGCCGCAGAAAGCCCTCGTCGCCGATGCCGTAGATGGCGAGCGCACCCAGCGCGATGGGCTTGGTGTAGCGCGTCTCTTTGGTGCTCACCACGATGTGTTGGTCCGACTGCTGCAGCACCAGCCATTCCGTGCCGGCCGTGGCTGCCACATCGTCGCCTTGGGTCGCTGAGCGACCGGCGAAGGCGGCATTGCGCAGCAGTTGGTCGCGCTTCGCCTGGTCGCTGGTGAAGACCGTCTGCAGGTGCTGGCTCACCCGGTCGAAGCCGGTCTCCAGGCGGAAGTCGCAGCGGTGACGGTCCGTCTCGCTGGGTCGATGCGGCGGCACGCCGTGTTCCAGGTTGCGTAGCATGGCGCGCAGGATCGGTCGGCGCGCCAGCGGTGGCAGACCGGCGAGACAATTGGCCGTGGTGCTGGCGACCTGCGTCAGATGCTGACGCCCGGTTTCCTTGTCGCGGCGGACCGCGTCAGCCAGTACGTTGCAGTCGATGAGGATGCGGTGGGTGCTGCCCTGCTCGGCGGAGCGCCGCGGGGGCGCGTCCTGGTGCGCATGGGTGAAGCGCACGACACCGCCGACGGCCGTCTTCGGCAGGTAGGTGATGACGAGCGCGTCCGGCATTGCCGTGCAGTAGCTGTCGAGGAAACGCTGGCGGCGCTTGCTCCAGGCGAAGCAGTCGAACAGGCCGAAGGCCTGAATCAGCGTGTAGATGCGCAGCGCCCGCGTGGTGCCGTCGCTGTCCAGCAGCAGCCGATCGTCGCAAAGCGCCGGCACTGGCGTGTCTTCAGCCCCCGCCCGGCTGAGCAGGCAGAACAGGGTGTTGACCGTCTGCCAGGCGCCCCGCGGCAGTGGCTGGTAGCGCAGCGCCCGCAAGCGCTGCTGCAGGTGAGCGAGCTCGAGTACGCGCACGGATGCCTCGAGTATCCGCGCCTGCTCGGCGCGGCCATGGCGCTCATCGATGCGGTAGTCCGCCTCCACCACCAGCTGATAGCTCGCGCTCAGGGCGTGGATGGCCTGGTCGGCCATGTCCAGCAACTCGCGCTGGGGCTGCGGCTCGGGAACGCCGTCTTCGTTCTTGCGCAGGGCATCGCGGGCCGCGGCCAGCGTCGGCCAAAGCCGCTGCTGGAGACCCGTGGTGATCTTCAGGCGCTTCGCGGCGGCCAGGTTGGAGCGGTTCAGGCCGCGCGCCTGGAACAGCGCTTCCTTCAGTAACTGCTGAGGCGATTCGAAATCGTCGTCCAGATTGCGCAGCAGCTTACCGGGTGAGGCGAGCCCACCGCTTGACCACTGCGCCGGCGAGGCAACCGAGAACTTGAGCTCGAGCCGATCTGTATGCGCGGACCGATTGCGGAAGAACATCCTCACGCCTGCACGCCAAGGCTCGCCCGGGAGAAGCTGTTGCACGTCCGTAAGGCGCAGGATCCGTGCTGCTGCATGCGACGCAGGCAGCTGCGGGACCGCCGCCTGTGTTCGGGATGGAGCGTGCCGATCCGGGCGCCCGGTTCTCGGGTCTGTTCGGCAGCGCCAGCCGCGCCTCGTTTTGCTGTGCGTAGTCGCCTGTCGTCACCTTGTGGCCTGTCCACTGGCGGTGCGTACGGCTCGTTGTGTCGCGGTGCCGTTCTCCAGCCGGGAGTCTCTCTGCCCGCGTCCTTTAAGGATACGCCACGCGAGGTCGAGCGCGCGTGCACGCGGTCACAGATCCATCGGTGCGGATGGTGCTACGGAGGCGCCGATGCGTCGGCGTTTCCCTTCAGACGCCGACCGGAGCCATTGGCGGCGTGGCGGTTGCGGTGTGCTCAGATTCCGTCTTCCGGCAGTGGCGCCGCCCCGCGGGCGGCGAGCGTCTCGTCCACCTTTGCGGCGATTTGCTGCTCGATCTGGCCGGCGATCGCCGACAGCAGCAGACCGAGTTGGATGGTGAGGTCGAGCGAGTTGTCGCTCACCGTGATTTGGCCCGACACGCCCGTGCGCGCGAAGCACAGGGTATCTCCCTCCCACTCGTACTCGGCGCCATAGTCGCTCTCGATGCGTTGCGCGATGCGCTCCACCTCGGTCTTGGCGTCGGCGAGCGACAGGGTGTGGGTACGCACGATATGGATTATCGACATGCTTCTCGGTCTCCTAGGCGGCGCCGGTGGGACGCGCCGCGACGTCGTCATCTGCTATGGGCACGGTGGCGGGCCCGGTTCTGTGGTGTTGGGGCGGGCGCGGGCCCGCTCGGCGTTTGCGGCCGGCCGTAGCCCCGGCCGGCCCGGTGGGCCGGCGCAAAGAGGGTATTACAGATGGTGTCCGGATTGCGCGACGGGCGGTCTCAGGCGTCGGCTGCGCGGCGCTCGGCCAAGGCGCGCCGAAAGGCCGCGGAGCGCCGGTCGCCGCCGCGGGGCTGCGGGCGCGTGCGGCGGTTCAGCTTGCTTTCCACCTCGCGGCAGAAGGCGTCGTCGCCAAGTACCCAGGCCTTGTTGGTGGCGTCGCGCAGGCGCTGCACGAAGGCCGGCTCCATAGGCGTCGAGAAGGCGTCCGCATAGGCGGCCCGCCGCGCCGAATCGTTGTCGCCGAGCGCGAGGTAGACGGCATGCGGCCGGACCAGCTCGTCCTCGGCGCCGAGGGCGTTGGCGGCGTGGCTGGACCACTCGTAGCCGCTTGGGCTGTCCACCACGCCGGCGCGCACGGGGTTCAACTCGATGTACCGGCAGACGGGCAGCAGGAACTGGTGCGGAGAGACGAGGGTGGCGCGGTAGCGGCCGTCCCACAGTGTGCCGGTGCGCCCGTAACGCTGGTTGGCGTGCTGGACGTAGTAACGACCCGTGTATTGCATCAGCTTGCCGATGCCCTCGCCGCTCTCTGGGGTCAGCAGCAGATGGAAGTGGGTTGGCATCAGCACATAGGCGTGGATCGCGCATTGGAAGCGCTCTGCGGCGTCGCGCAGCGTGGACCACAGCACCCAGAAGTCGTCCTCGTCGTGGAGGATAGTCAGCCCGTTGTTGCCACGTTGAATCACGTGTTGGGGATAACCTGGAAGGATGAATCGCGGTAGCCTTGCCATGGCGTCGGTCCCTGTTGCTACAGAACCTGATTCGAGTATAGCCGAGCGCCAGCGTACGTCCGCGGAGACCTGCACGCGTACCCTGTCGCGTTGCCGAATAAGCTAAAATTGGCGGTTTTCCCGACGGACATCGCACCATGCAAGACATCAATCCGATCCGTGCGCAGATCGCCGACCTCCAGGGACGCGTGCAGTCCCTGAGGGGGTATCTTTGACTATGCCGGCAAGAAGGAACGGCTGACCGAGGTCCTGCGGGAGCTCGAAGATCCCAACATCTGGTCCGACCCCGAGCGTGCTCAGGCCCTGGGCCGTGAGCGGGTGGCGCTGGAGCAGGTCGTCATCACCGTCGAGGAGCTGGATGCCGGACTCGGCGATGCGTCCGACCTGCTCGACATGGCCGCGGAAGAGAACGACGCCGACACCATCGATGCCGTCGCCGCGGACCTAGCGGGCTACGAGCAGCGCGTCGGCGAGCTGGAGTTCCGCCGCATGTTCTCCGGCAAGATGGATGCCGCCAACGCCTTCCTGGACATCCAGGCCGGCTCCGGCGGCACCGAGGCCCAGGACTGGGCCGAGATGCTGCTGCGCATGTACCTGCGCTGGGCGGAGCAGCACGGCTTCAAGGCGGAGCTAATGGAGGCCTCGCCCGGCGACGTGGCCGGCATCAAGTCCGCTACCGTCGCCGTGCAGGGCGACCATGCCTTCGGCTGGCTGCGCACCGAGACCGGTGTGCACCGGCTGGTGCGCAAGTCGCCGTTCGACTCGGGTAACCGCCGTCACACGTCCTTCGCGGCCGTGTTCGTGTCGCCGGAGATCGACGATTCGGTGGCCATCGAGATCAACCCGGCGGACCTGCGCATCGACGTCTACCGCGCCTCCGGCGCTGGCGGCCAGCACGTGAATCGCACCGAGTCCGCCGTGCGCATCACCCACATGCCGACCGGCATCGTGACCCAGTGCCAGAACGACCGCTCCCAGCACAAGAACAAGGACCAGGCCATGAAGCAGCTCAAGGCCAAGCTCTATGAGCTTGAGATGCAGAAGCGCCGCGAGACCGCCCAGGCGGTGGAGGACAGCAAGGCTGACATCGGCTGGGGCAGCCAGATCCGCTCGTACGTGTTGGATCAGTCCCGCATCAAGGATCTGCGCACCAACATCGAGACCGGCAATACCCAGGCGGTGCTCGACGGCGGGCTGGATCAGTTCATCGAGGCGAGTCTGAAGAGCGGACTCTAAAGATCAGGGGCTAGGCATAGGGCGGCCTAGCGATGGCGTAACGCGATAATCAATGGCTTGCCCTGCCGCAACGTCGGGTTACGCTGCGCTAACCCGACCTACACTGGCCGTGTTTCCGCGCGGAACAAGAATGCTCGCCCTGTGTGCAGGGCGGAGAGGCGAGGCGCATCCGCCGCACGAAAACACCGGGCCGCAGCGACCGCACGTTCAAGATGATGTAACTGGAACCATGAACGATAAGCAGCCGAACGACGGCAACAACACGCCGGCGCAGCCGGAGCAGGACGAGAACAAGCTCATCGCCCAGCGGCGCGAGAAGCTCACCGCCCTGCGCGAGCAGGGCGTCGCCTTCCCGAACGACTTCCGCCGCAACGTCGTCGCCGGCGAACTGCACGCCGAGTACGGCGACATGGACGGCGCGGAGCTGGAAACGCGCAACGTGCGCGCCAAGGTGGCTGGCCGGCTCATGAGCCGACGGGTCATGGGCAAGGCGAGCTTCGCGCACCTGCAGGACATGTCCGGGCGCATCCAGCTGTTCGTGCAGCGGGACGTGCTCGGTGCCGACGACTACGCCCGCTTCAAGAAAGAGCTGGACATCGGCGACATCGTCGGCGCCTCCGGGCAGCTCTTCAAGACCAAGACTGGGGAGCTCTCCATCAAGGTGGATCAGCTGCGGCTGCTCACCAAGTCGCTGCGGCCGCTGCCGGAGAAGTGGCACGGCCTGTCGGACCAAGAGAGTCGCTATCGCCAGCGCTACCTGGACCTCATCATGAACGAGTCGGCGCGGGCGACTTTCCAAACCCGCACCCGCATCGTGCAGTTCATCCGCGAGTTTCTGAACACCCGGGACTACCTGGAAGTCGAGACGCCGATGATGCAGGCGATCCCGGGCGGTGCCGTGGCGCGGCCCTTCATCACCCATCACAATGCGCTGGACATGCAGCTCTTCCTGCGCATCGCGCCGGAGCTGTACCTGAAGCGCCTCGTGGTCGGCGGCTTCGAGCGGGTCTACGAGATCAACCGCAACTTCCGCAACGAGGGGCTCTCGACCCGCCACAACCCCGAGTTCACGATGCTGGAGCTCTATCAGGCCTACGCGGATTATCAGGACCTGATGGACCTCACCGAGCAGATGATCCGCGCCCTGGCGGAGCAGGTGCTCGGCACCACGACCATCCATTACCAGGGCGACGACTACGATCTCTCCCAGCCGTTTGGGCGCCTGACCGTGCGCGAGTCCATCCTGCACTTCAACCCGGACATCGCGCCCGAAGACCTGGACGACCCGGCGCGCGCCCGCGCCATCGCCGAGCGGCTGGAGATCCACCTCAAGCCCGGCTACGGCCTCGGCAAGGTGCAGGTGGAGATCTTCGAGAAGACGGTGGAGAGCCGGCTCATGCAGCCCACCTTCATTACCGCCTACCCGACCGAGGTGTCACCCCTGGCCCGGCTCAACGACGATGATTCGTTCGTGACGGACCGCTTCGAGTTCTTCGTCGGCGGCCGCGAGATCGCCAACGGCTTCTCGGAGCTGAACGACGCCGAAGACCAGGCCGAGCGCTTCAGGAAGCAAGTCGCCGAGAAGGACGCGGGGGACCTGGAGGCCATGCACTTCGACGCCGACTACATCCGCGCCCTGGAGCACGGCATGCCGCCGACGGCCGGCGAGGGCATCGGCATCGACCGGCTGGTGATGCTGTTCACCGACTCGCCGTCCATTCGGGATGTGCTGCTGTTTCCGCACATGCGACCGGGAGAGGCCGGCTGACGATCTCGGTGCTCCAAGGCAAGCATCCGCAGAGGGCTCGCGCAATGACGCAGCGACGCAACGCTTGATTGCGCGCGCTGGTGTGGATGTGGCCCGAAGCCCATTGCTCTGTTTGGACCACCGGCCAGCTGCGTCGCGCGGCGCTGGTTCCCTTAGGCGGCATCACCATCCTCGGGCCAGAACCCGCCATCCATGATCTGCTCGAAGGACCAGGGCAGCGACGGCGGAAAGCTCGCTTCCGGCAGGCCCGTCTCTCTTGAGGCGAGCAGGGTCGCATCGCCGTAGGCGGCGGCCAGGATCTCCGGCAGCTTGGCCTTCAGGCTGGGGTTGTCCGCAAGATGGCGCTCGATGTCGCGCCGCTGCACCTTGATGGTGGCGCGCCAGGAGTTGCCCCGTAGCATCGGCTGGACTTGCCACTTGAGCAGGTGCATCAGCAATATCGCCAGCCTGCTCAGCAGCTCGCGCTTTTCGCGGCGGCCCATGCTCTCGATCTCCTCGGCGATGTGCTCGATGTCCGCTTGCGCGAGCTGGCCGGAACGGAGCAGCTTGGTCTGCTGTTCCGCCCAGGCGTAGAAGTCGGTGTCGTAGAGTGTCATCGGATGGCTGGCCTCGTCCGGGTGCTCGGTGCTGGGGGCGGCATAGCGCCGGTGCAGGGACTTCGCGCCCGCTCGTCTGGTGATCTGGTTGCGATGCTCTGAGACCGTGAAAGTATTGCTCGCGACTCCGAAATCGAGCGGAGCGTAGGTCGGGTTAGCGATAGCGTAACCCGACAATTAACCGGTTACCGACGCTGAACGTCGGGTTACGCTGCGCCGACCTACACCGTATCCTTGCACACGCTCTCTGCTCCGAGATCGCGTCTGCAAGCACCGCTTCGCGAGCATCAATGCGTCGTTCGCAGGGGCCGCCGCGCGGAGCAACCGTGGCTGCGGCCCGGTGCTATTCGCCCGTGTCGGGCAGCTCCAACTTGTCATAGACCTCCGCCAGCGCCAGGCTCGCGTCCACGGACTCCAGCGGCACCGTGTCCGCCAGGCTGTCGTAGGTGCTGAGCAGCCAGCGGCCGTCGTCCTGGCGGACGTAGAGCTCGGCGGCGACGCGGTGCTGGGAGATCAGCACGTAGGTCTTCAGGCTCGGCAACTGGCGATAGTGGGCGAACTTGTCGCCGCGGTCGTAGGCCTCGGTGGAGTCGGACAGGATCTCGATGATCAGTGTCGGGTTGGTGATGATGTCCCGGCGCTGGTCGTGGAAGGTACGCTCGCCGCAGACGGCCATGATGTCGGGATAGGCGCCGACGTTATCGGTGTCGACACGCACCTTCATGTCGCCGGCGTAGACGTAGCAGGGGCGGCGCTTGAACTGGGCGCGCAGTTCGGCGCTGACGTTGACGGAGATGAGGTTGTGCTCCTCAGTCCCGCCCGTCATGGCGAAGATCTCGCCATCGACGAACTCGCTGCGGGCATCCGTGGCCGCGCGCTCGGCGGCGAGCCAATCGTCGAAGCTCAGGTGCGGGACGGGCTGGACAGACATGCTGGGGCTCCAATCGGTTGTCTTGGCCAAGAGCGTGCAGAGAAGATCCGGTCGTGGCCCTCGATGTAACCGCCCGATCGTCGGGCCTCCAGCGTCGGCCCGACCGACCATGGCCGCCTTCATCGAAGCCACGACCGGATTGCGTCAGCTTCGGTCAGTATATGCGCTCAACAGGGCAAGGGCTCCACGGGCACGCCCTCGCCCCAAATCCGCTGGATCAGCACTGCTGCGGCGTTGGGTGAGGGCGCGCTGGTCCAGAAGCCCAGCGACCCGGGCCGCCCGCGGGGCAGCGGGGCATCGCGCAGCAAGCCCGCCGCCGCGAGCCGGTTCTGCACCTGCCGCGCCACGGCGACACCGGTGTCGGTGATGGTCACGTCCGGCCCTGCGATGTCGGCGATGAGCGCGCGCACCAGCGGATAGTGGGTGCAGCCAAGCACCAGCGTATCGGCGCCGCGCTGCGTCAGCGGCAGCACCAGATCCGCTAGCAGGCAGCGCAACGCCTCGTCCGCGAAGTCGCCGGCCTCGATCAGCTCCACCAGCCCCGGGCAGGGCTGGGTCAGCACCTCCACGGCGCCGTGGAAGCGACCGCGCAGGGCCTCGAACTTCTCGCTCTTCAGCGTGCCGCTGGTGGCCAGCACGCCGACGACGCCGCTCCTGGTGCAGGCCGCCGCCGGCTTCAGCGCCGGCTCCATGGCGATGATGGGCAGGTCGTGCAGCGCCCGCAGGTGCGCCGCGGCGACGCCGGTGGCGGTGTTGCAGGCGATGACGATGGCCTTGGCGCCCCGTTCGATGAGGAACCCGGTGATGGCCTCGGCCCGCGCGCGGACGGCGGCGTTCGGGCGGTCACCGTAGGGTGCATGGCCGGAGTCGGCCACGTACAGCAGGTGCTCGGCGGGCAGGGCGCGGCGGATCTCGGCGAGCACGGTGAGGCCGCCAACGCCGGAGTCGAAGACGCCGATGGGTCCGGCCGCGGCGGCGGCGCGGACCTCATCCCCGGCGCCCGGCGACGATGCTTCGGTGTCCGTCCCGACCACGGTGTCCGCGCTGCCCGCCGCGCTCAGGCCGCCTCGCCGAAGCCGTAGGCCGGCTCGCGGAGCTTCAGCACAGGGCCGTCGTCGCCGAGTCGCAGCTCGCTGCCCTCGGCGGCGGCGATCTCGGCCACCACCAGCAGCTCCCAGCGGCCGGGCGCCGATGCACGTGCATCCACCACACGGCCCGGACCCTGCTCGGAGCTGCTGCCGGCGGCGCTGAGCGGGTCGCCCGGTTTGGGTGCCGTGCCGGTCTCGAGATCGATCTCGGTTTGGGCGATGTACATGCGCCGCTTGAGCTTGCCGAGATACTGCATGCGCGCGACTACTTCCTGGCCCGTGTAGCAGCCCTTGTGGAAGCTCACGCCGTCGATGAGTTGCATGTTGGTCATCTGTGGCACGAAGGCGTCCGCCGTCTCCGGCAGCACCGTCGGGATGCCGGCGCGGATGTCGTGCAGTGCCCAAAGATCCGGATGGGCCTCGACGGCGCCGTGCCCGGCGGCGTCGGTCCAGACGGCCTGGGCCTCGCGCGCGGAGCCGATGAACAGATATCGTGGCAGCGTGCCGGCGACGCGGATCAGCGCTGCCTCGCCGGCGCGGATCATGTCGTTGTCGCCCTGCGGCAGGACGCCGAAGCGGGCGGCCAGGACATCGTCCGCGCAGGTGCCGATGACGCCTAAGCACACCAGCGCATCGCTCGCGTCGTCGATGCTCACCTTGGCGCGCAGCACGAACATGCGAAGTCGCTTCAGCAGTGCGTCCATCTGGCGGCGCGGCAGCACCAGGAACAGGCTGTCCTCGAAGCGCAGCAGCCGGAAGTTGGCCAGCATCCGGCCCTTCGGGCTGCAATGGCTGCTGAACTGGGTATGCGTCTCCGACAGCTCGCGGACGTCGTTGCTGAGCTGGCCTTGCAGGAAGTCCGCCGCCTCCGTGCCGCCGACTGAAATCAGGCCGAGATGCGAGAGATCCGTCAGCGCGCAGGGCGTGTCGGCGGGGGCGCTGGCAAAGGCTGCCGCGCCGTCGTTGGCGCCGCCGTCGCCGATGACGCGCGCGCCGCGTGCGCCGAGGAAGGCTTGCCAATCCGGATTCATGGTGTCGGGTCTCCCTTGCTTATGGTGACGGGAACGGGCAGGCTGAGAAGCATAACGGGTGCCTGCCCGTAACGTCTGCCCAAGAAGGCGTCTATGCAAGACGGCGCCGGGAGCGGCGCCGGCGCATCGCTCGGCCTGGTGACATTGTCGTCCACCGCTGTCGGTCTCCCGGGACAGACATTCGCGCAGCCCATATGGGGCCGCTGCGGCGGTTGTCCTGTCGCTGATGTCCTCACGGCGGTGACCCCGATGCCCCCGGCAGGCGCCCACCATTTGCCGCTATCGACGCATTGGGCTGCCGTGTCCGCGGCAGCCCCATTCCGGAAGAACCCGCCCATGCCGCTCGCCGCCGACAGTCTCGTGCTCTACAAGATTCACCCCGCCCGCGTCGTCAGCGTCGGCGAGAAGATCGAGATCGAGGTGCCCGGCGGCCAGACCAAGCGCGTACGGCCCAAGGACATCACACCGCTGCATCCGGGGCCGCTCCGGCGCCTGGCCGACCTCGGCGAGCCCGGCACCGGGAACCTGGAGGACGCCTGGGAGCTGCTCGAGGGAGCCGAGACCAATCTCAAGGAGCTCGCCGAGCTCATCTACGACGACTTCACCCCCACCAGCGCCTGGGCCGTCTGGCAGCTGCTTGCAGAGGGGCTGTATTTCCAGGGCACGGCCGAGGCCATTTTGCCGCGCCCGCGCGAAGCCATCGAGCAGGACCGCGCCGAGCGCGAGGCCAAGGCCCGCGCCGAGCAGGAATGGGCCGGCTTCATGGAGCGGCTCGGGCAGGGCCGCATGATCGACGAAGACCGCCCCAGGCTCGCCGAGGTGGAGCGGCTCGCCAACCAGCAGAGCGAGCACAGCCGCATCCTCAAGGCCCTGGATCTGCCCGAGACGCCGCAAGCCGCGCACCGGTTGCTGACCCGGGTCGGCTACTGGACTGCCGAGCACAACCCCTATCCGGCGCGCAGCAACGTGGCCGTTGGCGACCCGGACCTGGCGGTGCCGCCGCTGCCGGACGAGGACCGGCTGGACCTGACCCATCTGCCGGCCTTCGCCATCGACGACGAGGGCAACCAGGACCCGGACGATGCCGTCAGCCTCGACGGCGAACGCATCTGGGTGCACGTGGCGGACGTGGCCGTGCTGGTGGCCCCCGACGGCGAGCTCGACCGCGAGGCCCGCGCCCGCGGCGCCAACCTCTACCTGCCCGAGGGCGTCGTCAACATGCTGCCGGCGGCGGTGACGGAGCAACTGGGCCTGGGCTTGCAGGCGACCTCGCCGGCGCTGTCCTTCGGCTTCCGCTGCGACGAGGACGGCAGCCTCGCGGACATCGACATCCGCCCGACCCTGATCCGCGCCGAGCGGCTCACCTACGCCGAGGCCGAGACCCGGCTCGTGGATGCGCCCTTCGCGGCGCTCGACGCCGCGGCACAACGCTTCCGTGCCCGCCGCGAGGCCCAGGGCGCCGCCGGCATCGACCTGCCCGAGGTGAGCATCCGCATCCAGGACGGCGAGATCGTCATCCGTCCCATCGATCGCCACGGCTCCCGCGCCATGGTGACGGACCTGATGCTGATGGCCGGCGAGGCCGCGGCGCGCTGGTGCGGGGAGCGCGGGCTCGTGATCCCGCACGCCACGCAGCCGTCGCCGGACAGCATCAAGCACCCGGAGGGCATGGCGGCCATGTATGCCTATCGGCGGCAGTTCAAGCCGAGCCGCACCACCATCGAGCCCGCGCCGCACTTCGGCCTCGGCCTCGACGCCTATGCCCGCGCCACCAGCCCTCTGCGCCGCTACGCGGATCTCTTGGTGCACCAGCAGATCCGCGCCACCCTGGCCGGCCGCGAGCCGCTGACGGCGGAGCAGGTGAGCACCCGCGCCGGCGAGGCGGACCAGGGCGGTATCGCCGTGCGCCGCACCGAGCGGCAGTCCAACCAGCACTGGAAGCTGGTGTATCTCATGCGGCACAAGGACTGGCGGGGGGAAGGCGTTGTCGTGGAGCTCGGCGAGCGCAAGGACACGCTGCTGATTCCCGAGCTCGCGTTCGAGACCAAGCTGCGCGCCAAGCAGGAGCTGAGCCTGGATCAGCATCTGCGCCTCGGCATCGCCGAGGTGGACCTGTACGACCTGGATGCGCGGTTTCGGGTGCTGGGATGAGGGCTCGGATGCCGGCTGCCGGAGCGCGCCGGTGCGTCAGATAAACAGCTCTTCCGTGTCGCTGGCCTCTATGGCGGCCAGCGGCCAGCGCTGCAGCTGAGCCTGGTCACGGCAGCCTTCTATGCGAGCCCGTGTCGCCGCATCGACGGGGAGATCGCGATCCTCCAGCAGTGCCAGAATGGAGCGGGCGATACCCTGCGCGATACCCTGCTCGGCACCCTCGCTGCAGACAGCGTCGAGGTCGGCGTAGCCTTCGCGCTGCGGCAGGTGTGAAGCATGGCGCGGTGTCCGGCCACGCGGTCGTACAGCGCCTCCATGGCGTGCTCGTGGTGTTTGTTCGTCAGTGTAGCCTGCGCTCGACGGGCTTCGGCGTCAGCCGTGGGTTCGCCGGCGCCGGCAGCAGCGCCACGGCCCGCTCGAAGTCCGCTGGATTAAGGTACTGAATCACCACGCCGCCCTTGGCATCGCGCGCGACGTCCATGCCCTTGTCCGGATAGAGCCAGTGCACGACGCCGCTCTCCTCCGTGCGCCGCTCGGCGGGGTCGCCGAAGTTGCCGACGATGTCCCGCGGCTCCAGCCGCTTCCAGGGCAGGTAGGTGAGGACGCGGATGGGCGTGTCCGCGAGCTGCTCGACGTCCGCCGGGTCCAGCTTCACCTTGTGGCTGCCGCTGCCGGTCTTGCTGATGCGAAGCCCGCGGTCGTACATGACGCCGAGCTGATCCTCCGACACATCCAGCGTCACGAGCCAGTCCGCTTGCAGGTTGCTCAGCAGGATGTTGTCGAAATAGACCTCGACGCTGTGGCTGCCGTCCGGGTTCTCGAACAGATTGATCTTGCCCTCATCCCCCAGCAGCGCGCGCACGTCCGCGAGCCTGCTCTCGCCCACGGTGAGATCGAAGACGCGGACGCGGCCCGCCGCATCCCGGCTCACGTGCCAGGGATAGAGCCCGAATCCGGGCCGCTTGTCCGGCAGGACGGACAGGATCAGCATGATGCCGATGAAGGCCATCAGCGCGGCGGCGAGGGTGTAAAGGATGATTTTGCGGTCCATGGGCGGGCAGTGCGGAGTGCGGGCGAACTCTTGTAACAGCGCGCGGGTCTCGAGATCGTCTCGGATCGTTGTCGTTGTTGTTATCGTGATCTCAACCGTCCGGATATTCGACCACGACCACGACCACGACCACGACAACGAGGGAGCTCGGTCTCGGAATTTCCGCAGCGAAGCACTAGTCGAGCAACAGCGCCGCCACCACGTCGCGGCCCTCGCTCACCAGGATGTTGTAGGTACGGCAGGCCGCGCCGGTGTCCATCACCTCCAGCCCGATGCCGCGTTCCAGCAGCGCGAACTGCACCTTGGGCGCCGGGAAGTGCTGCCGGGTGCCAGTGCCGAGGATCAGCACCTGCGTGGACTCACCGAGCACAGCTTCCAGGTGCTCCGCGGTGAGCCCGGCCATCTCGTCCGGTCCCCAATCCAGCGCCACGTGCCGCGCGGACACCGCGACGCTGCGGGCATAGTCGCGGCCGTTGATGCGCACGCGTCCCTCGCCATAGGACTCGATGAGGTTCGCGCCGGTGTCTTCGATTTCGGCGAATTTCATAGTCTGCCTACGGACTGAGAATCTCTTGCTCGTTGTGTCACACGGCATCGGGTCATGATGCCCGATCTCAAGCCGCTTGCAACTGGCAGCCTGGTTGCCAATGTGTGGTGCTCTCCCCCGCTGCTACAGGGCAACCCGTGACGACGCGCTTTACGTGCGACTGTATGCCAGTGGAGCCGAAGGGCTGATGCCGTCCCTGTATGCCTCTTCACCGGCCTGCGCTGGTCGGTGAGGACTTGGCGGATGGGCATCGGAAGTCTCAGTACGGAGTACGGGGTGTGGAGTACGGGGTGCGGTGTGCGATGTTGGATGCTCTGAGTGCGAAGTGCGAAGTGCGAAGTGCGAAGTGCGGAGTGCGGGGGCGTTCCGGCGCAGAGCGCGCCGGCAGCTGCACGCCGCCGGCCTGCCGGGAGCGCCGGCATCTTGCCGGCAACTGGGAACGGCGGCTTCCAGCCGCCGGCGCGGGACGCTTCGCAAGGCGGCGAGTGGTTGCCCCGGTCTTTCGGCAGCGTCTTGTTTCCGGGGCGAGACGCCCCGGTTCCCAGTAGCCGGCGAGACGCCGGCGCTCCCAGGAGCCGGCAAGATGCCGGCGCTCCCGGTTGCCGGCGCCTTCGGTCAGTGCAGCCGTCATGGTGCGGGCGGAACAGGACCTGCCCGCCATCGCGAAACAACGGTGGCGGAGATCGCGGCGCTCTTGGACTTGGAGCCGGCGGCATTGCGCCAGCTGCGGGCGTAAGCCGCCGCCAACGCCCGTTCTGCCCGCGGCCGCCGGTCACCAGGGTCGCGCTTCGCTCACCATCGCGCTGTGCACGAATCCCTGGTCCCCTTTGCTGCAGCGCCAGTGAGCCCGCCTTGCCCCAACTGGAGCACATCGAGTCCGGCGAGCAAGGGCGGAGCTTCGCGACGAGAGAAGCGGGCGCCCCGGCTCAGCCAAGTCGCCGCAGGTCGAGCATGCAGCCCGGCAGCCCCGGGATTGCGATGATCAGCTCCACGCGCGAGCCCGGCGCCAGGATATCGGCGCCCGCCATGTGGTAGTCATCTTCCACCGTGTAGCGGTGGCGATGGCTCAGCATCAAGTCTTGAGCGGTGGTGGCCGTGGTTGTCGCTCGCACGCGTCACGTGGGCGGCGCGGCTGTCGCGCACAGTGGTCAGCCGTCGCGCATCAGTGTGGCCCACGTACCGGCGCCACACTTTCCACGCTCCGCGCGAGGCCGAGACCGTGCGCAACGTGGCAAGCAGTTTCTAGGCGGCGGTAGCGCAGCTCACTCGTCCGGAGCGTGCGACCGCCATCGCCGCGTTTTCGATGACGATCTCAAGAGGTTTCCTCAGACCTCCCGGTAGATCCGCCCCCCCTCCCGCACGAACTCCTCCGCCTTCTCGTGCATCCCAACCGCGATGGCCTGCTCGGCGTCGTCGAGCTTGTGCGCCTCGGCATAGTCGCGCACGTCTTGCGTGATCTTCATGGAGCAGAAGTGCGGGCCGCACATGGAGCAGAAGTGGGCGACCTTGTGGGAGTCGTGGGGCAGGGTTTGGTCGTGGAATTCGCGGGCGCGGTCCGGGTCGAGCGACAGGTTGAACTGGTCTTCCCACCGGAACTCGAAGCGCGCCTTGCTGAGCGCGTTGTCGCGCACCTGAGCGCCGGGCAGGCCCTTGGCGAGGTCGGCGCCGTGGGCGGCGATCTTGTAGGTGACGATGCCGTCGCGCACATCCTGCTTGTTGGGCAGGCCCAAGTGCTCCTTGGGCGTTACGTAGCAGAGCATGGCGGTGCCGTACCAGCCGATGTTGGCGGCGCCGATGCCGGAGGTGATGTGGTCGTAGGCCGGCGCGATGTCGGTGATGAGCGGGCCCAGGGTGTAGAAGGGCGCCTCGAAGCAGTCCTTCAGCTCCTTGGTGACGTTCTCTTCGATCATTTGCAGCGGCACGTGCCCCGGCCCCTCGATCATGACCTGGACATCGTGCTCCCAGGCGAGCTTGGTCAGCTCGCCCAAGGTCTCCAATTCCGCGAACTGGGCGCGATCATTGGCGTCGGCGATGCTGCCGGGGCGCAGGCCATCGCCGAGGCTGAAAGCGACGTCGTAGGCCGCCATGATCTCGCAGATCTCGCCGAAGTGGGTGTAGAGGAAGTTCTCCCGGTGATGGGCGAGGCACCACTTGGCCATGATGGAGCCGCCGCGGGAGACGATGCCCGTGACGCGGTCGGCGGTGAGCGGGATGTAGCGCAGCATTACGCCGGCATGAATGGTGAAGTAATCCACGCCCTGCTCGGCCTGCTCGACGAGGGTGTCGCGGAACATCTCCCAGGTGAGCTCTTCCGCCTTGCCATCGACCTTCTCCAGCGCCTGGTAGATGGGCACGGTGCCGATGGGCATGGGCGCGTTGCGCAGGATCCACTCGCGGGTCTCGTGGATGTTCTTGCCCGTGGAGAGGTCCATCAGGGTGTCGCCGCCCCAGCGGGCGGACCAGACCATCTTCTCGACCTCCTCCTCGATGCTGGAGGTGGTGGCCGAGTTGCCGATGTTGGTGTTGATCTTCACCCGGAAATTCCGGCCGATGATCATCGGCTCCAGCTCCGGGTGGTTGATGTTGGCCGGGATGATGGCGCGCCCGCGTGCGACCTCGTCGCGGACGAACGCGGGCGTGATGCTGTCCGGCAGCGCGGCGCCGAAGGCGTGGCCTCGCTGCTGGCGCAGGAGCTTCTCGTAGCGCGGGTCGCGCTTGAGCTCGTCGAGGCGCATGTTCTCGCGGATGGCGACGTACTCCATCTCCGGCGTGATCTCGCCGCGGCGAGCGTAGTGCATCTGGGTGACGTTGCGGCCCGGCTTGGCGCGGCGCGGCGAGCGCAGGTGCTCGAAGCGCAGATGCGCGAGCTGCGGGTCCTGCTGGCGGCGGCGGCCGAACTCGGAGGTCGGGCCGGCAAGTGGCTCCGTGTCGCCGCGCTCCACGATCCAGCCGCTGCGCACGTCCGGCAGGCCGCGGAGCAGGTCGATGGTCACGTCCGGGTCCGTGTAGGGGCCGGAGGTGTCATAGACCCAGATGGGCGGGTTCTGCTCGGCGCCCGTCGTGTCCGTGGCCGCGGTGACGCTTCCCTTGGGCGTTGGTGTCTGCGCGATCTCGCGCATGGGTACCCGGATGTCGGGTCGCGAGCCCGTCGCGTAGCGCTTGGCGGAGGCAGGGAACGGGCGGGTGACCTCGTCCGACAGCCGGGCGGTGGTGGCGACGAAGTCTTCGGGAATGGCGCTCATGGCGGCTCCTCACAGCATGGTCGGCCCATCGTGCCCCTTGGGTGGGTCCAGGGAGCGGATGGCGGGGGGGCGGATCGCGGGGGCGGGCCGCGCGGGCGGAGGCGTCGCGAGCGGGAAGGCGAACGGCTGGGTGCGGCTTCGGCTCGTCCTCGCTTCCCTCCGCCGGTATCAACCGGATCAGGTTCCAAGGGACTGTCTCAGCCCGCCTGCGACGGGCACCCCTAGCAGGACTGATCGCACGCTAGCCAAACGCCTGGCCGATTGCAACAACAAGCGTCAGCGGCCGGAAGCCTGCCATTCCCGTGCGTCGGTTATGGAAAAGCGCCCGGACGGCGGCGAATGCGACCCGGCCGGTCATCTCTTGTTCACTGACTTGCGCTAGCCTGCATTGTCGGCCGCCCTCGGGAAACGGCGATTTATCCGCACATTCCGTGTGGGGCAGGATGCCTCGTCATTTTCGACGGCCTGAGCCGCTGCAATGGAAGGAATCGCAAGACCGGGGTTCTTTGTGGTTCCCTCCGATTCTTGGCCTGGATGGCCACTAAGTCAGCTCTTCCCTGGGCCGAACAGGCAGACAGACACCACGTGCTGGAGGATAGCTGTATGAAAATCACATCACTGATGACCCTCACCACCGCATCAACGTTGGCCCTGACGCTCGTGCTGGCCGGCTGCGACCAGGGCAATCAGTCCGGGAAAGAGCAGAACACCGCGCCGCCGCCGCAGACCGGCTCAGCCGAGGCTCCGGCGAGCACCGCGCCCGAAATGCCGGCGAGCATCGCGCCGGAAACGCCGGCGAGCACTGCGCCGGAAGTGCCGGCCAGCCCCACCCCGTCCGAATCGAAGGGCACGGCCACCGACATGGTCAACCGAGAGCTTGCCACGGCCCGGGAAAAGGCCCAAGAGGCGGCGGCGAACCTCAAGGCAGCCGGCGAGCAGTTCGGGGCTGCGGCCGCGAAAGCCGCCAGTGAGGCCCTGGAAGCGGTCAGGGAACGGGCGAACGAGACCACCGCCAGTCTGAAGCAGGCCGGTGCCGAGGCCAGCGCCGCCGCAGCAGCAGCCGCGTCAGCCGCGGCGGAGAAGACCAGCGAGCTTGCCGGCGCCATGGCGCAGAAGAGCAGCCAGATGACCCAGAGTGTCGGCGCCGAGGCCGACGAGCTGATCGCCAAGGCGCGGGTGTACCTGGAGGAGAACGATCTCGACTCCGCCAAGGGCGTCATGCAGAAACTCGACGAGCTCAAGGATCAGTTGCCGCAGCACCTGAAGGATCAGATCGACAAGCTGCACCAGCAGATCGCCGAGAAGTCGGGCAGCGAGCCCGCCGGCTGAGCAGTCGCCCTACCCGCGCCGCCCCCGCGCTGCGCGGGCGGCGACCGCGGCTCTTGCACGCGCGGCCAAGCGCCACCGTCCAGCGGCGCCTTGCGTCCACGTGAAGCCCCCCCATTAGACTTTAGTCTTAGCCCAACCGGCGCATTCGTCGTGCGCTGGTGACCCGATGCAGGCCCGGTCGATGCCCGATTCCCACGCGCCAGACCATCTCCAGCAAAGCCCCTGGCCCAGCGCCGCGGAGGAGCACACACCGTCGCTCGCCGGAGAGGAGACTGGCGAGAGCCCGCAGATGGCCTCGGCCTCGTACCGGCTCGCCTACGCGGATCTAGACTTCCTGCGGCGCCCGGAACTGCGTCCGGTGCGCCTCCAGCTGGAATTGCTGAAGGCCGAGCTGGTGCAGCAGGAGCAAGGGATCGAGTCCACCGTGGTCATCTTCGGCAGCACCCGCATCCCCGAGCCCGACATCGCCCGCGCCAGGCTGCGGGCCGCCGCGGACGCCGCCGCCGCGGCGCCGGACGACCCGGAGCTGGCCCGCCGCGCGGCGGTTGCCCGGCGCATCGTCGCCAAGGCCAGGTACTACGACGAGGCCAGGCGGCTGGCGGCGATGATCACCGAGGTCTCGCAGAAGAACGGTCACCGCCACTACGTGGTGGTCACCGGTGGCGGTCCCGGCGTGATGGAGGCGGCCAACCGTGGCGCCCTCGAGGCCGGCGGCAAGAGCTTGGGGCTCAATATCGTGCTGCCGCGCGAGGAGCGCCCGAACCGCTATGTCACGCCGGAGCTGTCCTTCCAGTTCCATTACTTCGCAGTGCGCAAGATGCACTTCGTGCTCCGCGCCCGCGCGCTCGTGGTTTTCCCCGGTGGCTACGGCACGCTGGACGAGCTGTTCGAGACCTTGACCCTCATCCAGACCCGCAAGGTGGGTCGGGTGCCGGTGCTGCTGTTCGGCCGCGACTACTGGGAGCGTATCGTCGACTTCGACGCCCTGGTGGAGGAGGGCACCATCGACCCGCCGGACCGCGACCTGATCCAGTTCGTCGAGACCGCGGAGGACGCCTGGGCGCTGATCCGCGACTTCTGGGGCGACGCGGACGTTGCCGCCGGCTGAGATAGCGTCAAGAAAGCCTGTCGCGGCTTCGCGTCAGGCGGCTGCTGTAGGTCGGGCCGACGCCAGGAGGCCCGACGATCAGGCGGTTAGATCAAAGGGCGCGTCGGGCTTCGCTGTCGCCCAGGCCGACCTCCACGGGTCTGCTTCATGAGCACGGCACCGGTAGGCGGCGAGTCGGCGGATGGCCTTCGTCGCCACAGTATTGACCGATCGCATTGCTTAACTTGAGATAAATCATCTCTGCGCCATTGCGCGCGGGTTGGCTCCTGTCGTCTCCTAGTGGAATGCTCGGCGATTACCGTCGCCGACACCGCTGGATGGAGCACGATAATCATGACCGAACGCATCACCGTCGGCGGCCTTCAGGTCGCCGTGCCCCTGCATGACCTGATCCGCGACGAGATCGCCCCCGGCACCGGTATTGCGCCGGTCGCCTTCTGGTCGGCGCTGGCCGACATCGTTGCCGCGCTGGCCCCGCGCACCCGGGCGCTGCTGGCACGGCGCGACGAGCTGCAGGCTGCCATCGACGACTGGCATCGCAACCGCCGCGGCGAGCCCTTCGATCCCGCCGCCTACCGCGCTTTCCTCACCGACATCGGCTACCTGGAGGCGGAGGGATCGGACTTCGCTGTGACCACCGCCAACGTCGACCCGGAGATCGCCAGCATCGCCGGCCCGCAGCTGGTGGTGCCGGTGAACAACGCCCGCTATGCGCTGAACGCCGCCAATGCCCGTTGGGGCAGCCTCTACGACGCCTTCTACGGCACCGATGCCATTCCCGAGGAAGGTGGTGCCGAGCGCGGCGGCGCCTTCAACCCGGTGCGCGGCGAGCGCGTGGTGGCCGTCGCGGTGCAGTGCCTGGACCAGCATTTCCCGCTCCGGGGCAGCACCTCCCACGGCGATGTCGACGCCTACCGCGTCAAGCAGGGGCAACTGGTCGCCCGCGATGCGGGGGATTGGGTGCCGCTGGTGGCGCTGGCGCAGTTCGTGGGCTGGCAGGGGCCGGCTGAAACGCCCACCGCCATCCTGCTGCGCCACCACGGGCTGCACGTCGAGCTCCAGATCGACCGCGCCCACCCGATCGGCGCGCGCAGCCCCGCCGGCGTCAAGGACCTGGTGCTGGAGGCCGCCGTCACCGCCATCCAGGACTGCGAGGACTCCGTCGCCGCCGTGGACGCGGCGGACAAGGCGCTGGTGTACCGCAACTGGCTCGGCCTGATGCGCGGCGACCTCACCGCCAGCTTCAGCAAGGGCGGCAAGATGCAGGAGCGTCGCCTCAACCGCGATCGCGTCTACAGCACCCCCGACGGCGGCGAATTGACCCTGCCCGGCCGCGCGCTGATGCTGGTGCGCAACGTGGGCCACCTGATGACCACCGATGCCGTGCTCACCGCCGCCGGCGAGGAGATCCCGGAGGGCATCCTGGACGGCATGGTGACCGCATTCGCCGCGCTGCACGACCTGAACGGCCTCGGCAGCCTCCGCAACAGCCGCGCCGGCAGCGTCTACATCGTCAAGCCCAAGATGCACGGGCCGGACGAGGTGCAGCTCGCCGTGGACCTGTTCGCACGCATCGAGGACGCATTGGGCCTCGCCCGCAACACGCTCAAGATCGGCATCATGGACGAGGAGCGGCGCACCACCGTGAACCTGAAGGCGTGCATCCGCCGTGCCGCCGAGCGCGTCATCTTCATCAACACGGGCTTCCTGGACCGCACCGGGGATGAGATCCACACCAGCATGGAAGCCGGCCCCATGCTGCGCAAGGGTGCCATGAAGGCCGCCCCCTGGCTCGTCGCCTACGAGGACTGGAACGTGGACCTGGGCCTCGCTTGCGGCCTGCCGGGCCACGGCCAGATCGGCAAGGGCATGTGGACCATGCCGGACGAGATGCGCGCCATGCTGGACACCAAGCAGGGCCACCCGCTGGCGGGCGCCAACTGCGCCTGGGTGCCATCGCCCACCGGTGCCACGCTGCACGCGCTGCACTACCACCAGGTGGACGTGACCGCCCGCCAGAAGGAGCTCGCCGCCGGTGGTCGCCGCGCGGATCTGGAGACCATCCTGACCATCCCGCTTGCCGACCCGGCGGACTGGAGCACGGACGACATCCAGCAGGAGCTGGACAACAACTGCCAGGGCATCCTCGGCTACGTGGTGCGCTGGATCGACCAGGGCATTGGCTGCTCCAAGGTGCCGGACATCACCGACACCGGCCTGATGGAAGACCGCGCCACCCTGCGCATCGCAAGCCAGCTGCTGGCGAACTGGCTGCACCACGGCGTGGTGGATGAGGCGCAGGTCGTGGCGACGCTGAAGCGCATGGCCGAGGTGGTCGACCGCCAGAACGCGTCAGACCCCCTCTACCGTCCCATGGCCCCGAGCTTCGACGGCATCGCCTTCCAGGCCGCCTGCGACCTCATCTTCCAGGGCCGCGAGGCGCCGAACGGCTATACCGAGCCCGCGCTGCACCGTCGCCGGCGGGAGCGCAAGGCGCAGGACTGAGGCCGGGGCATGTCGCCGTCGTGCGTGGGAGCGGTATAGCAGCGCTTGTGGGAGCGGCACTCTCGGTGCCGCGACCGGCGGCGTAGCAGCGCTTGTGGGAGCGGCACTCTCGGTGCCGCGACCGGCGGCGTAGCAGTGCTTGTGGGAGCGGCACTCTCGGTGCCGCGATCGGCGGCGTAGCAGTGCTTGTGGGAGCGGTACTCTCGGTGCCGCGACCGGCGGCAAGGCAACCCATCACGCCCCGATTAACCGCTAAGCGGCAGGCAGTCGCGCGGCCCCGATCGCGCCACAAAAGGCAGTGGCGCTCCCACGGTGCCGGCGCGCCGGGGCAACTCGTATGGGAGGTCAGGCCGACGCCGGAGGCCAGACCATCAGTGGCTAACGCCAGCGCTGCTGTTGGGCTGCGGTCCTTGGCCTCGCCGGCTCGACGCCTGAGCCTCGGCGCTCGCGCCAACACCTGCGCGGTGGCGATGCTTGCGCGGTTGCGGCGCCCGCCCATTGGCCGTCTCGGGTGCCGGCAAACCGTGTTTCCCGATCCCTATCTTTATCGGCCGGATGGCAAGACAATCGGCTGCTCCGCAGAGAACCGCATCGCAAGAGGAGCGTCCCGCATGTACGTCGTCATCAATCGTGTGCCCGTTGCGCCGGACTGGCGCGAGCAGTTCGAGGAACGCTTCCGCAAGCGCGCGGGGCAAGTGGAGCTACAGCCGGGCTTCGTCCGTATGGAAGTGATGCGCCCGGACAGCGCTGACACGCCCTACTTGGTACAGACCGCCTGGCGCGACCGCGCCGCCTTCGATGCGTGGCTCAAGTCCGACGACTTCAAGACCGCGCACGCCAATCCGCTGCCGCGCGAGGCCTTCGCCGGTGAGGGGCGCATCGAGATGTTCGAGGTCATCATCGACGCCCGGGCGGCGGGCGCCTGAGCGTGCACGGGGACGGCATCCGACCGGAAGGCGCGTTGGACGGCGGAATCGGAAACCACGCGCGGGCGGCGCACCGGCGGCCGCCCGCTCATCGCCGGCGGCCGCCGAATCCCCCTCACACGTCCAGCATCAGCTTCCGCGGCTTGCGCATGCCGGCGATCTTGCAGGCCTGCTGGCCGTAGCCGCGCGGGAACAGCCGATACAGGTAGCGGCGGGTGGCGCGCTCGGGACCCCAGTGCTCGCGCAGGTGGGCGAGCAGGACGCGCGCCTCGGGCACGCTGTAGTTGCGCTCGTAATAGTCGCGAACCCAATGGATCACTTCCTCGCGCTCGGGGGTGAGCTCGAGGTCGCTCTCGTCGGCGAGCAGCGGGATCAGCTCCGGCGTCCATACGCGCGCGTCGAGCAGGAAGCCCTCCTCGTCGCGGGCGAGGGCGTCGAGACGGGGCGGCAGGGTGGTTTGTGCGGGCACGCTTTGCATCTGTATGACCTCCTCGATTCTGATGGATCGAGAATAGGTGGCACTTAAGATGCACACAAACGATATTTATTCGCGGTAAATATCGAGAAATGCGATATTAAGGTGGTTCGGCGGCACCTTAGTCGGTGCCGCGTTTTGAGCTCCGTTCGTCGCGGCGGGGACGGTGGCGGGAACGCTGCTCCCACGCACGGCGACGCCTGTGTGGGAGCGCCGTCCTCGGCGCGACCCGCGCGTCTGTGCGGGTCCATCGCGGCGGGGACGCCGCTCCCACAGTGGAGGTCCCGATGGACATCGAGCAGGCTCGCACCTTTCTCGCCATTGCCGCCCACGGCAGCTTCGTTGCCGCCGCCGAGCGGCTGCACGTCACCCAGTCCACGGTCAGCGCGCGCATCCGCCAACTGGAGGCGGACCTGGGCGCGCGGCTGTTCGTGCGCAACCGCGCTGGTGCGAGCCTCACCCAGTCCGGGCGGCGCTTCCTGCGGCACGCCAAGACGCTGGTGCTCACCGTCGAGCAGGCGCACCACGACCTGGGGCTTTCGGGGCGCTACCAGGCGACGATTCGTATCGGGGCGCGCATTGCGCTCTGGGACGGCTTTCTGCCGCGCTGGGTAGGCTGGCTGCGGCGCACCGAGCCGGACGTGGCGGTGCAGAGCGAGATCGGCTTCGAGGAGGATCTGATGCGGCGCATGCAGCAGGGCACGCTGGACGTCGCGCTGATGTACACGCCGACCCACGCGCCGGAGCTGGTCGTCGAGCACCTGTTCGACGAGACCCTGGTGATGGTGAGCACCAGTCCGGACACCCGCTGGCCCGGCGACGACTACATCTTTGTGGACTGGGGGCCCGGCTTCTATGCCTGGCAGCAGGAGAACTGGCCGGACTTGGGGCGCCCGCCGCGGACGGTCAACATCGGCTGGCTCGCGGTGCAACTGATGCTGGAGCCGGGCGGGGCGGGCGGCGGCGCCTGCTTCCTGCCACGGCGCATGGCGGAGCCCCTGGTTGCGGCGGGCCGGCTGTTCCGCGTGGCCGACGCCCCGGAGCGCGCCCACCCCGCCTATATGTTGTTCCCGCGCCGGATCGACGACGACATCCTGCCGCGGGCGCTGGAGGGGCTGCGCCAATTGGTCCGCAGCCCCGGCGCGGGAAATGCGGCCGATGGCGCCTAGTCCGACAGGTAGTAATCGACCGTCGACACGACCCGCACCTTCTTGATGTAGGGCGTGTTGCTGTCGCGGTCTTCGATGGAGAACTGGCCCTGGCTGGCGCGGCGAATCTTGCCCAGGTGGCTGTCGGAGTCCGCGGCGAACTTGTCCGCCACCTCGCGGGCGTTGCGGGTCGCCGCCTCGATCATGCCGGGCTTCAGATCGTTGAGGTGCGTGAACAGGAACTGCGCCCCAGCCCCCATGTCCTCGCCGCTGATGGCGATCCCTTCCTTGCCCAGGTCCACCAGGTGAGTCATCGCCTTGCGCACCTGCTCGACGTTCTGGGTGTAGACGGTGATGGTGGAGGTGGCCGCGTAGCGGAACGGGATCTGCGAGGGGTTGCCGTAGCCCTGTGCCTGGCGGTCCACCATCGACGGCGGCGCGACGCTGATCTCCTGCTCCGAGAAGCCCTGCTTGGCGAGGAACTTCAGCACCAGGGCATTGTGCCGCTGCACGGTGTCGTAGAGCGGCACCAGGTCGTTGTCGGCGTCGGTGAAGCGGATGGGCCAGATGGCGATGTCAGCCGGCACCTCGCGCTCGGCGAGGCCCTTGACGGTGACGCTGCGCTCCAGGCCCTTGACCTCCAGCGCACCGCGCGTGGCCCAGTAGCCGAGGCCGATCAGGCCGGCGCAGACGAAGGCGCCCAAGACGAAAGCGGGCAGGAAGGCGGCGGCGATGCCGCGGGATTGGCTCATGGCGATGTCACCTCGATCTCGAGTGTTGCGATGTCGGGCGCGGTTATGGCCCTCGCCGCAGGCCTTGCGGTAAGCGAGCAGCATGGCGGGAGCCGCGGACTGAATCTGCATTTGCCCATGCGAGCGGCGTCCCCGCCGCGATCGGCATCTAGCCGGCCCCGCGCAGCATTTCCGCCGCATGGGCGCGGGTGGTGGCGGTGATCTCGGTGCCGCCGAGCATGCGGGCGATCTCATCGACACGGGCGTCATTGGCCAGCGGTGCGATCTCGGTGTAGGTCTGGCCGTCGATGGCCTGCTTCTGCACCTTGAGCTGCTGGTGGGCCTGCGCCGCGACTTGCGGCAGGTGGGTGACGCAGAGCACCTGGCGCGCGTCGCCCAGGCGGCGAAGCAGCCGGCCGACGATCTCGGCGACGCCGCCGCCGATGCCCACGTCCACTTCGTCGAACACCAGGGTCGGGATGCGCCCGAGCTCCGCCGTCGCCACCTGGATGGCCAGGCTGATGCGCGAGAGCTCGCCGCCGGAGGCGATCTTGGCCAGCGGCTGCAAGGGCTGGCCCGGGTTCGCGCTCACCTGGAAGGCCATGGCGTCGAGCCCGCTCGCACCCACCTGCTCGTCGGCGCCGGTCTCGACGGCGACGGCGAAGTGCCCGCCGCCCATGCCCAGCTCCTGCATTGCGGCCGTGACGGTGTCGCCAAGGCGCGCCGCGGCGGCGTGGCGGGCCTCGCTCAGCGCTCGCGCGGCCTCGAGCAGGGCCATGAAGGCCGCGGCGCGGTCTGCCTCCAGGGTGCCGAGGGTCTGGTCGTCCTGCTCCAGCGCGGCCAGCTCCGCGGCGCGCTCGGCCAGCGTGTCCATGAGCTGCTCGGGCAGGATGCGATACTTGCGCCCCAGGTCGTGGATGCGGGCGAGGCGCTCTTCGACCTCGGCGAGCCGGCCCGGGTCCATGTCGAGGTCATCGAGGTACTGCCGCAGGTTGCTGGCGGCCTCTTCCACCTGCACCGTGGCGCCGTCGACGAGCTCGCGGGTCTCGGTGAGCCGGGGATCGATGCCGGCGAGGCCGGCGAGCTCCGAGCCGGCGTGGCCGAGCTGGTCGCGCAGCGCGCCTTCGCCGTCGTAGAGCAGCTCCAGCAGGGCCGCGGTGGTGCCCTGGAGGTTGCCGAGGTTGGCGAGCCGGCGCTGCTCGACGTCCAGTTCGTCGAGCTCGCCGTCGGCGAGGTTCAGCTCGGTGAGCTCCTGCACCTGGAAGCGCAGCATGTCCATACGCTCGGCGCGCTGCTCGCGGGCGGCGGTGAGCTCGCGGAAGCGGGTATCCAGCTCCCGCCAGCGCCGGTGCAGCTCGGCGACCCGCGCGGCCTGCGGCTGCTGGCCGCCATAGGCATCGAGCAGCGCCCGCTGCGCCGCCGGGCGCAGCAGCGACTGGTGCGCGTGCTGGCCGTGGATGTCCACCAGCAGGTCGCCCAGCGCCTTGAGCTGCGCGCCACTCGCCGGGCGGCCGTTGATAAAGGCCCGCGCGCGGCCCTCGCGCGCCAGCACGCGGCGGATCACGCACTCGTCGCCGTCGTCCAGCACCTGCTCGGCGAGCCAGTCCCGCGCCTCCGGGCATCGGCCGAGGTCGAAGCCGGCGGTCACCTCGGCACGCTCGCAGCCGCCGCGGATCATGCTCGGGTCGGCCTTCTCGCCGAGGGTGAGGCCAAGGGCGTCGATCAGGATGGACTTGCCGGCGCCGGTCTCGCCCGTGAGTGCGGTCATGCCGGCGGTCAGCTCCAGCTCCAGATGGCTTACGATGACGAGGTCGCGGATCGCGATGTGGGTGAGCATGGCGCTGATACGGCCTCAGCAGACCCGGCCCGGGCGCCCGTGGCTGCCCCAGCCGAGCTTGGCGCGCAGGATGCTGTAGTGGTCGTAGCCGCGCGGGTGCAGCAGCTTCAACCGGTGCTTGCTGCGGCGGATGTGGATGGCGCGGCCCTCCGCCAGCGGCAGGTTGGTCTGGCCATCGCAGGTGAGGCGCACCAGCTCGTGCTCGTAGTCGCGGATGCGAAGCTCGACGTGGCTGTCGCCGCCGACCACCAGCGGGCGGTTGCTGAGCGTGTGCGGGCAGATGGGCACCATCAGCAGCGCGTCCAGCGCCGGGTGCACGAGCGGCCCGCCGCCGGACAGCGCGTAGGCCGTGGAGCCGGTGGGCGTGGAGACGATGACGCCGTCCGAGCGCTGGGCGTTGACGAACTGCCCGTCGATGTAGGTCTCCAGCTCGATCATCCTGACGCTGTTCCACTTGTGCACGACGACATCGTTGACGGCGCGGCCCTCGACGCCGTCGCTGCTCACCTCCAGCATGGCCCGCGCATCGGCGCGGTACTCACCGGCGAGGATCTGATCCAGCCGCTGCTCCAGGTGGTCCGGCGAGATGTCCACCAGGAAGCCGAGCCGGCCCAGGTTGATGCCGAGCAGTGGCACGTCCGCCGGCGCCAGCTCGCGGGCGGTATGCAACAGCGTACCGTCGCCACCGACGACGATGATCAGGTCGCAGGCAGCGCCCAGCCCGGCGAGGTCCAGGGTCGCCGCGGCCACCTCGTCGGCGGCCGGCGCAGCGTGGGCGCCGGCGCTGGCGCTGGCGCCGGCGGTGATAGCCATGGCCGCCTGCGGGTCGAAGCGGATCGCCACGCCGCATTGGCGCAGGTGCGCCGTCAGCCGGGCGACGGTGCCGGCCAGTTGCGGATCCTGGTGCTGCTTGCCGACGATGCCGGCGACTCGGAACTCACTCATGTGCGCTGTCGCTCTGGCGTCCGAATGAGAGACTGATCATCACGTCTGTGGCGCCACGCTGCGCGACGGTAGCATGCGCCCGCAGCCGCGCCAACAACCGCTGAGCGAGGCCGGGCCGGGCCAGGCCGTCGGCCGGTGGCTCGCGACCTGGCGGCGGGAAGTGCCCGTATCGGCCGGGAGTTGCGCCGGCGGTTGACAGCGGCGGTGCCGCGCCCTAGATTGGCGCTGCTTAGCACTCGCCGCATCTGAGTGCTAATCTTGCGCCCACGCTCGCGAATCCCAATGCCGGCCGGTTATCGCCCAAGCCATGGCCTCAGGCCATGAACCTAGGCCATGACCCAGGCCGCGGCCCGGCCGGCGCGAGACCTAACCTCTGATGTACGCATGATGTACGCAGTCCGATGGCCAACAGCAGTCACACGCGCTCCGGCGACACCCAGGTCTCGCTGCCCGGCGGCGGGCAGATCAGCGAGCGCGCGCTGCATTTCCTGAAGGCGCTCATCGAGCGCTACATCCGCGACGGCCAGCCCGTGGGCTCGCGCACCCTGGCCCGGGATGCGGGGCTCGACCTGAGTCCGGCGACGGTGCGCAACGTGATGTCGGACCTGGAAGAGCTGGGCCTGGTGGCCTCGCCGCACACCTCCGCGGGGCGGGTGCCGACGGCGTCCGGCTACCGGTTGTTCGTGGACAGCCTGCTCACCGTGTCGCCCATGGACAACTCGCTGCTGGAGGAGATGCGCTCGGGCTTCGCGCCGGGGGCCGAGTCGAAGGTGCTCATCGAGTCCGCCTCGCGCCTGCTCTCCGGCGTCACGCACCTGGCTGGCGTCGTGATGGTGCCGCGCCACGAGCGCGAGGTGTTCCATCAGATCGAGTTCCTGAAGCTCTCCGACACCCGCGTGCTGGCCATCCTGGTGACCGCCGACGGCGAGGTGCACAACCGTATCATCCATACCGATCAGGAGTGCTCGGCGGCGCACCTGCAACAGGCGTCCAACTACCTGACCGGGCTGTTTTCCGGTCTCGACATGCGCGAGGTGCGCCGGCGCCTGCTGGACGACCTCAAGCAGACGCACCGGCGCATGGACGAAATCATGATGCGCGCCATGCAGATGGCGCAGCGGGTGGTGGAGGGGGCCGAGCACCAGGACGACCTGCTCATCGCCGGCCAGACCAACCTCATGGAATTCGAGGAGTTGGCGAACATGGAACGCTTGAAGTCGCTGTTCCATGCCTTCACCGAAAAGCGACAGATTCTGGATCTGCTGGACCGCTGCATCGAGGCCGACGGCGTGCAGATCTTCATCGGCCAGGAGTCCGGCTTCGAGCTCCTGGACGATTGCAGCCTGGTGACCACCACCTACCGCGTCGAGGACCAGATTCTTGGCGTGCTCGGCGTCATCGGGCCGACGCGGATGGACTACCGGCGGGTCATCCCGGTGGTGGATGTCACCGCCAGGCTGTTGGCCGCGGCGCTGCGCCAGCATTAGCGCGGCCAGCGTTGACACAGAAGGTTTCTCGGCGCACCGGTGACGGGTGGTGCGCCTCGTTCCGGCGCCGGGCGCTCGCGCAGTGCCCGGCCAACATGGACATCAGCCAACGCTCCGGGGAAGACGCCGACGCTAGGCCATCCCGGCCGGCATCGGGGCGAGAGGCGCCCTTGAACGAACGCTTGGGCGAGGGCTACTTTGCCGCCCCCGCTATGCCGAGCTGTCAAGCCCTTGTGCGCGTGAAAGCGGCGGTCATCCCGCCCCGCACGGCCAACGCCGAATGCGCGGCGTTTACCGTGGAGCGCTAGGCCAACTGAGTCAGTCCTCACTGATTTAGTCCCTACTGAGAGAGTCCCCACTGAGGCAGTCCCTGGAGACGCGACCATGAATCAGGAGCCAGATCACCGACAAGACACCGACATCGAGACCGCCGCAGCCGCAGAACAGCGGGGCGCGGACGCCCAGCCGGGGCAGCAGTCATCCGCTGCACCGGCGGCCAAACAGGCGGGCGCCAGCGAGGCGGGCGACGTCGAGGGCACGCCGGGCGAGGCCGCCGCTACGCTGGAGCCGGACCCGACCCATCTCACCATGCTGCTGGAAGACGCCCGCTCCAAGGCCGACAAGGCGCATGATCAGCTTCTGCGTACTCGCGCGGAAATGGAGAACATGAGCCGCCGCCAGGCGAAGGAGTTGGAGAACGCGCACAAGTTCGCGCTGGAGGGTTTCATCAAAGAGCTGTTGCAGGTGCGCGACAGCCTGGAGCTGGGCCATGCGGCGGCGCAGGAGCCGGACGCCGACGTGGCGAAGCTGCGCGAGGGCACCGAGCTGACCCTCAAGCTGCTCGGCGACGTGATGGGCAAGTTCGGCGTCGAGCGCATCGATCCGGAGGGCCAGCCCTTCAACCCGGAATTTCACCAGGCCATGTCCATGCAGCCGTGCGCGGACCTGCCGCCCAACACGGTCACCAACGTGATCCAGAGCGGCTACCTGTTGAACGGCCGCTTGGTGCGCCCGGCACTAGTGATGGTCTCGGCACAGGCCTGAGGCCGACCTCGGTGAGGAGGCACCCTCTCGAGACATTTGCGGGCCGCCGGCGCACTCGGGAGACCGACACGCACGCCGGCGCTGATGCGGCTCGCGGCGCTCGGCACCGGCCCGGCTCGCGGCCCGCAGTAGGCTTGAGAACTTCAAGGTTTTGCCCAACCTCCCCGGCAGTTTCTGTCGCCCCTTGGACTTTCGCCGGGGCAAACGCAGATTGACAACGAATCAGATCGGAGAAAGACCATGGGAAAGATCATCGGCATCGACCTCGGCACCACCAACTCCTGCGTCGCCGTCATGGAGGGTGACAAGCCGAAGGTCATCGAGAACGCCGAGGGTGATCGCACCACGCCCAGCATCGTCGCCTATACCGGCGACGGCGAGGTCCTCGTGGGCCAGTCAGCCAAGCGGCAGGCGGTCACCAACCCGAAGAACACGCTCTTCGCCATCAAGCGCCTGATCGGCCGCCGCTACGAAGACCACGTCGTGGCCAAGGACAAGGACATGGTGCCCTACACCATCGTCAAGGCCGACAACGGCGACGCCTGGGTGGAGGTCAACGGCAAGAAGATGGCCCCGCCGGAGGTCTCGGCGAAGGTGCTTCAGAAGATGAAGAAGACCGCCGAGGACTACCTCGGCGAGACCGTCTCCGAGGCGGTCATCACCGTGCCGGCCTACTTCAACGACTCCCAGCGCCAGGCCACCAAGGACGCCGGCCGCATCGCCGGACTAGAGGTCAAGCGCATCATCAACGAGCCGACCGCCGCGGCGCTCGCCTATGGCATGGACAAGAGGCGCGGCGACCAGAAGATCGCCGTCTACGACCTCGGTGGCGGCACCTTCGACATCTCCATCATCGAGATCGCCGAGATCGAGGGCGAGCACCAGTTCGAGGTGCTGTCCACCAACGGCGACACCTTCCTCGGTGGTGAGGACTTCGATCTGCGCATCATCGACTACCTGGTAGAGATCTTCAAAAAGGAGCAGGGCTTCGACCTGCGCAACGACCCGCTCGCGCTGCAGCGCCTGAAAGAGGCCGCCGAGAAGGCCAAGATCGAGCTCTCCGCGAGCCAGCAGACCGACATCAATCTGCCGTACATCACCGCGGACCAGACCGGGCCCAAGCACCTCAACGTAAAGCTCACCCGGGCGAAGCTGGAGTCGCTGGTGGAAGACCTCATCGAGCGCACCATCGCGCCCTGCCGCACCGCGCTCAAGGACGCGGGCGTCGGCGCCGGCGAGATCAACGAGGTCATCCTGGTGGGCGGCCAGACGCGCATGCCCAAGGTGCAGCAGAAGGTCGAGGAGTTCTTCGGCAAGGCGCCGCGCAAGGACGTGAACCCGGACGAGGCCGTGGCCATCGGCGCGGCCATCCAGGGTGGCGTGCTCGGCGGCGAGGTCAAGGACGTGTTGCTGCTGGACGTGACCCCGCTGTCGCTGGGCATCGAGACCCTGGGCGGCGTCATGACCAAGCTCATCGACAAGAACACCACCATCCCCACCAGCGCACAGCAGGTGTTCTCCACCGCCGACGACAACCAGACCGCGGTGACGGTGCACGTCCTCCAGGGCGAGCGTGAGCGCGCCATGGACAACAAGTCCCTCGGGCGCTTCGACCTCGCCGATATCCCGCCGGCACCGCGCGGCGTGCCGCAGATCGAGGTCAAGTTCGACATCGATGCCAACGGCATCCTCAACGTGTCCGCCAAGGACAAGGCCACCGGCAAGGAGCAGTCCATCGTCATCAAGGCCAGCTCCGGTCTCTCCGACGACGAGATCGATCGCATGGTGAAGGATGCCGAGGCGCACGCCGAGGAGGACCGCAAGTTCCACGAGCTGGTGGCGGCCCGCAATCAGGCGGACACCATGATCCACGCCACCCGCAAGTCCATCGAGCAACTCGGCGACGACAAGCTCGAGCCCGGCGAGAAGGACCGCATCGAGTCCACCATCAAGGACCTCGAAGAGGCCATGAAGGGCGAGGACAAGGGCCGCATCGAGTCCCTCACCAAAGAGCTCGGTGACGCCTCCGGCAAGATGGCCGAGCGGCTCTACGCGCAGGGCCAGGCGGGCGCCGGTGCCGGTGCTGCCGGCAGCGCCGGCGCGGGTGCCGGTGCCGAGTCCGGCAGCGGCGCCGGTGCGGCAGACGACGTGGTGGACGCCGAGTTCGAAGAGGTGAAGGACGACAAGAAGTAATCGTCCCGGCCGTCGCATGATGTAATGAAAGGCGCGTGGGTTTCGATCCACGCGCCGCTTCGTTTAGGCCCCGCCGGAAGTGTGCGGTTGGATTAGTGGCCGCAGGGCTGTAGGGTGGCTAAGCGAAGAGACCGTGAAAGTGTTGCTCGCCATGCCGAAATCGAGCGGATCGCAGGTCGGGTTAGCGCAGCGTAACCCGACCTGCAGCGAATATTTTCACAGCCTCGAAGCGCATCCACCGTCCGGCGCCTGCGAAGCCATTGCGCTCGACGCGATTTCGACCGATTGCACGCCCATCCGAGCCGTTACTGAACGCCGCCCACCCCCGCAAGATCACCCAGTCCCCAGACCACGCCGATGCCCCGCGATTACTACGAAGTCCTTGGCCTGAGCCGCAACGCCAGCGAGCAGGACATCAAGAAGGCCTTCCGCCGGTTGGCGATGAAATACCATCCGGACCGCAACCCGGATGACGCCGACGCACTCGCCAAGTTCAAGGAGGCCAAAGAGGCCCACGATGTACTCACCGACGCGCGCAAGCGCTCCGCCTACGACCAGTTCGGCCACGCCGGCGTCAGCGGGCAGGGCGGCTTCGGTGGCGGTCCCGAAGGCTTCGGTGCCGGCGCCTTCTCCGATATTTTCGGCGACGTCTTCGGCGACATCTTCGGCGCCCGGGCCGGCGGTCGGCGCACTCACCGCGGCACCGACCTGCGCTATGAGCTGTCTCTGACCTTGGAAGAGGCCGTCGCCGGCAAGGACGTCAGCATCAAGATCCCCACCACCGTCGAGTGCCACCACTGCGGCGGCAGCGGTGCCAAGCCCGGCACCAAGCCCAAGGAATGCCCCACCTGCCACGGCCACGGCCAGGTGCGCATGCAGCAGGGCTTCTTCTCCATCCAGCAGACCTGCCCGGCCTGCCGCGGCACCGGCACGGTCATCGAGGAGCCCTGCAAGCACTGCCGGGGCAGCGGCCGGCTGCGCGAGGAGAAGACCCTCAACGTCAAGGTGCCGGCCGGCGTGGACACCGGCGATCGCATTCGCCTCGCCGGTGAGGGCGAGGTCGGCGAGCACGGCGGCCCGCCCGGCGACCTCTACGTGCAGGTGACGGTGCAGGAGCACCCCATCTTCACCCGCGAGGAGAGTCACCTCTTCTGCGAGGTGCCCATCAGCTTCGGCACCGCGGCCTTGGGCGGCGAGCTGGAAGTGCCCACGCTCACCGGCAAGGTCATGCTCAAGGTCCCGCCCGGCACACAGACCGGCAAGATGTTCCGCATGCGCGGCAAGGGTGTGAAGCCCGTGCGCGGCGGCCCCGTCGGCGACCTCATCTGCCGCGTCATCGTCGAGACCCCGGTCAACCTCACCGACCGCCAGAAGGAACTGGTACGCGAGCTGGACGCAAGCCTCAGCTCCGACGGCAAGCACCACAGCCCCAACGCCACCGGCTGGCTCGACGGCGTCAAGAGCTTCTTCGAGAAAATGGGCCTCTGACAAGGCGCAGCTCCATCTGCCAAGGCGCAGCTCCATCTGCGCCTTATGCCCGAAACGGACCGCCGGCATCCTGCCGGCCCGCTGGGAGCGCCGGCATCCTGCCGGCCCGCTGGGAACGCCGGCATCCTGCCGGCCCGCTGGGAACGCCGGCATCTTGCCGGCCACTGGGAACGCCGGCATCTTGCCGGCCACTGGGAACGCCGGCATCTTGCCGGCCCACCGGGACTAAGAGCCGTCTCGCCCCCATCTCCAACACAACAACACCACCCCGACACCGCAGCTCAGAACCAGCAACCAATACCAACAGACACCGACCACTCCACCCTCGCCGCGGCCGTCACCATCCGTACCGGCGCGGGCAACTCCGCCGCTCCGCATCGTGGGCCCACAAGCCGATCACGGCGCCTCTCCCGATCTCTAGCAAGCCTGCGTAGGTCGGGCCGCCAAAGGGGACCCGACCATCAGGCCGTGAGGTCGAGCGCCGCGCCGGGCTTCGCGCCTTAGCCCGACCAATGACGGATTCCTGCCCAATCTCTCCGCCTCAGCGTTCGGCGTTGGCGGTTCTGCCGCCCGCGTCGGTGCGATAGCTGGCCGCGTGCCTGGCAGACGACAGAGCCATCAAGCCTGGATGCCGCGTGATAACTCCGACACCAGGCAGCTCAACCCGCTGATCGCGGGGCCGCATCGCTCTCCGGCCGCTGCCGCGGCCTCCGGCAAAGCAACCTGACCGCGCCGTACCGGAAGGCCACGCCGGGTTCTGCCTGCACGGCGTCGAAGGCTGCCGCCATCGCCTGCGCCATGTGCGCGGTCGCATAGCCGTGCGCCAACATGCGCTCGGCGCCGGACGCCAGCAGCTCGCGCAGGTACCGAAGCTGGTCCGCCCGGTTGCGCGTGGCATCGCTGCTAGTGATGACGAGTCGGGGCTCTTCCGCCAGCACCTCGGCGCCCAGGGATGCTGCAATGCCCCTGAGCGTATGCCCGACGAAGGGATCGCCGCCGCCGACCTCGGCCTGGCAGCGGTTGAAGGCATCCCACCAGGCAGTGATGGCCGGTTGCGGCGGATCGAAGCCGAAGGTGCTGTTGTCCACTTCGGTCAGGATGACCCGGCCCGTCGGCTTGACCACGCGCAGCAGCTCCCGCACCACGGCCGCGGCGTCGCCCACATGCTCCAACAGCCAGATGGTCATGCCGACGTCGAAGCTGTCGTCGGGAAAGGGCAGGGCGCGGGCGTCGCCCTGCACCAGGCGGATGCACTCGCGCTCGGCGAGCCACGCCCGGCCGGCTCGCAGGTGGACGGCGCTGAGGTCGAGGCCCGTCAGCGCCAGGTGTGGGGCGCGCCGCGCGATCAGGTGGAGCTCGGCGCCGACGGCGCAGCCGACCTCCAGGAGGTTGTGATCGTCCGAAAAATCGAGCCCGCCAAAGACGGGGTTCGCGAGCATTTCCGCTTGCTCGATCAGGCGCAGGCGTTCCGCATCGCTGAAGCCGTGGATGTAGTGTTCGGACATCGCTCTTCGCCTGGCTGCCGGTCTCGGGGCATTATCCGGGGTCCGTGGTGCCCAGTGAAACTCGGCGTCCCCGGGGTGGCCGGTTCGTCGGTGGTCTTCGGGGCTTGTCCGGGTCTTGTGGTGGATTGAGCCTTCGGCTGGGTTGATCTGGGAGTGAGGCTTGTGGGGGTCGTGACGGTGGAGATTTCGAGCCGCGTGGACTCAGCGCGGCCGTGGCATCGGCATGGATCAGCGCGCACGGTGCGGTTCGGTTGAAGACCGCAACCACACCACCGCCAATCCCGCCAATACGATGCAAGCGCCGCCGGCAAGCTCTGCCAGGCTCAGCGCCTCGCCCGCCAGCAGCGCCGCGGAGACGGCGCCGACGATCAGCTCGAACAGCAGCAGCACCGATGAGCGTTGCAGCGGCAGCCTGCTGATGCCGAACTGGGTGGCCGCCGTCATCGCGCTCATCCAAATCATGCCGATGCCGACCGCGGCGACCATGGCCCACCAGGGCGCGGCAAAGGTCGACCCGAGCCCCAGCGCCGCGGCACCCGCCAGCGGTGGCACCAGCGCGCAGGTCGCGAGGTTCTTGAGCGCCCCGGGCAGGTCGTGTCCCGCGCGCAATTGCACGTTGGTGAGCGCGAACAAGACCCCCGCAACCAGCCCCAACAGGTCAGCGGGGCTGAACGTCGGGAGCAGACCCTCGCCGGCACCGGGCACGTCCGACAGCAGCATCAGCCCGGCGCCGAACAGCGCCAGCACCAGCGCTGGCACCGTAACCGGCACAATGCGCTCGCCCAGCAGCACCCGCCCCAACAGCACCGCCCAGAGCGGCGACAGATAGAACAGGATCAGCACCCGTGCCACCTCGCCCTCGATCATGCCGAGACCGAAGGCGATGCCCGCCAGCGCCGCCGACAGGCCGATGCCGAGCAGCCGCCAGCGTGCGGCCAGCAACACCCGCCACTGCCCACGCGCCAGCACCGACAAGGTCCCGGTCGCGCCGATGTAGATCAGCGTCAGCGCCCAAAGCCCGCCGAGCCCCGCCTGCTCCAGCCACCGCAGCGGCAGCCAGTACAGGCCCCAGAGGGTGGAGCCGGCGAGCATGATGGGGACCACCAAGCTTTGTCTTGCATGCTCGACAGCGCCCCTGGTTCGTGCGCTCTTGCTGCGGGCTAGAGTCCGGTCGAGCTCCGTCACTCGAGTTGATTGATCACGCAATCGATGGCCGGGCCGTTGTCGCCGGCGGGGTAGGCGGTGTTGATGCCTTGCCGGTAGGTGTCGGCGCCGATCTCGCCGGTGCCGAGCTTGGCGGTCAGGTCGATGAAGGTGGTGTCGTTGTTTTCGACGCTCAGCAGGTAGTCCATGGGCTGGGTGCCGATGGTCAGACGGCCGCAGGCGGTGTCTACCTTGTTGAGGAAGGCGTTGCTCGCGGGGCCTTCGGGGGCGAACAGCCCGCCGCCGCAGCCGGCGAGGGCGATGAGCGTGGTCACGGAGGCAACGGTGGCGATTCGGTGCGCCATGGGGTGACTCCTGGCATCGAGGTGGATCGGCGGGCGCAGCATAGCCGACGGGGTGTCGCTGCTCCAGCGCGCCGGTGCGGGCGTTGCCCGCACAGTGGTCGATGGGCTCGCGGGCATCGTGTCCGTGCCCGGAATCGGCGACAATCGCCGCATGACTTACGAAGATTCAGATTTCATCGACGACGCGCCCGCTGAGCCCAGCAAGAGCGCCCGCAAGCGCGAGCGCCTGGCGTTGCAGGACTTGGCGGAGGAGATGCTGGGGTTGCCGCGGGCGGAGCTGGAGGGGCTTGGCCTCGGTGCCGATACCTGGGTGGCCATCGACGAGACCGCGCGCATCAAGGATCGCCGTGCCATGCGCCGGCACATCAAGCGGGTCGCCAACTGTCTGGCGCGGGAGAACACCGAGCCCCTGCAGACCCTGCTCGACGCCCGCGCGGAGAAGACCCTGCAGGCGGCCGCGCGCCACCACCAGTTGGAGCGCTGGCGGGCGCGGCTCATCGACGAGGGCGACGCGGCACTGACCGAGTTCCTGGACGCCTATCCCGATGCGGACCGCCAGCAGCTGCGCAACCTGGTGCGTGCCGCGCAGCGCGATGCGGCACGCGACCGGCCGGACGCGCCGCGCAAGCTGTTTCGGCTGCTGCGGGAAGTGGTGGACGCCGCCGGCCACTGACGCCAGGCGAGAAGCGCGCAGGAACCGCGGCATCAGAGTGCGATTCAACAGTGCGCACGTGCCGAGACCGTCTCAGATCATTGTCGTAATCGTGATCTCAACCGTCCGGATATTCGACCACGACCGCGACCACGAGGGAGCCCGGCCTCGGAATTTCCGCAGCAAAGACTGGCCCCCAGCCCCCAGCCCCCAGCCCCCAGCCCCTAGCTTCTAGCTCCTCATTAAGTTGATGAACGAACAGCTCTTCCATACCGCCGCGACGGTCTTCGAGGCGGCGTTGCGCGTGCCGGTGCTGCCCGACGGACACCGCGCCGCCCGTCTGCACGGGCATAGCTATCGCGCTCGGGTGTGGGCCGCGTTGCCGCCGGGCTGGGCCGCTGCCGGGGATGGCTTTGCCGGCGGCGAGACGGACGCGCTGGGGGCGGCGCTCGCCGCGGCCGTCGCGCCGCTCGATTACGCGGACCTGAACGCGCACCTGCCAGCGCCCACCGATGAGAACCTCGCGCGCTGGGTGCACCGCCGGCTGGCCGGGGCGGGCGTGCCCGGCATCGCCACGGTCGGCATCCGCAGCACGGCCGACACCGGTGCCGACCTGGCGCCGGACGGGCACGCGCACCTGTGGCACCGTTTCCGCTTCGAGGCCGCGCACCGGCTGCCGCGGGTGCCGGAGGGCCACCCCTGTGGGCGCATGCACGGGCATGGCTTCGAGGTGATCCTGCACGTGGACCAGGCGCTGGGGGAGCAGGGAGCCGATGCCGACATGGGCATCGACTTCGACCGCATTGCGGCGCTCTTCGCGCCCTTGCACGCGGAGCTCGACCACGCCTGCCTCAACGACATCGCGGGCCTGGAAAACCCCACCAGCGAGCTGCTCTGTCGCTGGCTCTGGCAGCGGCTCAAGCCGCAATTGCCGGCGCTGTCCTGGGTGACGGTGTACGAGACGGCCACTGCCGGCTGCCACTTCGACGGCGCGCACTACCGCATCTGGAAGGAGCTGCGCTTCGAGTCCGCGCTGCGCCTGGAGCAGGCGCCGGAGGGCGACGGCCGCCGCCGCCTGCACGGGCACAGCTATGTGCTCAGGCTGCACCTGAGCGCGGAGCTCGACGATGTGCTCGGCTGGACGGTGGACTACGGCGACGTGAAGGCGCTGTTCAAGCCCGTTTACGAGCGGCTGGATCACCACCGGCTCGACAGCCTCGTCGGCCCCGCCGGCGCGGACCCGGCGGGGCTTGCGCGCTGGATCAGGACGCAGGCGGCGGCGGATCTGCCGTGGCTCGGGCGCATCGACCTGCAGCAGACGCCGGGGTGTGGTGCGGTGCTGTGCTGGGGCGAGCTGGGGCCGGCGCTGCCCGTGTAGGCTGTGTCCGCCGTGTCCCGTGGCTACAGCGTCAAGGAGTGCTTCCTGACCCTGCAAGGGGAGGGCGCCCGTAGCGGTCGCGCGGCGGTGTTCCTGCGCTTTGCGGGCTGCAACCTCTGGTCCGGGCGCGAGCAGGACCGCGCCGGCGCCGTCTGCGACTTCTGCGACACCGACTTCCGCGGCACCAACGGCCCCGGTGGGGGGCGCTTCGCCGATGCCGATACGCTCGCCGGCCATGTCGCGGCCGTCTGGGGCGCGGATGATGCGGAGCGCTACGTGGTCTGCACCGGCGGCGAGCCCCTGTTGCAGCTCGATGCGACCCTCATCGACGCGCTGCATGCCCGCGGCTTCGAGATCGCCATCGAGAGCAACGGCACGCTGCCGGTGCCCGCCGGCGTGGACTGGATCTGCGTCAGTCCGAAGGCCGACGCGCCACTGGTGCAGCAAGCCGGTGACGAGCTGAAGCTGGTCTACCCCCAGCCGAAGGCGCCGCCGGAGCGGTTCGCGCACCTGAGCTTCGGCAACTTCTACCTTCAGCCGATGGATGGACCGCGGCGTGCCGAGCACACGGCCGCGGCCGTGGCCTACTGCCTGGCGCACCCGCGCTGGCGGCTGAGCGTGCAGACCCACAAGCTGATCGGCATCCCGTGAGCCTGCCCATGCCGGTGGCGGGGGTCGCGGCCCCGGCGAGGTTCGGCTGCATGCCTGGATCGTGCGGGCCGACGCATCGACGTCGAGCCGGTCGCTTTCGGGGACCGCGTCGTGCCAGCGCCAGGCGAGGCCCGGGCCGGCTGCAGCAGCCGGCCGACCGTCGGACATGGCGGCCGGACCGGATCAACGTCGTCGCGTTGCGTGCGTGAATCCGGGCGATGCTCAGCTGGTTTCCGCGGAGCGCGCGTATTCGCCGGCCGCGGCTGCCGTTTCGCGGGCGCTGACGCAAACCCGGTCTCTGCCTTGCGCCTTGCTCCGATACAGCGCCCTGTCGGCGCGCAGGATCAAGGTCTCCGGACGGTTGGTATCGCTCGGTACCAGCGCCGCAACGCCACAGCTCAAAGTGACCACGGGCTTGATGGGGGAGGCCGCGTGCGCAAGCGCGAGCCGGGCGACGTCGGTCCTGATGCGCTCGGCAATGGCGATGGCGAAGTGAGCATCCGTCTGCGGCAGCAGGAAGGCGAATTCTTCGCCGCCGAAGCGTACCGCGGCGTCTACATCGTAACGCGTGATCGCGATCAGCACGCCGGCCACGCGGCGCAGGCAGTCATCGCCGGCCTGGTGGCCGTAGGTATCGTTGTACTGTTTGAAGTAGTCGATGTCGCAGAGGATCAGCGCGAGGGGTGCGCCGAGGTGCCGATGCCGATGCCACTCCGTGCTCAACCGCCGATCCAGGTAGCGGCGGTTGTAAAGCCCGGTCAGCGGGTCGGTCAGCGCAAGCTGCTGCAGCTCGTTGTTGGACAGGACCAGTGCTAGCTCCGCGCGCTTGCGCTCGCTGATGTCCAGCGACGAGCCAACCAGGCGATAGATGTGTCCATCGTCGTCGCGCAGGGGAGAGACCTGGGTCAGCCACCAGGTGGGCTCGCCCCCGCGCTTCAGACAGGTCTCGTAGCGCACCACCTGGCCGTTCTGCGCGCATTGGCGGTAATGCACCGCGGGGAGATCGGCATGGGACTGCGCCGCCGGGAGGTCGCCGAGCTGCTTGCCGATGAGGTCCTGCTCCTTCATGCCGGTGGCCGCCATGTAGGCGGGATTGACCGCGGCATAGCTGAGGCGGCCTCGGCGCGCATCCACGTCCACGAGCACGAGCGGCATCTGGATGCCGTCGAGCACCGTCTGCAACTCCTGCTTGCGGCGGCGCAGACGCTTTTCGGCGTCCGTGCGCCTGGCGACCTCGACACGCAGGCGACGGTTGGCGGCGAGCACCACGGCGACGACGGCGAGCGCGACCAGCGAGACCCCCGCGATCCAGAGCGCCAGGTCACGCGGGCGGATGCCGAAGTCGTAGCGAACCGCCATCCAGCGGTTGCGCAGCGCCACCTTCTCCTGCGGCGACATGCTGCGCAACGCCTTGTTGATCAGGCTGGCCAGCTCGGGCCAGTCGCGGCGAATCCCCATCGCGTTCGCGTGCGCGCCGAAGGGTGTCGGTGCGGCCACCTTCAGGTTGGCGAGATTCATGGTCGCGATCAGGTAGGCGCCGACGGTGAGATTGCCGATGTAGGCGTCCGCCTCGCCGCTGGCGACTGCCAACAGGCAGCGCTCGACAAGCGGTTTGCCGGAGACGGTCGTGACGATGATGTCGGGGTATCGCTGCGCCAGGAGCTCACGCATCGCGAAGCCCTCCGGGACGATCACGGTCCTGCCGGCGAGGTCTTCGATGCCGGAGATGAAGGGTGCATCGGTCCGCGTGAAGATGACCCACGGCGGGGACAGGTATTCGTCCGTGAACACCATGTACCGGCGCCGCCGCGCGGTAATCTTGGCCGTCGGTACCATGTCCACGACTTCACGCCTGCGGATGTCCGCGAGCGCCTCGGGCCAGCTCACACGATCGTCGGTGACGTAGGTGTAATCGATCCCGTAGCGACGAAAGATGCGCTCCAGGTAATCGATGGCGATCCCTTCGACGCGGCCGTGGTCGATCATCATGAAGGGCGGCCAATCGCCGACCCGCACCCGCACCTGGTGGCCCGCGGCGAGCCAGCGCCGTTCTGCCGCGGTCAGCGCGATCGATCGGCCCGCGTCCGCGGGGTCGTCAGCGCGCGGGTCGCCGACGGCGTGTCGATCGGGCGCGGCGCCGGCAGCCATTGCGCCGGTGAGCGGCTGGCCGCCCGTGGGCTGGCTTTGCGCTGCCTGCGCCATCGCCGTCAGTGGCAAGCCGGCGGACAACGAGGCAGCGAGCAGCGCGGTTGCGATCCAGCGTCTTGTTCGCATCATGCTGCCCCCGCGTCGACGTTTGGTGTGAGCCTTCGGCCTGCTCGGCGAGGGCTGCAACCAGTAGGCTCGCCCCCGGCGCATTGGTCGCGGGACGAGCCGTAGCTCGGGGCACGACTTGGACCCCATCGGCTGGACAGCCGATGGGCGAACGAGATTTACCGGCGAATCTTACGATACCGGCGGCTGATGAGGGTGTTTACCCGATGCAATGGTAATAATTTCGCCTAATAGGTCGGTCGTGGGCCGAGCGCATGCGCAGTGCCGGAGACTGGTACCCCGTTTGAGCCAATTTTGCAGGGCGCCAACCCGGGGCGGGCCGGAGCCGAGGAACCTGGTCGAGGTCTCCGCTCGTGGTCGTGGTCGTAGTCGTGGTCGTGATCGAATATCCGGGCGGTTGAGGTCGCGACAACGACAACGAAAGCGCCTTTAGGAGAAAGGCTGCACCAACCGCCGCTCCGCCTCTGCATATTTCTCCGCCGTTTTGGCGATGATCTCGGCAGGCAGCTCGGGGCCGGGCGGGGTCTTGTCCCAGTCCAGGGTCTCCAGGTAGTCGCGGACGAATTGCTTGTCGAAGCTGGGAGGGCTGGTGCCGGGGCGGTATTGGTCGGCGGGCCAGAAGCGGGAGGAGTCCGGGGTGAGGACCTCATCGATAAGATGCAGGCGGCCGTCGTCGTCGAGGCCGAATTCGAACTTGGTGTCGGCGATGATGATGCCGCGTGTTGCGGCGTAGTCGGCGGCCTCGGCGTAAATGCGTAAGGAGATGTCGCGGATCTGCGCGGCCAGATCGGCGCCGATGCGCTCGGCGATATGCTGGAAGCTGACGTTCTCGTCGTGGTCGCCGACGGCGGCCTTGGTGGAGGGCGTAAAGATGGGCTCGGGCAATCGGTCCGCCTGGATCAGGCCGGCGGGCAGCGGGATGTCGCAGACGCTGCCCGAGCGCTGGTAGTCCTTCCAGCCGGAGCCGATGAGGTAGCCGCGCACGATGGCCTCCACCGGCAGCGGCCGCATACGGCGGACGACGATGGCGCGCTCGCCGAGGGCTTGGCGCTCGGCGGCGTCGGGCACGACCTCGGTCAGCGGGACCTTGGCCAGATGATTCGGCACCAGCGATGCGGTGCGGGCGAACCAGAAGTTGGACACGCGGGTCAGCACCGCGCCCTTGCCGGGGATGGGCTGCGGCAGCACCACGTCGAAGGCCGAGAGCCGGTCCGTGGTGACGATGAGCATGTGCGCATCGTCGATGCCGTAGATGTCGCGCACCTTGCCGCGGTTGATGAGCGGCAGGTGCTCGAGATTGGACTGAAAGAGGGCGTCGGGCGTGGCGGTCATGGTGTCGGGCCGTGCTGGTCGCGGGTTCGGGCTCTGGCTTGGGCTCTAGGGTGCGGCGGGTGCTCGGTTGCCCCTGGTGCGTGGCTGCTGCGACTATAGCAGCCGGGCCGGACGCTCGGGTTGGCCGCGCGGCCAACGCGCCCGGCCGGACCCTGACATGCATCGGGTCAGCGCCAGCGGCGCTTGCCATGTGCAGCGATGACTTCCGCCCGCCCGCGGCGCCGCGCCCCCAGCCTGCCGGTTGCCGCTGCTGACGACGTGACCGAGCCCGGCTGTCGATCTGATAATCACGACTGCCCGCCATGCGGGCGATGAGAGGCGACGATGCAAGCGATCGATCCGCGCATTCGCGCTTTCGGGTGGGTGAGGCCGGCGTCGCTGGCTGTGCTGGTCGTCCTCTGTCTGTCGGGCGCCGGTAGCGTCTGGGGTGAGGCGGTGTCCAAGCGGCTCGAGATAGTCAACGGCTGTGATGAGCCGATCTGGATCTTTTACCAAGTGGGCAGCGGTGGGGGCAGGCTCGCGGCGCCCAACCAGCACAAGCTGGCAGCCAAGGGCGACTCCATCGCTTATGACATCCCCGACAAGGGGCTCGCGGGGACTCGATTCTGGCCGGGAATGGGCTGTGACGAAGCGGGCCACGATTGCACCATCGGCCAGAGCGGTGGGCCGGCGTCCGACGGCTTTTCGTGCCCGCCGACGGTCGGCTGCGCGCCACCGATCGACTCCAAGTTCGAGGGCACGTTCGGCTGTCTGCCGTCGGTGCCGGAGCGCGATTGCCAGAAGAATCCATCGGGCAGCGGCGTGCTCCCAAGGGCGGATGGCTGGGATACCAGCATGGTGGATGGCTATACGCTGCCCTACAAGCTCAGGGTGACGCCGCCGGCTGGGCAGGTCTGCACCGCGGCACCCGAGAACAACGTCATTGATTGCGCCGCGCTGACAATGGACGCGTGCCCGAGCGATGAGGACCTGAGCAGCAACGGCAAGTACCCGGATCTGGCGCACCAGGATCTCGTGCTGCACGTCCCGGATGAAGATGGCGCCGCGACCACGGCGGTCGCGGGATGTCTCGCGCCCTGCACCAAGCTGACGGCCGCGAACTGGCAGAGCCTTCCTCATCCGCCGTTCAACGGCAAGACCTATCGGCCAGCGGACCCGCAGGCCGCCGACTATTGCTGTCCGACGCCGCCATTCTCGGCGGACGCCTGCCGGAAAGGTCCGGCTGCCGGCACGGACTATGTGAAGCGCATTCACCAGGACTGTCCGAATGCCTATGCGTATGCCTACGACGACGTGGAAGGGAATTTCCGCTGTCCCGCCGGAACCGTCTATACGATGACCTTCTACTGTGATGATTGACGCCCAAGCGCCAAACCCCACGGCGGACGCCGATGCCTTTCTGGCCGCCTTTCGCGGCAGCTTCACGTCGGCGTTGCGCTGGCATCAGTTGGACGCGCTGTGGGATGTGCTGCGCGCCGATGCGGACGGCGGCTGGTATCTCTACGCCATCGGCGAGCCGCCGCCCGCGGCCTCGGCCGATGGCGAGCAGGTGCGCCGCTTCATCGCCGAGATCGACGCGCTGCTGCGCCGCGAGCACGACGAGGACTTCTGCGGCATCGTCTACGCCGACGACCGCGAGCGGCCCGGATTCGTCAAGATCTATGACCCGAGCAACCTCGGCGTGGTCTGCGGCTTCAGCGACAACCCGCCGCTGCCGGGCTGGACCATGAGCAAGCTGCGGCCGGTGGACCTGCCCGCCGCGCAGCCGGCGCCACGCAATCGCCGGCGCTGGTGGCAGCGGCTGTTCGGGTGATGGATCTGCCCGACTGAGATCCGGGCGTCCGCTCGCCGCGGCGCCGACCGACCGCTCGGCCGCCGTCGTTGGCCCGGGTCCGTGCCGTTCGGCGGGAAACACCTGGTGCGGTCGGGGTCATTGACCCCTGCCGATGGACTGCCTATGGTCACTTGTGTCCATCACCACTGATCCGGAGAACGACAATGCCAAAGCAGATCATCCACACCGACCAGGCGCCCGAGGCCATCGGCACCTACTCCCAGGCCGTGCGTGTTGGCGACACCGTCTACCTGTCCGGTCAGATCCCGCTGGACCCCGCCACGATGATGCTGGTTGGCGGGGACATGGAGCTGCAGACCCGCCGCGTGTTCGACAACCTTCAGGCGGTGGCTCGCGCGGCGGGCGGCGAACTGTCCGACGTGGTCAAGCTCAACGTCTTCCTGACCGACCTGTCGCACTTCCCGCTGGTGAACCAGGTGATGTCGGAGTATTTCGCGGCGCCTTATCCGGCGCGCGCCGCCATCGGCGTCGCCAGCCTCCCGAAGGGGGCGCAGGTGGAGATGGATGCGGTGATGGTGCTCGGCGGCTGACGGCGAAGCATCGACGCACGCGGGAGCGTCGTTTGTGGGAGCGCCGTCCTCGGCGCGATCAACGGCCATGTCGTATCGCGCCGGGGACGGCGCTCCCACGGCGGCGCGCCGGCGGTACAGGACATCACGGCGAGCCTTGACAGCTGAGACAAGCAACGGCTTTCCGGCTAACATCCATCCCGGCATCAATAAGATACAGCGATCCGACATCAGTCGATCACCGGGGGGACCCAGATGCGCCGCTCGCCGCTCGTCATCGCCGCTTTTGTCACGCTGCTGCCGCTCGCCGGCTGCGGCTCCAATCCGTCCAAGAATGCGCCCGAGGCCACCCTCGCCAGCGCCCACGGCAAGGCCCACCGGGGCGTCGGGCTGCGGCCGGTCAAGTTCAGCAACACGCCCAGGCTCACCAGCGGCCCCTATGCCGGGCGGGCGGACGTGGAGCGCTTCATCGACCGCATGCAGGCCAGGGGCTACACGCGCCCGGAGCTGGTGAGCATCTTCTCCCGCGTGCGGCCCGATGACTGGATCATCGAGTACATGAACCGCCAGTGGCGGCCGTCGTCCGGACCCAACGGTGCCTGGACCCGCTACCGCGCCCGCCACATCACGCCGGCCATGCTGGCCAAGGGCTCGGCGTTTTGGAATCAGTACGCGGCGGCGTTGGATCGGGCCTCCAAGAAGTACGGCGTGCCGCCCGAGTACGTCGTCGCCATCATCGGCATCGAGACCAAGTGGGGCGGTTACATGGGCAAGCACCGCATCGTCGATGCGCTCTCAACCCTGGCCTTCGACTACCCGCGCCGCGCCGATTACTTCAGCGACGAGCTGGAGAATTTCCTGGTCATGGCCCGCCAGGAGGGCTTCGATCCCTTCCAGCCAGTGGGCTCTTTCGCCGGCGCCATGGGCTACGGGCAGTTCATGCCGTCCAGCTATCTCGCGTACGCGGTGGACTTCGACGGCGACGGCCAGCGCAACCTGTGGAACAAGGAAGACGCCATCGGCAGCGTCGCGCATTACTTCCAGCAGCATGGCTGGAAGACCGGCGAGCCGGTGGCGGTGCCCGTCAGCGCCGCCTCGCCGGGGGTGCTGGAGACCGGCTTCCGCTCCAGCTACCCGGCGGGCCGGCTGCAGGGCCTGGGCTTTCGCGCGCCCGTCTCCCTGCGGGATGGCCAGCGGGTGAGCCTGCTGCAGCTCGACGCCGCCGGTGGCTACGAATACTGGTTCGGCTTCGACAACTTCCGGGCCATCACCGAGTACAACAACAGCACCTATTACGCGATGACGGTGCATCAGCTCGCGCAGGCGCTGCGGGCGCGCCACGGTGGGCGCTACGCGAAGACGACGCCGGCGGCCGGTGCCGCGGCGGCGCATCCGGGCTGAGGATGCTCTCGCGGTGGCCATCGGGCCGGTCCGCCCGCGGCGGGTGGACGCGCGGCGCGCTCAGCCGTCTCCCTGCACCGTCACCACCACCTCCCGGCGCTGCCGGTCCGTGCGATGCTCGTACAGGAACACCCCCTGCCAGGTGCCGAGCGCGCAGCGGCCGTCGCTGACCGGCAGGGTGAGGTCCATGTTGGTCAGGATGGCGCGTACGTGGGACGGCATGTCGTCCGGCCCCTCGGCCGTGTGGTGGAACAGCGGGTCGCCGTCCGGCACCAGCCGGGCCAGGAAGGCCTCCAGGTCGCGGCGCACCGTTGGGTCCGCGTTCTCGCACAGCATCAACGAGGCGCTGGTGTGCTGCACGAAGACGTGACAGAGTCCCGTGCGGATGCCGCTCCCGCGCACCGCGTCCTGCACCCGCCGGGTGATATTGGTGGTGCCGCGGCCGTCAGTGGCGACCTCGAACCGCGCTTGATTCGTTTGCATGGCCGTGCCTCCGCCTACCGATCGAAGTAATGCCCAGGTCACCGCCCGGCCAGTCCGGGCGGTCGATGAGCTCACCGGATTGGATCAGATCCCGGTCACCGGCCTCAAGCGGGTCGGACCGAGACTCGCCGAGCGGTTGCACAAGCTCGGCATCGAGACGGTTGCCGACCTCCTGTTCCACCTGCCCGCCCGCTACCAGGACCGCTCCCGGCTGCGGCCGCTCGGCGCGCTGCGCGATGGCGACGAGGCGCTGGTGGAGGGCATCGTCGCCGATGCGCAAATCGGCTACGGCCGGCGCCGCTCGCTGAAAGTCTGGCTGCGCGATGAGGCCGGTGGCGGCCTGATGCTGCGCTTCTTCCACTTCTCGCGGGCGCAGATGGAGGCCATGCGGCCCGGCCGGCGGCTGCGCTGCTTCGGCGAGGTGCGGCAGGGGCCGCAGACGCTGGAGATGGTCCACCCGGAGGTGCAGCAGCGCCCGGACCATGACGACGACGGCGCGCAGGACGGCACGGCCGTGGATGTGCCGCTGACGCCCATCTACCCCTCCACCGAGGGCATGCAGCAGATCTCCTGGCGCGGCCTCACGGACCAGGCCCTGGCGTTGCTCGCGGTGCACCCGCAGTCGCTGGCGGACCTGGTGCCGGCGGCGATCGCCGCGCCGCTCGGGCTGCCGGCGCTGCATGAGGCCCTGCAGACCGTGCACCGGCCGCCGGCGGACGCCGCGGTGCAGGCGCTGGTGGAGCGCACCCACCCGGCGTGCCTGCGGCTCGCCTTCGACGAGATGCTCGCGCATCAGCTCGCCCTGCGCCGCCTGCGCCGCGAGCGCCGGCACCTGACCGCGGTGCCGCTGGGCGGCGACGGCGCGCTGCGCCGGCGGCTGATGGAACGCCTGCCGTTCGCGCTGACCGGTGCGCAGCAGCGGGTGGTGGACGAGATCGCCCGGGACATGGCCGGCATTCAGCCCATGATGCGGCTGCTGCAGGGCGATGTCGGCTCCGGCAAGACCGTGGTGGCGGCGCTGGCGGCGCTGCAGGCCGTCGAGTGCGGCCGGCAGGTGGCGCTGATGGCGCCCACCGAACTGCTCGCCGAGCAGCACTTGAAGAGCCTGGCCGGCTGGCTCACGCCGCTCGGCATCGACGTCGCCTGGCTCTCCGGCCGGCACAAGGGCGCCGAGCGGGCGGCCATCCTGGCGGACCTCGCCGCCGGCACCGCGCGGGTCGTGGTAGGCACCCATGCCCTGTTCCAGGCCGACGTGCAGTTCGCCGAGCTGGGGCTGGTGGTCATCGACGAGCAGCACCGCTTCGGCGTGCACCAGCGCATGGCCCTGCGCGAGAAGGGGGTCGAGCAGGGCCGGCTGCCGCATCAGCTCATCATGACCGCCACGCCCATCCCGCGCTCGCTGGCGATGGCGGTCTACGCGGACCTGGACCTGTCCGTCATCGACGAGCTGCCACCGGGTCGCACGCCCATCACCACCGCCGCGGTGCCGGATACCCGCCGGGACGAGGTCATCGAGCGGGTGCGCCGTGCCTGCGCCGCCGGCCGTCAGGCGTACTGGGTCTGCACCCTGGTGGAGGAGTCCGAGGCGCTGCAAGCGCAGGCGGCCGAGGACGCGGCGGCGGACCTGCGCGAGCGGCTCGGGGGGCTGCGCATCGGCCTGGTCCACGGGCGCGTCAAGGCCGGCGAGCGCGAGCCCATCATGGCCGCCTTCGCCGCCGGCGAGCTGGACCTGCTGGTGGCGACGACGGTCATCGAGGTGGGCGTGGACGTGCCCAACGCCAGCCTGATGATCATCGAGAACCCGGAGCGGCTCGGCCTCGCGCAGCTGCACCAGCTGCGCGGGCGGGTGGGGCGCGGCCGGGTGGAGAGCTACTGCCTGCTGCTCTACCACCCGCCGCTGACCGCCGCCGCGCGCGAGCGGCTCGACATCCTACGCCGCGAGACGAGTGGCTTCGCCATCGCCGACGCGGACCTGAAGATGCGCGGTGCCGGCGAGGTGCTCGGCACTCGCCAGGCGGGCATGGCGGCCTTCCGGCTCGCCGACCCGCTGCGCGACAAGGACCTGGTGCGCGCCGCCCAACGCGGCGCCGACCGGCTGCTGGAGGACGAATCCCGCTCCGGCATCGATCGCGTCACTGCCCTGATCCACCGCTGGCTCGGCAACCGCGATGACTACGGTCGGGTCTGAGGTCCGGGAGCGCCGTCACGGGAGCGCCAGCCCGCGCAAATTAGGAAATAGGGTCAGGTCTTGCAATCAAGCATTCTCGCGCCGCTTGTCAACATTGCTGAGGCTGAGGCTGCGGGCTGCACCTGTCGGAGCCAGTCGGGGTGCGGGTGAGCGATCTCGACTACGAGTGGAAAATGGGGGCCGGTCTTGCAATCAAGCATCTCTGCATCGCTTGGCAATGGTCGATTGCAAGACCTGACTCCGTTGATACTCTTTCTCTATCGATTTGCCGGACGGCAGACCCTGCATGATGTTTCCTCGAACAGGGCGAGACAGGAAGGTTCTCAGCAATAAGTCAGCAGAAAACGGTTCGCTTCGATTCCACGGAAAAAGCGAAACGCAGCGCGCCATTGTGCAATAGCCAAAGACCACTTGGGCCCAGGTTCCGATGGTGGGTATCCAATAAACGATCTGCAACGGCATCGGCAGGGCGATGAGTAGCAGCATCAAGTACCAAAACCGGACTTGGAGGGGGAATGCGGTCAGGCTGCGCTCACGAATCGCAAAATGGATCAACTGAAATACGGTAAGGCCGATGGCCA
>NZ_JAJDNQ010000159.1 GCF_022340605.1 Thiohalocapsa sp.
TCAAGGCCCTCGCCGCGCAACTGCACATGCACCCCGAGAGCCTGATGCGCATGTTGAGCATCGAGGGCAACCCAAGCGTCGAGAACCTGTTCGCAGTCGTCTCCCAGCTCAAGGCCCTTGATGGCGTCTCTCTCAGCGTCCGGGCTTGCGCCGACAAGCCATGATGGTTTACTACGATGCCGCTGATCCGTTCAGCATAGCGACCGAAGCGATAGCCGCCGCATAGAGCATCACCAATGCGTAACACCCTATCGCTGGAGTATCCCGAGAACCTGCCCGACGCCCTGCACATGAGCCGCGCTGAATTCGAGCAACAGGCACGGCTGGCCATGGCCGCCAAGCTGTTCGAGACCGGCAAGCTGACATCCGGCCAAGCCGCGCGACTGGTCGGCATGGCGCGGGTCGCGTTTCTGAGCGAGTTGGGAAGGCTCGGCGTCTTGGCCATCCAGGTCGAGCCGGAGGAGCTGGCGCAGGACCTTGCCGCCGTCGAGGCAGCCGCCGGTGATCATCGTCGACGAGCATCCAATGTCGGACCCCGCGACCATGCAGGTCGGCCATGCGCCGATTGACCTGATGGTCGCCGAGCCGTCACCACCCTATGCTCAGAGCCCATGGACAACATCCCCTCGCCCCACGACACCTTCTTCCGCGAGAGCTTCACCCGGCGCGAGGTGGCCTGCGACTTCCTGCGCTGCCAGCTCCCGTCGGCACTGCTGGCCGGGCTGGACCTGACGACGCTGGAGATCAGCAAAGACAGCTACGTCTCCGCCGACCTGCGCTCGGCATACTCCGACCTGGTCTATCGGGTCAGCTACGGGGGCGAGACATTGACGGTCTACCTGCTGTTCGAGCACAAGAGCTGGGCCGAGCACTGGACGGCGCTCCAGCTCATGCGCTACATCGCAGCCGAAGGCAACCAATACCGCAAGCAGCACCCCAAGGCCCGGCACCTGCCGCCGGTCTATCCGCTGGTGATCTATCATGGCGACCGACCTTGGACGGCCCCGGCGGGCTTCCAGGGCCTGGTCAAGCCGCTGCCGGACTCGATAAAGCCGTTCGTACCGAGCTTCGGCTACCAGCTGGTGGACCTGTCAGGCCCCAGCGATGCCGAGATCAAGGGTCGGGTGCTGACACGTCTCGTCCAGCTCGCCATGCGCTGGGTCTTCGACGCCCAGCCGGTCGAGCGGCTGCGCGAGCTGCTGGCGCTGATCGAACGGATCGAAGACCGCGACACCGCGGTCGAAGTGCTGGAATCCCTGCTGCGCTACTTCGTCCAAGGTACCCAGCGGGTCGACGAGCCCACCGTCCGCGCACTGCTGCAACAGACCTCTACCGGAGAACCGATTATGCAGACTTTCATTGACCGCTACGTTGAAAAAGGCCAACGCCTCGGTGAGGCAACCGCCCTGCTGCGCCAGATCGAGCGCAAGTTCGGTCCGCCCAGCGACAGCGTCCGCGAGCGCGTGCTGGCTGCCGACAGCGACACGCTGCTGGAGTGGCTCGACCGCATCCTCGTCGCCGAGTCCGTGGATGCGGTGCTCCATTGATGCCCGGGGCGAAGCGACTGGTCAGCCGGCGGTGACGAGCCTGTCGATTCGAGCATCCGGGTATTGACTGAAGCCTGGGATGGAACGCTACAGAGGTTCCGGCAGTGGCGCGGTTGGCGGATCGCCCCCATCGGGTCTCCGCCCCACGAGTTCGTCCGTTACATCCACACCTGCACATCGCGCCCGAACCGCAGGCCCATGACCTGGCACGCCAGCTTCAGCAGTTGGCGCTTCTTGTCATCGCTCTCGTTGGTGCCCACCACCCACCCGGGTGCGAACGGCTCAGTGTGCGTCCAGAGCCCCGGGCGCCCCGGATAGACCTCCTGCGGCGTGCGACCGACATAGCGGCGGGTGCGCCCGATGCTCCGCGCCGCGATCCGGAACCGTTCAGGGAAGGCCGGTTCAAGCTCGGCGAAGTGGCGGAACAGGCCGACGAAGCTGTCCTTCGCAAACCGAGTCGGGAAATCCTGCCCGAACAACCGGTAGCCCGACGCCAGGGCGCGGGTCGGAGGGGTCTGCGGCACCGGTTCTGGTGTCTCCATCCCTTTCTGAAGGCTGGCAATGGTCTGCTGCATGACAGCGAGCTGGTTTTGCAGTGTGGCGAGTTCGACGGTATCAGGCAGCATTGGCGTGGTCTCCAGCGAAGGATGTGTCTCGGGTGGTTCGGTTCGCGTCGCTCGCACCGGCGTGACGATGCTGGCCGCGCAACAGGCGCTTCTCGGTCCTACGCGAAGGGCGATAAACGGTGACGACCTTGTCGGCGGCGATCACCACCCGGCAGCCGCGCAATCGCTCCAGCGCGCTGATCTCCTGCTTGCGGCGACGGATCTCCCGGTCCACGTCGTGCGCGAGCAGCAGCAGGCTGTCGTCATCCACCGGCGTGCCGGCATCGACGATCATCGGGATATCGGATTCACGCAGACCGCGCTGGCGGATGCGGGACTCGGCGTGTTGGGTCAAGCTGAGATTCATGTGCGTTGCTCCGTATTGGTGTTCTCAACATCGGGCGCTTCGTCAGAAGTGCTCCCGGTATCGAGGTGCGATGGGCGTTCTCCCGCAGGTTCGGCGAGCAGCAACAAGCCCTCCGGGATTTTGATGCGCGATGCGAGCTCTTCGGCTATCGCCCGGTTCCGCTCCTCAAGCCAGCCGCGGTAGTCTTCTGGCTCAGCCGTATTCTTCTTCTCTACGACGTCGCGTAGGTCGATCCGCCCATCCTGAATCTTCTCAAGGATCTCCTGATCGGCATCATTGTCCGGTTCGAGGTCGACGATTGGCGCAAGTACGCGTGCGGGGACCGCATAGTCCGGAGTCGCGCCGCGATAGCTGAACGAGAAATCGATCGGGTCGGCCTTAAACAAGCCAAGCGACTTCATTTGATCTTCCAGGAAGTTCACGAAGGGCGAGTATTCGTTGCCTTCGTCATCCTGGTGCGTCATCAGTAACTCTCGATCTTTCAGAGACTTCCGCTCATCCTCAATCCACTCGTAGTGGTAACCATAGCGGAAAGCGCCAGGCATGTACGGTAACCGCCGGCACGCCTCTGCGGTTGCAGCCTCCAACGCCTCGACGGTCTCATCGAGGGCAGTCTTTCGTGCGAGCAAGCTCTGCTGTGCAAGGATCAGAACGGCCAGCGGGGCCAGGTCGAGGATCGCGTCTTCGGTCAAGCCAAGGTGCCATTGCACGATGGTGAGAAAGGTCCGTGCCGATCCGTCGATGCCGCCCTTGAGCGGGACGCGGTTGTACAACTTCAACGTGTCCTTCTCCTTCGGGGGGCGCGTCAACTGCTCCCACTCGACGCCGAGGGCCTCGCACAGCCGTTCGCGATTGCTCTGCCGGATGTTGTCGATCTGATCGCCTACCTCCCAGCGGCTGATCTGCCGCCTGCTCGGGCTGGGGTGGGTCGCCTCTGCGAGTTTCTGTTGGGTCCAACCCTTCTGCTTTCGGTAGAACTTCAGGGCGTCCGGGTTCAAACGATCAGTCATGGCGCATCTCCTGTCTTGTGCCGTTGCAGGAAATTATAGGCGTTTTCGTAGGATAGTCTAAGGACGTTTAGGCGCCAAAATCTATCTAACGGCACTTGGTAAACTTCGATTCGAGACTTGGTGCCCGGCGCTAAAACGGCGCCATGACCGTCGAATCCGGCGTCGTCCGCTCGACCGCTGGTCCGAAGAGGCGCAATCGACGTCCTTCGCGCGACAACACCGGCCTCTTGACTGGTGTCGACAAACAACCCGCGTTTCAGTCGAAGGCGTTCCGGGAACGGAACACCCGGCTGCGCCGATCTTTGAAAATGGGATCAACCCCATCCCGTGTTGCCACGAAACATCGCGTCGCAAACCGAGCAAAATGGCGCTGAGGCGCTCGCCGAGGGCGTGCGCTTCAAAACCGCGTTCAACGAGCAGGTGGCGGAGTTTCAGGGCGTCGCCGAGCGGCTGTCCGGGCTGGTGGAGGAGTTCACCCAGGTCCGCACCTTCGACGCCCCGGAGGCGCCGGGCTCGGCGGAGGGGCGCGAGCGGCCCATCGGTGAGATCAGGTCCGCATCATCCAGTCGCTGGACCAGCGCGTACCGCATGGGCTCGACGAGGATTTCCGTTACAAGCGCCCGGCGGTGTTCACGCTCGACGGCGCGCGCCCTTCGACGGCACCCACACCTGTTCGCAGGTCTCCAAGACCCTGTGCCGGCATCTGGCAAAGCAGAAGCCGGCGGTCTTCGCTCTATTTTCTTGATAGTGAAAAGCCGAAGCTAGCCGATTGGCTGCTCAGACACTCAATGTCCGCTTTGTCGAACACTGCTGCCGATGGGAGCCGAACGAGCGATGTCTCTTTATGGCCGACAGCCGACGGTCTGCCCCTCTACATACCGCGTCGGCTTCGAGCCGGATCGCTGCCAGTGCCGTTGTCTACCACGCCGCTTAACTTTTCGAGGCGAGATTGGTTGAAGCCGACGGTGTCGCGCACGATGCTGCCGAAGGGTGGGTTGCTGATGGCACAGTCTACCCGGTCCCGCTTGGTCCAACTATTCGATGGCTGCTGCAATGTGTTGCGCTGCTCGATCGTGCTCGGCACCTCGATGCAGTGGAGCATCAGGTTGGTGGTGCAGAGCAGGTGCGGGAGCTGTTTTTTCTCGATGCCGCGGATGCACTGGGCGTCGCCGTCAACGCCGTCGTCATGGCGCTAAATGTCCTGGATGGACTTGATGGTGGTGCTGAGGTTCATGGTTTCGAGCGCGCGCCGCCGATATTGTCGGGCTGCACGAAGGGCAGGACTTCCAGACCGGGGACGCGGCGGAAGTCGTCGGCGTCGGGTCAGTCGTCCAAGGGGTCGCGATCCGGGACGATCGCGGCGTGCGCGTCGGCGATATCGCGCTCAAAGGTCTCCGCGTCGTCGCCGAGCTTCGGGAGACGGGCGAAGATCGCGTTCAGCTCGGAGACCTTAGACGCGCTCCGGTGGCCCGGCGGGCACAAGGCGGGCGATGCGCCGGCCACGGGTCGCGATGGCCGAAATCGTGATCGATGCGAAGGCGGTGATACTCAACTCGTAGCAGCTCTTCGCCGCCGCCCCCCGGTTGCGGGCTTGGTCTTCTTCCGCACCGCCTTCGGCTCCCCATCCGAGATGGCCAGCACCACGCCCAGCGCGATGCAGGTGGTGAGCAGGCTGCTGCCGCCCTGGCTGATGAAGGGCAGCGTGACGCCGGTGATGGGGATGGCCTTGGTGACGCCGCCGACGTTGAGCAGGGTCTGCACGCTGAACACCGCGGCGATGCCGGTGGCCGCGAGCATGCCGAAGGGCGATTTGGCGCGGGAGGCGATGAGGATGAGCCGCCAGCAGAGCAGCCCAAAGAAGATGAGCAGCAGCACGCTGCCGATGAAGCCGAGCTCTTCGGCGACGACGGCGTAGATGAAGTCGCTTTCGGCGATGGGCGTGTAGCGCGGGCGCGCCTGGCTGAACCCCTCGCCCCAGAGGCCGCCGGCGAACATGCCAGAGAGGCCCTGCAGCACCTGCCAGCCGGCGCCGGTTGGGTCGCTGAAAGGGTCGAGCCAGCTCGCCACGCGCCGCTGGCCGTGGCTGAAGAATTCCAGCACCGCAAGACCCGCCGCGCTCGCGGCGAGGGCGCCGTAGGCCAGGTATCCGACCCGCTTGGTGCCGGCAGTGAGCTGCAACAACATCGCCAGCCCCAGGATCAGCACCAGCCCCAGGTCTCGCTGCACCAGCAACAGCCCCAGCAGCAGTGCCGCGAACAGCGCCAGCGGCCACAGCGGGCGCAGCAGCGGAAACGGGATCGGTCCGCGCCACTTGGCCAGCGCCTTGGCGTTGCGGTCGATGAAGGCGGCGGTGAACAGCACCACGCTGAGCTTGAGTCCCTCGGTGGGCGTGATGAAGCCGGCGCCGTAGACGGCGCCGCGGAAGCGCTGCCCGGTCACCAGCACCAGGACGACGATGCCGAGCGACAGTACGGCCCAGAACCAGCGCGCCGCCGCCAGCGGCCTGTAGCGCCCGTCCATCAGCGCGACAGTCACCAGCGCCAGCAACGCGACGCCCACAGGCAGCACCAGGTGTGCGACGCCGAGCACGTCGCCGGCATAGACGCCCATGCGGAACTGCGCCAAGAGCCCGATGCCAGCCAAGAAGGCCACGAGCGCCAGCATGAGCTGATCGCCCCGGAAACCGACGGCGACGAACAGCGCGTGCGCGGCGAAAAAGGATAGGACGAAGCCCAGCGGCGGCAGCAGGTCCAGCGCGCGCACCGCAATGCCGTCCTTGGGCAGCGCGCCCAGCACCATCAGGAAGCCGACGCCGATGCCGAACAGCACCCAGAGCAGCAGGCGCCGTTCCGGTGCGCGGGCGTCCCAGCGCTCGGTGAATGTCTCGGATCGGGCGGGTTTGGCCATGCTGTGCTTAGGGGCGATGCAGATCAGGGATGTGCCGGGGCTCGGGTTGACGCGCGCGCGCCCAGCTCGGGGCTGCACGGGGCGCGGGAGCGCCCCGGAACACCTGACAGGGCTACCGAGACCGGGCCAGTATTTTTTGCCCCTTGGCCGGAGCGGTTCTCGGCGTAGGATGGGCAAAGCGAAGCGTGCCCATCGTTCAGTTGGTTCGCGTGACGACCTGGTGGGCACGCTATCGCTTTGCCCACCCTACTCAGGCAATGCCTCGTCAGGTCAAGAACCCGGGTTTGGCCGGGGCTCACGGCAGGTGTCCGCGCTGCTTGGCCAGCACCATCAGGTCCCGCGCGATGGGCGCCGCTGCCGTGGAGCCATAGCCGCCATGCTCGACGAGGACGGCGAAGGCCAGCGCGGGCCGGTCCGCGGGCGCAAAGCCGATGAACCAGCTATGCGTCGCACCGAACGGGTTCTCAGCGGTGCCGGTCTTGCCGGCGATGGCGAGCCCCGGGGTGTCGATGCCGCGCCCGGTGCCCTCGACCACGACCCTGCGCAGGATGCGGCGCAGCCGCCGGGCGGTATCCGGTCGCATGAAGCGGCCCACCACGGCGGGTGCCTCGCCGGCGATGAGCCGCGGGCGCACGGCGACGCCGTCGTTGGCCACGGCCGCGGCGATCAGCGCCATCTGTGCCGGCGTGGCCAGCACCTTGCCCTGGCCGATGGACGCCTGGGCGAGGCCGTAGCGGTCCGAGGTCGCGATGCGCGGGATGCGCCCGGTGCGCATGAACTGCTGGCGCGAATGCCCGGCGCCGATGCTGATGCGCCCGTTGAACAGGAAGCGCTTGGTGGTGGCGCGAAAGGCATCGTGGCCGAGATAGACACCGAGCTGCGCGAAGAAGACGTTGGACGACTCGATGAGCCCGGTATCCAGTCCAATGCGCCCGTGCCCGCGCCAGGTGCGCCCGGCGCGGCGGGCCTCGTAGTACTCGTGGTCGCGGATCTTGCGATAGCGCCCGGAGGTGGTCCAGCCGTCTGCCGGGCAGTCAATGCGCCCGCTGAAGCCCCGGTCCAGGGCCTCCGCGGCGACGACCACCTTGAAGGTGGACCCGGGCGGGTAGAGGCCGGCGGTGGCGCGATTCAGGAGCCGCGCGCGCGGGTCCGCGCGCAGGAACATGTCGGCATCGATGTGGTTCGGGTCGAAGGACGGCGAGCTGGCCAGCACGCGCACGGCGCCGTCCTGCGGGCGCAGCACTACAACCGCGCCGGCGCGATCGCCGAGGCGCTCCATGGCGAGGCGCTGCAACGCCGCATCCAGGGTCAGGGTGACATCGCTGCCCTTCGGGCGCTTGGCCTGGGTCAGCACCTGCCGGCCGATCTCGCCCCAGTCCTGCCACGAGTCCGGGTTGCCGCCGTTGAGCTGCACGTTGGCGGCAGCCTCGATGCCCGATGCGCCGAAGCGTGGGTCCGCATAGCCCACCACGTGCGCGAAGTCCGGGCCAAACGGGTAGTAGCGCTGCGCCGCGACACCTTGCGAGGTCTGCACCGCTCGGGTCTCGGCAAGCACGGTGCCGGCGGCGCCGAGGATGCGCCCGCGCTGAATCCAGTGCGCCGGGTTGAACTGGCGCCGGTCGTGCAACTGCATGAAGGCGACGAACGCCGGGCGCGTCGTGCCGAAGAGCTGCCAGGTGGCCTGGTGCACCAGCACGGCACCAAAGCCGACCAGCACCAGCACGGCGGCGATGCCGAAACCAGCGCGCGGCTTGGCCAGGTGCTTCAGCGCCGTCACCGCGCGCAGGTCCAACGCCTGTTTGAGCACGTAGACCGCCGCGAGCAGGAAGACCACGTGCAGGCCGATGCGCAGCGGCCCCCAGGGTGCGGATTGGAACAGGGTGTTCAGCAGGTCCATCGGCCGGCGTGGTTGGCGGGTACGGCGTTCGAGCGATGTACGGCGGGAGGTCTGCGTCGAGTCAGGTCGGACACCGAGGGTCGACGCGATGGAGGTTGGGCAAGTATTGGTCGCAACGCCGAAATGAAGCGGATCTTGGTCGGGTTAGGGATAGAGACTGTGCAAATATTCGGTGTAGTCGGGTTACGCTGCGCTAACCCGACCTACGATCGGCTCGTTTCTGGAGTTGCGAGCAATACTCTCACGGTCTCGATAGCGTAACCCGACAGTAGAGGGCTTAACTCGCCGCGCGACGACGGCTGGGAGGTTTCTTGGCGGTTGCGCAGGGCGTGGCGTGCTGCCTTGGCGCCGGTCGCGGCACCAAGAGTGCCGCTCCCACAAGAGGTGCTACATCAATGGCTGATCGCGTTTCTATGGCGCCGGTCGCCAGCAGCCATGGAAGCCGAGCGGCACCAGGTCCGGCAGGGCCAGCACACACGCCGGGCCGTCGGCCAGGTGGTCGGCGGCGTAGATCCAGACCTCCGACTCGAGCGCCTCGCCATTGCAGACGACGCTGAGCAGCCACTGCCGCGCGGGATCGTCGGCATCCGCCACCACCATCGGCTCCGATGGATAGCGGCCGTCGCCGAGGTCCGCAACCGCGAGCTGATCCCGCGCGTGGTCGAAGCAGGCCAGGGTGTCATAGCGCTCGGTGGTGCTGTCGGTGCCGCTGCGGTGAGCGGCCATGTAGGTGCGCTGCCAGGGGCGGCCGACCTCGCCCGGCGGCACCATCGGGAACTCGACCGACTGGCCACTCATCTCCGCCAGTTCCTCGACACGCGCCGTCTCGGGGTCCAGCGTCATGCGCCAGAGGGTCGCGCGCGCCGGCGTGGTGGTGCGGCCGCTGGCCACCTCGCGCAGGTGCTCGTTGGTGCCAAAGTCCGGGTAGCGGGCGAAGTCCAGCGTCAGCCAGCCATCGTCGTCGTCGCGATCCATCGCGGCGGCAGCGCCGTTGCCAAAGTGCCATTGGAAAAACGGCTCGGTCTCGCCGCGAGCGACGAGCTCCAGGGTCTTGCGGTCGAACACCAAAATCTGCGTGCCCAGCTCCGGGCGCCAGGCCATGGCCTCGCTGTAGCTCTTGAGCCCGAACAACACCCCCATGACGCCAATGCGCACCGGCGGCACCAGGAACACCAGGTACGGCCCGGCCATGACCCAATCGTGGATTAAGGGCACGCCGTCCAGGGCGGAGTCTCGCTTGGCCAGCAACCGACCCGTCGGGTCGCAGCGGTAGATTACCAGCCGGGCATGGCGGCCCGGGATCTCGACGCCGAAGTTGTAGACGTGACCGCTGTCCGGGTCGCGCTTCGGGTGGGCGGAGAAGGGCTCGGCACCCTCCAGCCGGCCGGCGGGGCCGGCGAGGTCGGCCTCGCCGAGGGTCGCCAGCGTCTGCAGGTCCAACGCGTGCGGCTTGCCGCCCTCCCATAGGGCCAGCAGCCGGTCCCTAAGGGCGATGACCGAGGTGTTGGCGGCATTCTTGAGCGGCCGGCGCAACTGGTTCCAGAACGGCCCGGGGGCGGTCATGCCGTAGTTGCCATAAAGCAGGCGGTCCTGCTCGGCCTCGTGGCGATAGCCCGCGGTTTGCACGTAGCGGTAGGTCGCCTCCGCGGCGCCGTCCGCGAAGCGCACCGCCAGCACCGCGCCGTCCCCGTCGAACCAATGCCCCATGCGCCTTCCGCCCCGCTCCAGCCGCCCGGGCCCATTGCGATACAGGGTGCCGCGCAGGCCCGCGGGCACCGCGCCCCGGGTGGCGTGCAGATGGGTGGTGGAAAACTCCCGCGCCGGGCGGGTGACGCAACCGGACCAGAGGGGCGTTTCGGACATGGGCTGGGCGTGGCGATTGGGCTCGGGGTAATCAGGATACCGGAGGTTGGCGTGCGAAGTGCGGAGTGCGAAGTGCGAAGTGCGCGGCATATTGCACCGGCGTGTGGTGGACGCCGCACCCTTCCCGCTCGGTAGCCCGCACCCCGCACCCCGCACTTCGCACAACCCCCCCATGGCGGCATCCGCGGCCAACTCATAGAATCAAGCTATTACCGCTTCCCCGGAGTCCACCATGAGTCCCAGCAACCCACCCCGCCACGGCAGGACCGGCCGTGCCATCGACACCGACAAGCTCGATCGCATCGTCGCGTCCGCGCGGCGGGCCAGCGACGAGCGCGCCGCGGGCTACCGCGAGCAGGCGCTGAAGCTCTATCCTTGGGTGTGCGGGCGCTGCGGGCGCAGCTTCGATCGCAGCAACCTGCGCGAGCTGACCGTCCACCACAAGGACATGGACCACGACAACAATCCCGCCGACGGCAGCAATTGGGAGCTGCTCTGCCTGTACTGCCACGACAACGAGCACCAGAAGTTCGAGGAGCGCATGGCCGCAATCGCCGCCGGCCGTGATCCGAATGCGAACGATGCGCCCGGCGAAGGATCAAAAGCCAAGACGACGACACATCGGCCGTTCGACGGACTCGCGGATCTGCTGAAGAAGGACTGAGCAGCGGGTCGGCTGACGCCGATCGGAAGAAGGGCTCACGCGACGACGCGAAGACGCGGCAGGTACTCCCGGTTGGTCGGGCAAAGGAACGAAGCCCGACCGAGTGCCTGCCGTCGCCGCCTGATCGTCGGGCTACGCGATCGCTAGCCGGACCTACACCGAGTACTTTCATACTCTCAGAGCGTCTCCACCGTCTTGGCTGGTCGCATATCCGCATCGTGAAGACCACGACCACGACTCGAGACGGCCCGGGGACTTGCGCGCTGGTGCACCGGGAGCCTACCCACAAACGTTGGCATCCTGCCGTCTCTTATTCCCGCCACCCTCAAACTTGACCCTCGGAGCCGTTCAGCATGGACCTTTCCGCCACCGACATGCTCCGCGGACTGACGGAGGCCACCAGCACCACGGTTACCGAGGAATTCACGGATGTCACGCTCGCGGTGCAGGGTGAGTTGCCGGCAGCCATCGACGGCGTCTACTTCCGCAACGGCCCCGGCCGCTTCGAGCGCGGCGGCCATCGCTATCGGCACCCCTTCGACGGCGACGGGCACGTCACCCGGCTCGACCTCGGCGGCGGCGCCGTGCGCTACACCAACCGCTTCGTCCGCACCAAGGAATTCGTCGAGGAGGAGCGCGCCGGTCGGATGCGCTACCGCAGCTTCGGCACCAACCTGCCCGGCGGCCTGCCGGCGAATCTGCTGCGGCTCACGTTCAAGAACGCCGCCAACACCAGTGTCCGATGGCACGCCGGCCGGCTGCTGGCGCTCTGGGAGGGCGGCCCGCCGCATCGGCTCGACCCCGTGACGCTGGCCACCCTGGGCACCGAGGACTTCGACGGCAGGCTGGACAACGCGTTCTCCCTGATTGGCCGCTGGCTGGCGCCGCTGCTGCCGTTCTCGGCCCACCCGCACATCGACGGCGAGACCGGGGAGCTGTACAACTTCGGCCTCGTTTCCGGCTCGCCGAACCAGATTATGCTCTACCGCGTGGGGCCGGACGGGCGCATGGACGAGCCGGGCCAGCACGCGCTCCCCCGCTTCAGCTTCGTGCACGACCTCGGCGTCACCCGGCACTGGCTGTGCTTTCTGCTGCCGCGGGCGGACTTCGACATCCCGCGCGCCACGCTGGGCCTCACCACCGCGGTAGGCTCGCTCTCCATCGCCACCGAGCGGCCTATGCAGGTGCTGATGCTGCCGCGTGAGCCGGGCACGGCGACACCGCGGCTGCTCACCGGTCCGCCCGGCTTCGTCTTCCACGTCGCCCAAGCCTTCGACGACGCTGCGGGGCGCGTGGTGCTGGACGTGGTCCGTTACGGCAGCTACCCGGCGCTCGATGCGCTGGAAGCCTTGTTCCACGACCCGCCGGAGGGCGCCGCACCGCGCCTGGAGCGACTGCTACTGGACCCGATGCGGCAACGCTGCGAGCGCCTGAGCCTCGGCACGGACGCGGACAGCCCCGCCTTCGAGCTGCCCGTCGGCGCGCCCGCCGCTCTTGGCGCGCCGCGGCGCATTCTCTACGGCGTCGGCGCACCGCCGGGACGGCGTGCGCCTTATTTCAGCGCCATCCAGCGGCTGGACACCGAGACCGGCGCGCTCACCACCCGCGACTTCGGTCTCGACCTCGCCGGCGAGCCCATGCTGGTGCCAGGCGCGGGCGGCGAGGAGGGCTGGTTGCTCAGCCTGGTCTGCCGCGCCGGCCAGGGCCGCACCGACCTCGTGGTGCTGCGCGCCGCGGACCTGTCGATTCAGGCCACCGCGCCGCTGCCGCATGCCGTGCCTCTTGGATTTCATGGGTGCTGGGTGCCGCGCGCGGAGCTCTCGCTCGCGCGCCGCGCGTGAAGCCGCGACCTGCCCCATCACCACTGATACCTTACGCTGGCTTAGACACTGAGCGCGACCAGCGCCAAACTCCGCGGTGGGCAGCTACGCCGCCTTCAACCAAAACACCATCGGCTTCGGCGATTCCGCCGCCTCGCCGATCTCTTTCCAACTGAATTCGGTGCGCAGCGCCGGCTGCCGGCTATAGCCGCGGTTCCGCCAGAAGCCGTCCAGCGGCTGGTAGCCGGACGGGCGGCGCGGGTCGTCGGCGGCACGCTCCACGGCGCAGAACGCGAGCCGGGTGAGCGGGCCGAAGCCGCTCGCGGGGTCCGTCGCCAGCGCGCGGGCGTGCGCCTCCCGCTCCTCGAAGAACCTCACGCCGATGCCGCGGCCGCGGTACTCGGGCAACAGCACCGATTCGCCCAGATAGAACACCTGACGCGGGTCGTAACCGGCGGCGAGGAACGGTGTCTGCACCGCGTCGGTCTCCTCCGCCAGCGGCAGCGCGGTGGAGGCGCCGACGATGCGCTCGCCGTCGCGGGCGAGCACGACGACGCTGCCGCTCGCACGGGCGTAGGTGGCGAGATACCTGGCCTCGTACTCGGCGTCGCCGTCGTAGAGGTAGGGATAGTCACGGAAGACGCGGATACGCAGCCGCGCCAGGTCGGGAATGAACTGGTCCAGCGCAACGCCGGTGACGCGGGTGATCTGGATGTCGTCGGGCATGCTGGCGGCGGCTCGCAGAAGGCTGGCGATACGGCGACCTTAGGCGATTTTCGCGACAGCGGATACCACGAAAGATGGTGTTGGAGAGAGCGCCGGTGGATTGTGGACGCTTGGCGTGGGGGCCGGTTGGTGCTGCTTGTCGGGAGACCGCCGCAGCGGGGCGGTGAGACGGCCTTGATCCCAGTTGCCGGCAAGATGCCGGCGCTCCCAGTTGCCGGCAGGATGCCGGCGCTCCCGGTTGCCGTGTGCGCTGCGGGCCGGGTTAGGGGGCGATGGGGAGCCAGGGGGCGAGCAGTTCTACCGCCTCGTCGACGCCGGTCGCGGGCACCGGCTCGGCCGGACCCGCCGCGAGCAGCTCGGCCAGCGGCGCTGCGAGGTGCCCGGCGGCGAGCTCGGCGAGGGGCAGGCTGCGGAAGGGCACCTGCCGCGCGAGCCACTGGTCCAGGTGCGGCTCCTCTGGCCAGTCGCCGCGGGGCACCGACAGCACCGGAATGCCGTGGCAGGCGGCCTCGGCGAAGGTGCCGTAGCCGGGCTTGGTGATGATCGCGTCGCAGGAGGCGAGCACGTCCGTCACCGCAAGCGCCTCCGGGCCCGCGGCGGGGCCCACCAGCACCGTGTCGGGCCGCTCGGCGAGTTCCGGAACAGGTGTCAGCAGCAGCGTCTTCGGCGGCAGTGGCATATCCAACGGCGGGCGCAGCGAACCGGCGCCGCCGAACTGCATCAGGACCAACCGCGTGTCGGCCGCCACGCCCAGGCGCCGCCGCAGCCCGGCGGGGTCACGCGGGCGCACCGCGGCGATGGGGCCGATGTCCCGCCCGTTCGGCAGCCAGGCCATGGGCATGGACGGCGCCGGACGCAGAAACAGCTCGGCGCCCGCGTAGGCGTCGCGCATGTGCGCCGCGAGCGCCGCCGGCAGCCGCGCCCCCACGGGGCCTTCGGCAAGGATGTCGAGCCAGCTCAGCGAGCAAAGCCCCGCCGCCGGGATGCCCAGCGCTCGTGCCGCCGCCAGCGGCAGCCAGGGGATATCCGCCAGCACCAGGTCCGGGCGCAATTCGGCAAGCAGCGCACGCTGTGCGGCAAGATGGCGCTCGTGCTCGGCGTCGAAGGCGGCATAGACCTCGAGCCCGGCTTCCCACTGCACCCGGAGCGGCCCGTCCATGGGCAGGGCCACGTCCAGCGCCCGATCCAGCACCTCGACGCCGGAGGGCAGGCGCTCCCGGAGGAAGCCGGTATCGACGGTAGCGGCCAAGGTGATGCGCAAGCTCGGGTCACGGCGGCGCAGGCCATGCGCCACGGCACTCACTTGGGCGACGTGGCCATAGCCGTGCGCGGTTGCGGCGATGAAAAGATGCCCCGGCATGCGTGTTAAGCGCGCGGCGCCACGCTAGGCGGCGGGCGCGTCGCGTTGCGGCAGCACGTGCACCGCAACCCAGACGCAGCGCGGGACGTCGGACGTCGCAAGGACACGATGCGGCAGGTGGGCGGGGATCAAGAGGTGATCGCCAGCCTGCAAGGTCACTGGCTCACCATCGAGGTCCAGCGTCGCCTCACCCTGGAGCAGCAAGACCCATTCGTCGCCATCCTGGTCGTACAGTACGGGCTCGGGATGCGGGCTGCTGACGATGCGCTCGACGCGCACGCAGCCGGACGCCGCGAGGGTCTCGAAGTGCTCGCCGGTGTCCGGCGCCGGCAGTGCCGCGAACAGGTTGTGCGGCGGCTTGTGCGACTGCGGGGGCACGGAGCGCGTGTGCCCGTGTGATGCACGCTGCCCGAGGGGGCGGGGGCGGGCGGCGTGAGGCGGCAGTCTGAAGCCCGTGGCCTCAGCCCCTGCCCTCAGCTGGCGGCCTTGAGGCGAGCGTTCAAGCGGCTCTTGTGGCGCGCGGCCTTGTTGGCGTGGATCAAGCCCTTGCCGGCGGCGCGGTCGATGACCGGCACGGCGGCCTTGTAGGCGGCGTCCGCGGCGGTCTTGTCGCCGGCGCGCAGCGCCTTCAGCACTTTTTTGATAGCGGTGCGCAGGGTGCTGCGCTGTGCGGCGTTGCGCTGGCGGTGCTGCTCCGCCTGGCGGGCGCGCTTGCGGGCTTGTGCGGAATTGGCCATGGCTGCTCCTGAGAGAATCCTGATGTCTTTGTCACGGAAGCGCCGGCGCAATGCGCAGCCGGGCGCGAAGAAGTGGGCAAGCGGACACTGCCGAATCGCGTAGTTTGGCTGGAAGCCCGCTCCGTGTCAACGCAACCAGCTGAGCTCCGAGCCTGGGTCATCCCCGAGCATTGCGCCGCACCGGGCCGCACGCTACCGGCACGGCCCGCCGGGAGCCCCGGCTTTCAGCCGGCTCCCCGCGTGCCCGGCTCGATGCCGGGGGCGCGGCATCAGGGCCTCGACCCGCATGTAAGCCTCTGTCGAGACACTGGCTTGCTTGAGAGCGCCGAATGCTTGCAGATAAGTCAAGTTTGTCGTTGCACTTTGCCTGCTCGTTGTCGTAATCGATGCCAACGATTCGACGACGACAACGATGAGCAGACCTCGCCACGCCCGTAGCCGGGACCGAGGCCCGAGCCGCCGGTCTACTGCCGACGGCCTTTCACCACCAGGGCGTTGAGCTGGCAGCATCGCCCCTCACTTCCTGGGCGACCGGCCAAGGCCCAGTCGCAGCTCGCACCCAAAGCCCAAGGCCCCACGGAGGCGTGCATGGATCTCGACCCGCTGGCGCTCTCACGCGCCCAGTTCGCGTTTACGGTGTCGTTTCATATCATCTTTCCGGCCTTCACCATCGGTCTCGCGGCGTGGCTGACGACCCTGGAGGGCCTGCATCTCGCCACCGGCAACCCGCGCTACCGGCGGTTGTTCGCGTTCTGGCTCCGGGTCTTCGCGGTCGCCTTCGGCATGGGCGTCGTCTCAGGCGTGGTCATGGCCTTCCAGTTCGGCACCAACTGGAGCCAGCTCGCCACCCGCACCGGCCCCATCATGGGGCCGCTCCTGGCGTACGAGACCTTCACCGCCTTCCTGCTGGAGGCGACCTTCTTCGGGGTGCTGATGTTCGGACGCGACCGCGTGCCGCCCTGGGCGTATTTCGCCTCCACGCTGATGGTTGCAATCGGCACCACCTTGTCCACGTTCTGGATCCTGGCCAACAACAGCTGGATGCAGGTGCCCCTGGGCCACGCCATGGCCGGCCCCGACGCGATTCCCAGCGACTGGACGCGAATCCTGTTCAACGAGGTGCTCTGGGTGCGCTTCCCGCACATGCTGCTGGCGGCGTACCTGACCACGGCCTTCTGCGTCGCCGCCACCGGCGCCTGGTACATGCTGCGCCACCGGCACCACGCGGAGGCCCGCACCATGCTCGGGATGGGGCTCGGGCTGGCGGCGGTGCTGATTCCGGTGCAGATCGCCTTCGGCCATCTCAACGGCGAGTACACGGCGAAGTACCAGCCCTCAAAGTTCACCACCATCGAGGGGCGCTGGCAGACCGAGCAGCCGGCGAGCCTGGTGCTGTTCGCGTGGCCGGACGCGGCGGCACAGCGCAACGCCTGGCAGCTCAGCGTCCCGAAGCTCGGCAGCTTCGTGGACCGGGGCAATTTCACCTCGAAGGAGCCCGGCATCGTGACCGTGCCCAAGGACGACCGGCCGTCGTTTCTGATCCCCTTCTACAGCTTCCGCATCATGGTGGGTCTCGGGGTGCTGATGCTGGTCATTGCCTGGACCGGTGTCTTGCTCATGGCCCTGCACAGGTTCCGGGATCCGGGGCGCGCACCGCGCTGGTTCCTCTGGGCGACCTTTCTGAGCTTCCCGAGCGGCTTCATCGCCGTGCTCACGGGCTGGTTCACCGCCGAGGTGGGCCGCCAGCCCTGGGTGGTGTACGGGCTGCTGCGCACCGCGGATGCCGTGACGCCGAGCCTGAACGGCGCCGCGGCGCTGATCTCGCTGCTGGCCTACGTGGCCGTGTACGCGCTGATCTTCTCTGCCGGCACCCTGTACATCTACCGGCTGTTGCGCGCCGGTCTCGAAGGCCCCGGCGGCGCGCCGACGGAACCTGGCGAAGAGACCGGCGTGACGCCGAGCCGCCCGCTCGGCGCCGCCGGCGGTGGCTTCGAGCCGCCCGCGGCGACGTCGGCGCCACGTCACGACTTGGTGTAGCAGGCGGAGGACATGGCCATGGCACTCGACTTCGCACATTTCTGGGGCGCCGTGCTGGCGCTGGCGATCCTGATCTACGTGCTGCTGGACGGCTTCGACCTCGGCGTCGGCATGCTCTTCGCCTTCAACGGCGACGAGGACCAGCGCCAGGCGATGATGGGCTCCATCGCTCCGCTCTGGGACGGCAACGAGACCTGGCTCGTCGTCGTCGGCACCGTGCTGTTCTCGGCCTTCCCGGTGGTGTATTCGATCTTCCTGTCCGCGTTCTATCTGCCGGTGGCACTGCTGCTGGTTGCGCTGATCCTGCGCGGCGTCGCCTTCGAGTTCCGCTACAAGACGCGGCGCGGGCGCTGGATCTGGGACCTCGGCTTCATCGGCGGCTCGGCGGTGGCGAGCTTCGTGCAGGGGGCGGCCATCGGCGCCATGGTGCAGGGCATCGCGGTCAAGGGGCGGGATTTCTCAGGTACGCCCTTCGACTGGGTGGCGCCCTTCCCGCTCCTTTGCGGCGTCGGGCTGATGGTAGGCTACGCGCTGCTCGGCGCCGCCTGGCTGGTGCTGAAGACCGAGGGCGCACTGCGCGACTGGGCCTATCGCTGGCTGCCTTGGCTGATGACGGGCGTCATCGTCTTCGTCGTGCTGGCGCTGGTGGGCACGCTGGTGGGCGACTTCCGCGTGGTGGACCGCTGGCTCGCGCACCCCGTGCTGTTCGCGCTGCCTGTCGCTGCAAGCCTCGCCGCCGCGGGGCTTTATTGGGGCGTCGCCGTACGGCGCGATGGTCAACCCTACCTGATGGCGTCCATCCTGTTCCTCACCGCGTACCTCATGCTGGCGGCCAGCTTCTGGCCCTGGCTCGTGCCCTATCACCTGACGCTGACCGAGGCGGCGGCGCCGGACGCGACGCTGCGATTTCTGTTCTGGGGGGCCGGCGTCATCGTACTGCCGGTCATCCTCGCCTACACCATGCTGGTCTATTGGGTGTTCCGGGGCAAGTTGCATACGGGGCAGCAATACCATTGACGGTACACGGCTATGGAGGGCCTCTCGCAAGGGCTCGGCCCGCGTACCATCGCGAGTCGAGCCAAGCTGCTGAATCAGGAGTAGTAACGATGTCGAGACTGATGGCCGTCCTGCTGGACGGCATCGCCCAGATCGAGTTCGACCGAGCCAAACCGCTGCCAGACTACCAGGGCGCCTATCTGGACAAGATGGACCGGCGCATGGACGCCGAGGGCATCGACATCGACGGCCACCGGCTGCCTGCGCCGGACCCCATGCAGAAGGCGCGGTTCATCGCCGCCAACCTCGCGCACGCCATCGTCAGCGACAACGAGGCCCAAGCGGCGGCCTTCACCACCTACCTCGCCGTGCGCCTGCCGGAGCTGAAGCAGGTCAAGCTCCGCCGGGAAGACGACGGCTTCGCCATCGAGCTCGACTTCGAGCAGGACTACATCAAGCAGCAGCCGGTGCAGTTCATGCCGTTGAAGCGATGAGGTCTCGGGTGGGTGCGCACATCCACATCCGGACCCGGCAGCAGCGGATAGCGCAAGCGCCGCACATCGCGCGCCTCGCCACCGGGGCACGCACGCGGCAATCGCCGTGGGAGCGCCACTGCCGTTCGTGGCGCGACCTGCCGCGCACTTGCGCGCGGTTGATCGCTGCCGGGGGGAGGAGGGAAGTCGCGTGCTGGTCGCGGCACCGAGAGTGCCGCCCCCACCGCGGCGGCTACTCCTCGCCGTCATCGCTCTCCGCGTAGCCCACGGGATAGATGATCGCGGCATTCACGCGGCAGCGCGCAAGGTAAGCGCCGCGCTGCTCGCCGCTCAGACCCTGGCCATCGGCCCAGCGGTTGCACTGATCCTCGTAGAACGCCAGGACCTGCGGGTCCTGCTTGTCTTGCGCGCCGGCCGGCCAGGCCACCGGCTCCGTCGCGGCCAGGGCCGCGGCCGACACCAACAAGCCACTCATCAAGAGCACACGCTTGGAGGTCTTCATCGTCTGGTTCTCTGCACAGGATGCGGGCGATTCCGCGGCCGGAATTTAGGGCCTGGCCGGGCCGATTGCACAGCACCGTTTGGCGGCGGGAACGCAGGCCATGGCGGGCGCTGGCCGGGCCGCCATGGCTCGAGCCACCCCGAACCCAGTACGGCCGGCAAGCGACGTCGCGGGCAACGCCGGCCGCCCTGCAAGCGTTGCGGAGGTAGTGTGGATAAGCGCAGAGACCGCGAAAGTATGTTGCTCGCCGCGATCCAAAGCGTTCTCTTGTAGGTCGGGCCGACGAAGGAGGCCCGACCAACCGGCGGTTAGGTCGCGCGGTGTCGGGTTTCGTTCCTCAGCCCGACTACGGAGCTAGTGCATTGATGCGAAAGTATCGAGACCACTCTCAACGCCGCCCGCGGCGCTGATCCGCGTCGACCTGGAGCCCGACACTCCGGCCGTGGATCGCGATGGCCGGAGTGTCGCCCTCCAGGGCGACACTTGCTGGCGCCGGATAGCGAACGGTATCGACAATTCCAAGGCCGTGCACTAGCCCCCTGCTTCAGCCTATTTTGCAGGATGCCAACCCGGGTGGGGCCGGAGCCGAGGAACCTGGTCGAAGTCTCTGCTCGTGGTCGTGGTCGTGGTCGTGGTCGGATATTCGACAACGATAAGGGAGACAGAGACGACGAAAGCAAAGTCAGGAAAAACGCTGCGCTAGCCGGCGTGCGCATAGCCGGCCGCGACCAGGGCATCGTGGATCTCCTCCAGGATGGCCGGGTCGTCGATGGTGGCGGGCATGCGGTACTCGGTGCCGTCGGCGATGTGCTTCATGGTGCCGCGCAGGATCTTGCCCGAGCGGGTCTTGGGCAGCCTTGGGACCACCAGCACGGTCTTGAAGGCGGCGACGGGGCCGATCTCCTGGCGGACCTTGGCCACGAGCTCCTTGGCGATATCGACCTCGGCGCGCTCGACACCGGCCTTGAGCACCACGAGCCCCAGCGGCAGCTCGCCCTTGAGCTGGTCGGCGACGCCGATGACGGCGCACTCGGCGACGTCCGGATGGCCTGCCAGTACCGCCTCCATACCGCCGGTGGAGAGCCTGTGGCCGGCGACATTGATGATGTCGTCGATGCGGCTCATGACGAAGAGGTAGCCGTCGTCATCGAAGTAGCCGGCATCGCCGCTGAGGTAGTAACCAGGCTCGGCGGACAAGTAGGACGCGCGGAAGCGCTCGTCGTTGCCCCACAGCGTCGGCAGGCAGCCCGGGGGCAGCGGCAGCTTGATCATGATGCGGCCGATGGTGCCGGGCGCCACCGCAGAGCCGTCGTCGCCCAGCACCTGCACGTCGTAACCCGGCACGGGCTTGGTGGGCGAGCCGGGCTTGATGGGCAGTTGCTCCAATCCCAGGCAGTTGGCCGCAATGGCCCAGCCGGTCTCGGTCTGCCACCAGTGGTCCACCACCGGCACGCCGAGGATCTCGCCGGCCCACTCCAGGGTGTTCGGGTCGCAGCGCTCGCCGGCCAGGAAGAGCGCGCGCAAGCTGCTCGTGTCGTAGCGCGCGAGATGCTTGGCCTCCGGATCATCCCGCTTGATGGCGCGGAACGCCGTGGGCGCCGTGAACAGCACGGACACCTTGTGTTGCTCGATGACCCGCCAGAAGGCGCCGGCGTCCGGCGTGCCGACGGGCTTGCCCTCGTAGATCACCGTGGTGCAGCCGTGCAGCAGCGGCGCGTAAACGATGTACGAGTGGCCGACGACCCAGCCGACGTCCGACGCGGACCAGAACACCTCCCCCGGTGCCACGTTGTAGACGTTGCGCATGGACCAGGTCATGGCCACCGCGTGGCCGCCGTTATCGCGCACCACACCCTTGGGCTGTCCGGTGGTGCCGGAGGTGTAGAGGATGTAGAGCGGGTCGGTGGCGGCCACCGGTACGCAGTCGGCGGGCTCGGCGGCGGCGGTCAGCGCTGCCCAGTCCAGGTCGCGGCCGGGCATCAGGTCCGCCGGCTGCTGCTCGCGCTGCAGGATCACGCAGTGCTCGGGCTGATGGCTCGCCTGCGCCAGCGCGTCGTCCAGCAGCGGCTTGTAGGCGACGATACGGCTCGGCTCGATGCCGCAGGAGCCGGCGACGACGACCCTGGGCTTCGCGTCGTCGATGCGCGTGGCCAGCTCTCGCGCCGAGAAGCCGCCGAACACCACCGAATGCACGGCGCCGATGCGCGCGCAGGCGAGCATCGCGATGGCTGCCTCCGGCACCATGGGCATGTAGACGATGACCCGGTCGCCCTTGCCCACGCCGAGCCCGCGCAGGGCGCCGGCGAAGCGCGCCACGCGCTCCTGAAGCTCCGCGTAGGTGATGCTGGCGAGCGTGCCCGTCACCGGGCTGTCGTGGATGATGGCCGGCTGCGCGCCTCGGCCTTGCGCCACGTGCCGGTCCACGGCGTTGTGACAGGTGTTGAGCTCGGCGCCGGCGAACCAGCGGTAGGCCGGCGCGTTGCTGTCGTCCAGCACCCGGTCCCAGCGCTGGTACCAGTCGATGGCCTCCGCTGCCTCGCCCCAGAAGCCCGCCGGGTCGGCGAGCGAGCGCTCGTAAGCCGCCCGCCAGGCGCCGGCGTGGGGAGCCGTGTCGGTGGATGCTGCGTCTGCCATGTGATGTTCCCCGGTGGTGTCGCGGCGCCTCACGGGCGGCCGCTGTGATTTGAGCGGGGAACGTTAGCGCAGCGGCGAAACCACGGCAATTGCGCGGGGGACAACTATGCAATGCATTGAAAAACGTGCCGGTTCAGGCGCACCGGCGTGCTCGGCGGCGGATGGGCGTATCGGCCCTGTTCTGCTTGCATTCCCGCACCGCCGCGCCCTGAATCGCGGCGAGGACGCCGCTCCCACGGCACTTCGCACTTCGCACTTCGCACTTCGCACTTCGCACTTCGCACTCAAGCATGCGCCACCAGCCGCACCGCATCCAACCGCAAATGCGCCCGGCGCAGCACCTGCCCGAGCCGCTCGCGGCGGTGGCGCAACTGGTCGATCTCGTCGGTGCGCACGGCGGGGTTGACGCGGGCCAGCGCGCTCAGACGCTCGATCTCGGCGTCCAGCATCGCTTCCATGCGCGCCACCGCGGCCTCGCGCATGGTGCTCACGGCGGCGTCGGCGCGCGCCTCGCCGGCGGCGAGCATGCGCTCGATGGCCGGCGTCTTGGCGGTGATGAGCGCCGAGGCGAGCTTGCGGTTGCCGGTGAGGCACTTGCCGGTGAGGGCGTCGGTGGCGATGGCCGCGGCGTGGTCGCCGCCGTGCTCGTCCAGCAGCAGCCGCAGCCCGAGCCGCGGCAGGAAGCGTTGCACCCGCAGCGCCGGCGGCGCCGGGCACTCGGCCACGTAGAGCATCTCCAGCAATAGCGCACCGGCGCGGAAGCCCGGACTGCGGGTCAGGATCAACGCCGCGCCGCCGAGGTCGGAGCCCGTAAGCTGATCCATGGCCGCGAGGGTCAGCGGATGCTCCCAGCTCAGGAACGACCGGTCCTCGTGCGCCAGGGCGTGGTTGCGGTCGAAAGTGACGGTGAGCCCATCCTCGGGCAGCCCGGGGAAGTGCTCCTGGAGCATGTGCCGGCCGGGGTGCAGCACCACCGAGCCGCCGAGCCCCGGCTCCTGGTCCACCCCGAAGGCGTCCCAGAACGCGCTCAGGTACTCGAACAGGGCCGGATCGCGATCGGCGGCCTCCATGGCCTGCACCAGGTCGGCAGAGACGTCCGGGCGATGCGAGCTGAGCTCCAGCAGCCGGTCGCGGCCGGCGGAGAGCTCGGCGTTCAGGCGCTCGCGCAGCGCCGCGGCGTCGCGCAGCAGGTCGTTGACGGACTCGCCGTCGGCGGCATCGCCGGCGAGCGCCGCGTGCAGCCGTGCCCCGAGCTGCTCGTAGACGGCAGGCGCCGCCGGACAGTGCCGGGCGAAAGCGTCCAGGCCATCGGCATACCAACGGTACAGGGTCTCCATGCCGGTACCGGCGATGTAGGGCACGTGGATCTCCACGTCGCGGGTCTGGCCGATGCGGTCGAGCCGGCCGATGCGCTGCTCCAGCAGTTCCGGGTCGAGCGGCAGGTCGAACAGCACCAGGTGGTGGGCGAACTGAAAGTTGCGCCCCTCGCTGCCGATCTCCGAGCAGAGCAGCAGCCGGGTGCCCTCCTCCGGGTCGGCGAAATAGGCCGCGGCACGGTCGCGCTCGACGATCTCCATGCCCTCGTGGAAGACGGCGGCGTGCACGCCATGACGCTCGTGCAGGTGGGTCCGCAGCGCCAGCACGGTCTCGGCACGAGCGGCAATGAGCAGCACCTTGGCCGGGTGCAGCTCGCGCAGCAGTTCCAGCAGCCAGGTCACGCGCGGGTCGTGCTCCGGCCAGGTGGCGCCGGCGGCCCGCTCCGGGTGGGTGGCGTCGGCGCCCGCCACGACGTAACCCTCGGGCGCCACCAGCGCATGGGCGTGAGGGTGGCGCTCCGGAAAGCCCGCCACCGCGGCGCGGGTGTTGCGGAACAGGATGCGCGAGGTGCCGTGGCGGTCCAGCAGGCGCTCGACGACGGTGTCGGTGGCCAGCCCAGTCGTGTCGCCGAGCGCCGCGTGCAGGCGCGTGGCCTGTTCGTCATCGAGCGGGACGTCCTCCAGGAGCCGCGCGGCGATCTCGGCCACGGCGGCGTAGTCCGCCTCCTCCGCCAGGAAGGCGTCGTAGTCCGAGAAACGCTCCGGGTCCAGCAGCCGCAGCCGGCCGAAATGCCCCATGCGCCCGAGCTGCTCCGGCGTAGCCGTCAGCAACAGCACCGCGGGTGTCTGGTCCGCCAACGCCTCGACGAGGTCGTAGTCGAGGCCGCTGTCCTCCGGCGTCCATTCCAGGTGATGGGCCTCGTCGACGATGAGCAGGTCCCAATCGGCGCCGAGCACGGCGGCGGCGTGGGACGGCGTCTCGGTGAGCAGGTCCAGCGAGCAGAGCACCCGCTGCTCGCTCTCGAAGGCGTTGCCGTGCCCGTCCGGCGCGCTGGCGTTGATGCGCTCGCGGTCGAACAGCGCAAAGCGCAGGTTGAAGCGCCGCAGCAGCTCCACCAGCCACTGGTGCAGCAGCGCCTCGGGGACCAGGATCAGCACCCGCCGCGCGCGGCCGTCCAGCAGCATTCGGTGCAGGATGAGGCCCGCTTCGATGGTCTTGCCGAGCCCTACCTCGTCCGCCAGCAGCACCCGCGGCGCGAGCCGGTCGGCAACCTCGGCGGCGATGTAGAGTTGGTGCGGGATGGGCGCGATGCGCGCGCCCATCAGGCCATGCACCGGGGCGAGCGGCCACTCGCCGCGATGGCTCCAGGTGTGCTGGCGCAGCCGGAACCAGGTGTCGCGGTCGAGCCGCGCGGCGAGGAGCTTCTGTTGCGGGCGGTTCAGGTGCAGGTCCGCCGCCAGCAACTGCTCCGGCACCTGCTGGGTGGCGCCGTCGGCGTCCTCGCCGCTGTAGACGAGCAGATTGGCGTGCTCCGCCACGGCCACGACGGTGAGCGTCTGGCCGTCGATATCGCGCACGACATCGCCGACACCGAATACCGCGCGCCACAACGGCGCGCTGCGCCGCGCATAAAGACGCTGCTCGCCGGTGGCCGGGAAACGCATGCTGACGGTGCGCTCATCGCTCGCCTCGACGATGCCGAGGCCGAGCTCGGCCTGAGTCTCGGACAGCCAGCGCTGGCCGGGCTTGAAGTCCTGTGGGGCTGGGTCGGCAGTTGGAGCAGGCATGCGCGATCGCGGTGTGTCGTTGGGTTGTAAATGATGGCGACCCGTTGCCCGGGCCGGCTCGAGGCTTCGGTCGTTGTCGGGCGCGGACACGCGCCCATGGCCGGCCTCGCCGGCAACGGGGAGCATGGATTAGAGCAGGCGCTGCGGGAGTCGGTGCCGGGCCATCGTGCTCGCTCGGGTTCGACCGGCTCTGCGTCGGAGCGGCGAAGCACTACACCGCCCCATGATAGCCGTCCGCGGCAGGTTCTGCCCGTCGGCTGCGGCCTAACGGCGCCCGCGCCCGCGAGCGCCCCCGCCCGGCTTGACCTCAGACAACGCCAGCAGGGGCCCGCGGTGCTTGAATGTCGGATTGTCTCCGGCAACGAACCACTACCATGCGATTCTTCGATCTCAAGTACCTGATCATCGCCGGCATGTTGCTGCCCTTCGTATTGGTGGCCATGGCGCTGGTGAGCCCGGAAGGGCCGGACTACAAGGTGGTGCAGCGCGGTGACGGCTTTCAGCTGCGCGACTATGCGCCGCTGCGGGTCGCCGAGACGAAGGTGGCCGGCGGCTTCGCGGAGGCGGACGACGCCGCCTACCCGCTGCTGCTCGACTACCTCCACGGGCGCAACAGCATGGGCCAGCAGGTGTCCATGATCGCGCCGGTGATGCAGCAGCAGGTGGACCTGGACGGCGATCAGGGCTGGCTGATGCAATTCACCATGCCCCAGGAATTTCCGCTGGGCATGCTGCCGCAACCGGCGGTTGCGAACGTCGACCTGCGCGAGCTCCCGGAACGGCTGATGGCCGCGCGCCGCTACCGCGGCGACTGGGATGAGTCGCACTGGCAACAGCAGGCGGACAAGCTGGTCTCCGCCGTCGAGCGGGCGGGGCTCACGCCCATCGGAGAGCCCGTCTTCGCGCGCTACAATGCCCCTTTCGTGCCCGGGTTTCTGCGCCGCAACGAGGTGCTGCTGAGCGTCCAGCGCTGAGCGCCCCCCCAACCGGCGTCAGCCCGGGGCGCGGAAGCCCACGGCAACGCCGCCACGGCGCGGCCCCCCATCGCCGGCAACAGGAGCGGGAGATGTCCATACCAGCATTGGCCGTGCGCGCTAGCGCACCCCTGCAGACCATCGATCCAAAGACCACCGAGGGCGCCGCCGGCTTGGCGAGCGGCGATCGGCACCTGAGCGAGCGGGTAGAACTGCCGCCGGCCGTCGACGCCCCACGCGAGGTCTACGCGACGCCCACCTTGAAGGAGATGAGCTGGTACGCGGACGGCCCCGAGGGCACCCGCCCGCTGGTGCTGCTGCACAGCGTCAACGCCGCTCCCAGCGTCTTCGAGATGAAGCCCCTGTTCGAGCACTACCGCGCCGAGCGGCGCGTGTTCGCCCCGGACCTGCCGGGCTTCGGCTTCTCGGACCGCAGCAACCGGCCCTATTCGCCGGCGCTCTACGCCGAGGCCATCGTGTCCTTCCTCACCGACGTGGTCAAAGAGCCGGCCGACGTCGTCGCCTTCTCGCTCAGCTCAGAGTTCGCCGCCCGCGCCTGCCTGGACGCGCCGGAGCGCTTCCACACGCTGGCACTGCTCTCCCCCACCGGCTTCAGCAACCGCCGCCTGCCCACCGGCGGCGTCGGCAAGGGCCTGCACCGGTTCTTTACGCTGCCGGGTCTGGGCCAGGGGCTCTACGGTCTGCTCACCAAGCGAGCCGGCATCCGCTACTTCATGCGCCAGAGCTATGTCGGCGAGCCGCCGGAGGAGCTCATCGACTACGCCTACGCCACCTCGCACCAGCCGGGGGCGATGCACGCGCCCTATCGCTTCCTGTCCGGGCAGCTCTTCACCGGCAAGGCGGTCGAAACGCTGTACGGCAAGCTGGAGCTGCCGGTGCTGGTGATCTACGACCGCGACGCCAACGTCACCTTCGATCTGCTGCCGGACTTCGCGCAGGCGCGGGGCAACTGGTTCACCACCCGCGTGGAGCCGACTCTCGGCATCCCGCAGTGGGAGCGGCCGACCCGCACCATCGCCGCGCTGGACGAGTTCTGGCGCACCGTGGAGGCGCTGAAGGCGGCCAAGAGCGACTGACGGCGGCAACACCGACGGCTCTCAGGCCGGCGGCTCACGGGGAAGGCTCGCGCACGGGTCATCCGGGACGTGCCCCGGAGGGTGCTGTTGCGAGCCGCATCCGACCCCATGTTGGCGTCGGCGGCAGCCAGCCGGCAAGCCCTAGCCCGCACGCAGAGCCTTCGCCGCCCACACGCCCCATGTCCGCCGCCCAATCCGATCCCCAGATCGACCTCCAGCCCGACACCCAACTCGGCCCCATCCGCCACATCCGCTTGCAACCCCAGCCCCGAATGGACATGCTCGCCCCCATCGCGATCCTCGAGCACCTCGAGGCGCGCCTGGCCGACGCCCTGGCCCGGTTGCAGCTGACGGCCGCGGGGGGCGTGCAGTCGCTGTTGCTGGCGCTGCCGCGCGCGCCGGCGGCGGCACCGCAGCTCGCGGGCCGACAGTTCCAATTCCAGCACGCCCAGCGCGGCGAATTGCACGTGGGCTACGGCGAGGCGCAGGCATGGCACGCCGCCGGCCCGGCGCGGCTGCGCACCCTGACCGACGCCTTGGCCACGACCGACTGGCGGCGCGCCGACCCGGACCAAACCGGTTTCGACGCCTTCGCGATGCTCGGCTTCGCCGCCGGCGACGAGCGCGCCTCCGCGGCCGCGGCGGACACCGACAGTTCCCTGCCGAACGCCATTCTGTGGGTGCCCGAGATCGGCCTCGTCAGCCGCGACCACGAGGCGGCGCTGGTGTTCTCGACGCCGCTGCCCGCCGCCCCGGACGCCGTGCTCGGGCGCTGGCGCGCTGGGCTGCGGCAACTGATACCGGCCCTGTACCGACCCCTCAACGGGCCGCTGACGCCGGCGCATCTTCTGCGTCAGCACGAGCAGCCGGACGCCGCCGGCTGGACCGACCTGGTGCAGGCGGCGCTGGCGCGCATCGGCGCCGGCCCCATCGAGAAGGTCGTGCTCTCGCGCCGGCTCGTGGTGCAGGGCCCCCGGCCCTTCGACATCGGCCGGCTGCTGAGCGCGCTGGGCTGCCTGTTCCCGTCGTGCCAGATCCTGAGCCTCAAGCGCAACGGGCAGAGCTTCGTCGCCGCCACGCCGGAGCGGCTGCTGGATCTGCGTGACGGCCGGCTGGAGGTGGACGCCATCGCCGGCACCGCGCCGCGCGCCGAGTCGGTGGCCGGCGACGCGGCCCTGCGGGACGCGCTGCTGGGCTCCGACAAGGACCTGCGCGAGCACCGCGTCGTCATCGACGCCATCCGCGCCGCCCTCGCCGACTGCTGCGACGCCTTTCGGGTGCCGCCGGCGCCGCGGGTGATGCAGCTCACCAACGCCCAGCACCTGTGGAGCCCCATCACCGCACGGCCGCGCCCGGGTGTGGACCTGTTCGAGCTCGCCGAGCGCCTGCATCCGACCCCCGCCACCAACGGCCAGCCACGGGACGCGGCGCAGGCCTGGATCAAGCACGCCGAGCCCTTCGACCGCGGCTGGTACACCGGCGCCGCGGGCGTGCTGCGACCGGACGGCACCGGCGAGCTTTGGGTACTGCTGCGCTGCGCGCGGGTGCACGAGGCCCACGCCGAGCTGTTCGCCGGCTCCGGCATCGTCGCGGGCTCCGACCCGGGCTCCGAGTGGGACGAGACCGAGGCCAAGCTCGCCGCCATGCTCTCCGCGCTGCAATACGCCTAGGGCCGCTACGCCCGAGCCACCCGCATGGATCAGGGCTGCATCAACCTGCGTTGGGCCGGCGCACTGCTGGCGGGGCTCGCCGCCGGCGGTGTCCGCATCCTGGTGCTGTCGCCGGGCTCGCGCTCGACCCCCGTGGTGCTGGCGGCGCAGCAGCGCGGCGATTTCACGCTGATCCCGATCCTGGACGAGCGCAGCGCCGGCTTCTTCGCGCTGGGGGCCGCGCGCGCCTCGGGCCGGCCGGTGGCGCTGCTCGCTACCTCCGGCTCGGCACCGGCGCACTGGTACCCGGCGGTCATCGAGGCCAGCGAGACCGGCGTGCCGCTGGTGCTGCTCTCTGCCGACCGGCCGCCGGCGCTGCGCGGCTTCGGCGCCAACCAGACCATCGACCAGACCCGGCTGTTCGGGGCCTTCGCGCGCGAGGCGCACGATCCCGGGCTGCCGCGCGCCGCTGATGCCGCGCTCAAGGCGGTCGCCAGCCTCGGCCTGCGCTGTGCCGTGATCGCATCGGGCTCGCGCCCAGGTCCGGTGCAGGTCAACCTGCCCTTCGAGGAGCCGCTGGTACCGGCGGCCGGCTGCGACGGGACGCTGCCGGCATGGCCGCCGGCGGGGCACGGGTCCACGGCGCCATCGGAGCCGACGGCGCTCGCGCCCATTTCGTTGCCACCCGGCCGCGGCCTCGTGGTCTGCGGGCCGGGCCTGTTTCCGGCTGGCTTTGCGGAATCCCTCTGCGCCACCGCCCGCCGCCTCGCGCTGCCGGTGCTGGCGGACCCACTCTCAGGGCTGCGCTTCGGCCCCGCGGCGGACAGCGTGCTCGCCCACTACGACGCGCTGCTGCGCCATCGCGAGGCAGCGGAGCGGCTGCGCCCGGAGTGGGTGCTGCGCTTCGGCGGCGCGCCCGTCTCCAAGGTGCTCGGTCAGTGGCTCAGCGGTGTTCCCGCCCTGCTGGTGGACCCCGCCGGCGGCTGGCGCGACCCGAGCCACGACGTGCAACGCCGGCTTGTCGCCCACCCGGCCGCTGTCTGCGCGGCGCTGTCGGCCGACGCCGAGCCCGACCGCGCCTGGAACGACACCTGGCACCGTGCCGATGCCCGCGTCCGCGACCTCGCCGACCAGCACCTGGCAGCCGCCCCCTGGTGCGAGGCCCACCTGATCCGCGCCCTGCTCGCGCGCATCCCTGCCGGCGAGGCCCTGCTGTGTGCCAACTCCCTGCCCATCCGCCAGCTCGACACCTGGTCCGGCACCCGCACCGAGGCCCTGGCGCTGCACGGCAACCGCGGCGCCAGCGGCATCGACGGGCAGTGCTCGACCCTGGCGGGGCTCAATTATGCCGGGCCACCCTGCTGGGGCCTGCTCGGCGACCTGTCCGCGGTGCACGACCTCAGTGGCTGGCTGCTGGGCGATCGATTCCGCCGGCCAGTGATCGTCATCGACAACGGCGGCGGGCGCATCTTCGACTACCTGCCCCAGCACGGGCTACCGGGCTTCGAGCAACTCTGGCGGACGCCGGTAGCACCGGACCTCGGCGAGCTGGCGAGCGTGTTCGGACTGCGGCATTGCCAAGTAGCCGATGCCAGCGCGCTCGACGAGGTCCTGGACGGTAACGGCACGCCCGCAGGAGAACCCGGCGCCGGTGGCCCACCGCTGGTGGAGGTCCGCATCGATGCGGATGCCTCCCGGGCGATGCACCTGGCATTCTGGAACGAGATCGCACAGACCAAATTGCTCGACTAGTGCTTCTCTGCGGAAACTCCGAGACCGGGCTCCCTCGTGGTCGTGGTCGTGGTCGTGGTCGAATATCCGGACAGTTGAGATCACGATTACGACAACGACAACGACAACGACAACGACAACGACAACGACAACGAGATTAGGAGAAACGCCGCACTGGTGCACTCATGCGGACGGGTCGAGGCCACGCTCGGGGCGGCTCATGGGGCTGATCCGTGTCGCCCTGGAGGGCGATACTCCGGCCGACACTCCGGCCTCGACTTCATCGCATTGCCATCGCCATCGCCCCACTCGCTCCGCTTTTCTTGCAACATTGCGGTCTAACCTGACCGGCAATGAACGGCAGTATCGGCGGAGCCCATGACCCATCCATCCGACGGCGACCTCGCCGACATCCTCGAGGCCGAGCAACGCGCCGGACGTCGGCGCCGGCGGCGACTGATCCTGCTCGCGCTGCTGGCGCTGGCGGCGCTGGGTGCGGGGCTGTGGCTGCTGCGTGGCGGCGACGAGAGCGGCATCTCATATAAGGCCGTCGATGTGCGCCGCGGCGACCTGGTGGTGCGCGTCTCCGCCACCGGCACGCTGGAGCCGGTGAACCAGGTGGACGTGGGCACCGAGATCTCCGGCACCATCGCCGTCGTCGATGCCGACTACAACGACACCGTCCACGCCGGCGACGAGCTGGCGCGGCTCGACACCGACCAGCTCGACGCCCGGCTGCGCCAGTCCGAGGCGGCGCTGACGCTCGCCCGCGCCCGGGTGCTGGAGGCGAAGGCGACCGTCACCGAGACCGCCAACCGCCTGCGCCGCACCCGGGACCTGCTGAAGAAACGGATGTCCTCGCAGGAGGAGCTGGACACGGCCACCGCCGCCCACACGCGCGCGACGGCGCAGCTCGCCGTCGCCGAGGCGCAGGTGGCGGAAGCCGAAGCGGAGCTGGACGACGTGCGCCGCACCCGCGAGAAGGCTGTCATCCGCGCCCCCATCGACGGCATCGTGCTGGAGCGCAAGGTAGAGCCGGGGCAGACCGTGGCCGCGTCGCTGCAGACCCCGGTGCTGTTCACGCTGGCCGAGAACCTGGCGCAGATGGAGCTGCACGTGGACGTGGACGAGGCCGACGTGGGCCGCGTCGCCGTGGGCCAGAGCGCCGAGTTCAGCGTCGACGCCTATCCGGACCGGCGCTTCCCGGCGCGCATCGAACAGGTGCGCTACGCCCCACAGACGGTGGAGGGCGTGGTTACCTACGAGACCCTGCTCGCCGTGGACAACGCCGACCTGTCGCTGCGCCCGGGCATGACGGCCACCGCCGAGATCCTGGTGCAGCGCCTGGACGACGCGCTGCTGGTGCCGAACGCGGCGCTGCGCTTCAGTCCGCCCCAACAACCGGGCAAGCAGGCGCAAGGTGGCGGCCGCGGACTGGTCGGCATGCTGCTGCCGCACATGCCCCATGGCCGCGGCGGCAACGGCGAGGGACACAAAGAGAACGGCGCCCGCGTCTGGGTGCTGCGGGGCGGCGAGCCGATGGCCGTGTCCATCAAGACCGGCGTCAGCGACGGCACCGACACGCAGGTTCTCGAAGGCGACCTCAGCGCCGGGCAGCGCGTGATCATCGACAGTACCGTGCGCAAGGGAGGCGGCTGATGGCGGACGCCGCGGGCAGACCGGAAGCATCCCCCGGCAGCGCCCTGATCGAGCTGCGCGCCGTCACCAAGGTCTACGGCCGCGGCAGCGCCGCCATGCACGCGCTGCGGGGCATCGATCTGGACATCGCCGCCGGCGAGATGGTCGCGGTGATGGGGCCGAGCGGCTCCGGCAAGTCCACGGCCATGAACATCCTCGGCTGCCTGGACACGCCCACCAGCGGCACCTACCGCTTCCGCGGCGTCGACGTGGGCACCCTGAGCCGCGACCAGCGCGCGCTGCTGCGACGTCACGCGCTGGGCTTCGTGTTCCAGGGCTTCAACCTGCTCGCGCGCACCACCGCGCTGGAGAACGTGGAGCTCCCGCTCATCTACCAGCGCGTGCGCCGCGTTGAGCGCCACCGTCGCGCCATGACGGCGCTGGCCGCGGTGGGCCTGACCGGCTGGGCCAAGCACACGCCGGCGGAGCTCTCCGGCGGGCAGCAGCAGCGCGTCGCCATCGCCCGGGCGCTGGTCACGGACCCGGCCGTGATCCTCGCCGACGAGCCCACCGGCAACCTCGACACCGCTCGCAGCCGCGAGATCATGGACCTGCTCTGCGCCATGAACCGCGAGCGCGGCATCACCGTCGTCATGATCACCCACGAGCAGGACATGGCCGCCTATGCCGGGCGTGTCGTGCACTTTCTGGACGGTCTGGTGGAGCCAGCCGCGACCGCGGTGGAGGACGCCTGATGCTCAGCAACAGCCTGCTGCTCGCCATCCGCGAGATCCGCCGCAACGTGCTGCGCTCGTTCCTGACCATCCTCGGCATCGTCATCGGCGTGGCCGCGGTCATCGTCATGGTCACGCTCGGACAGGGCGCCACGGCGGCGGTGCGCACCCAGATCGAGTCCCTGGGCACCAACCTGCTCATCGTCCGGCCGGGCCAGCACATGGGACCGGGCATGAGCTCGGACGCGCCGAAGTTCAGCCTGGCCGACGTCGCCGCGCTGCGCCACGACCTGCCGGCGCTGGCCGCCGTAGCACCGGCCGCCTCCAGCGCCATGACCGCGGTGGCGGGCAACGAGAACTGGTCCACGTCCGTCACCGGCACCGACAACGCCTATCTCGCCGCGCGCAGTTGGACGCTGGCCGCGGGCCGGCAGTTCACGCCGAGCGAGCTGCGCGCCGGCCGCGCCTCCTGCATCATCGGCGCCACGGTCCGCCGCGAGCTGTTCGGCGCCCAGGACCCCATCGGCCAGCGCCTGCGCCTGAAGAAGCTCGCCTGCGAGATCGTCGGCCTGCTGGAGGCCAAGGGCCAGAGCAGCATGGGCATGGACCAGGACGACCTGGTGCTGATGCCCATCCGCACCCTGCAACGGCGCATCGCCGGCGATCAGGACGTCGACGTCATCTACCTGTCAGTGAAGCCGGGCCGGTCCATGGACCGCACCATCGCCGACGTGGAGCGGCTGCTGCGCGAGCGCCGGCACATCGGCTCGATGGACGAGGACGACTTCCGCGTGCGCGACATGCGCGAGATCGCGAGCATGCTCGCCGGCACCACGACCGTGCTGACTTCGCTGCTCGGTGCGGTCGCCTCCGTGAGCCTGCTCGTCGGCGGCATCGGCATCATGAACATCATGCTGGTGTCGGTCACCGAGCGCACCCGCGAGATCGGCATCCGGCTCGCCATCGGCGCCCGCGAGGCCGAAGTGCTGATGCAGTTCCTGGTGGAGGCCGTGGTGCTGTCGTCCTTCGGCGGCCTGCTCGGCATCCTGCTCGCCCTCGGCACCGCGCTGCTGCTGGCCGGCGCGCTCAAGGTCCCCTTCATCGTCGACGGCGGCATCATCGCGCTCGCCTTCCTGTTCTCCGCCGCCGTCGGCATCGTCTTCGGCTGGTTCCCGGCACGGCGCGCCGCGCGGCTCGACCCCATCGAGGCGTTGCGGCATGAGTGAGGAACGCTTCAAGCACAACCGAAGCGTCGCGGACGTAGGGGGGATGAAGCGAAGAGACCGTGAAAGTCCTCGGTGTAGGTCGGGTTAGCGCAGCGTAACCCGACCTTGCGGCGGGGTAACCCGTTGATTGTCGGGTTACGCTATCGCTAACCCTAACTACCATCCGCTCGTTTTCGGCGTTGCGAGCAGCCTTGATCGTGAGTCCGTCCACCGCTGTAGGAGCGCCGTCCTCGGCGCGATGAGCAGCGAGTCGCGGCGAGGACGCCGCTCCCACGTGATGATCAAGGCGTTGCGAGCAGTACTTTTATGGTCTCTTCGCTTCTTCCACGGTGTTCCTGAACCGTTGCTCACCGCCAACGGGGGACCTTCTCCTGGGGCGCTGCGGGCGCTGCAATTGCGGATGCGTGATTGCAAGACCTGACCCCTAAAATGAGAGATTTACCCATCACTGGAAACCTGGAATACTCCAGCAAGGTGTCAGATCAAACCGGAACACGGCATGCAACATCGGCTGCTGCTCGTCATCCTGGCCTGCTGCGCGGTGGTCCTGCCGGGGAGTGCGACTGCAATGGGCAAAGCCTTCGTCATGTGCTCGGCCTGGAACGCCCGGTTGATCCATCCGGACGGCAGCCCCGCGGCCGGCGTGCGACTCACGCGCACCTGGAAATGGGCCTGGAACGGCACCACCGGCAGCGATAGCGCCACCACCGACGCCGACGGTCGGTTCCGCTTTCCGGAGGCCACGGCATCGGGCTTCTTCGCGGCATTGCTGCCCCACGAGAGCCACATCGCGCAGCGCGTGGAGGCCGACACGCCCGACGGCCCAATCACCATTTGGCGCGCGTCCAAGCGCGACTACGACAGCAACGGGGAGCTCGACGGCCGCCCGCTCGACCTAGTGTGCACGCTGACCGGGGAGCGGATGCGCGAGGGGCTGTTCATTTCCACCTGCGTCGAGGCCGATAAGCCATGATGCGACACCGGCAATGCCATCCCGGCATCCAGTCAAGCACGCGGCTTCCGAATCCCTTAATGGTCGGCGCCTGATGGCGTCGACTCTAGCGCGGCAGCCCGCCCCGCACGGGAAGCGCCGCGCCATCGGCCCTTCCGGCGTCGCAAGATCCAGCAGGAGCACAGCGCATGGCAGCCAACGAGAACTTCCTGGCACCGTCGCTCGCGGCGGACATCGCCAAGGCGGTCTACGAGATCCAAGAGGAATCGAACGTCACCGACGCCTTCGATCTCGGCGGCTTCAAGGCGTTGAACACGGCCTACGACACCGGCGGCGCGCAGGTGGTCAGCGCCCTCTCGGGGCTGCCGGTGTTCGGCTCGTCGGTGGGCACCAGCACTGAGGCCCGCGCGCGCTTCGCGAAGCCGCGCTGGCGCCCAGAGTCGGGCTTCGGCCTGGTCATGCAGTCGAGCGGCGCCGACCACCTGGTGGTGGCGACGCGCGGCACCGCTACCTTCGCCGACTGGCTGTCGAACGCCAACGTCGGCCTCGCCCGGGGGCCGCAAGGCCTGCTCGTCCACCAGGGCTTTCACAAGATCTACGAGCAATTCCGCCGGGACCTCATCACCACCACGGCGGCTTACGCCCCGCGCGTGGTGCACTGCGTCGGGCACAGCCTCGGCGGCGCCCTCGCTTCGCTGGCCGCGGTGGAGATCAAGGGGCGGATCGGTTGCGACGTGAAGCTCTACACCTTCGGCGCGCCCCGGGTCGGGCTGTCCCCGTTCTGCCGCACGCTCACCGACGACCTGCTCGCGGGCAACATCAAGCGCGTCTGGAACCCGGCGGACCCAGTGCCGATGGTGCCGCTGTGGCCCTTCGCGCACGGGCCGATGCCCGGCGACGGGCTGATGCTGCCGAACACGGGCCTGTCGCTGAACCCGTGGAAGCACAAGATGAGCGCCTACGGCACGCTCGTCACCAAGCTGGACTGGGAGCAGGTCGCCGCGAGCGGCCACCGCGACAACGTCACCGGCGGGGTCGAGCAGGCGCTCGCCATCGCCGGGGACGCCGTGACCCTGCCGGGGACCGGACTCTGGGCACTAAGCAAGGCGCTCAGTCTCGTGCTCAAGCTGGCGGCGCATATCGTGCAGGCGGGCCTGACCACTGCCTTCACCTCGCTTGACATGATCGCCCGACTACTGGAGCGCGCCGCGGACCTGGCCACACAATTGGGCTACTACCTCCAACAGCTGATCGGGCTCGTGCTCCGCTTCCTCGGCCGCCAGGCCATGTCCGGGGTGGAGCTGACCCGCGCCTTTCTCCGCTACGTCCTCGGCCTGCTGTTCGACGCCGTGGCCATGGCCGCACGCCGCGCGCTACACCGCCCGGAGCTCTGAGAGCCCAAACGGGACCGACCCGAAGATATCCCCACGAATTGCGCCGCGCTGACCGGGCGCCACCGGCGCGGCCCACTGGGAGCGCCGGCTTCCAGCCGGCTCGCCGCGTGCCCGGCTCGATGCCGGGCACGCGGCGTCTGGGGCCTCGACACGCATATAATCCTCTGTCCAGGCGACAGATGTTTTGCGGGCACCTCGGGGTCTATCCCGGCTTCCCGCGCTTTGATCCTCGCGGAGCTCGGCCGCAACC